>CAZGDG010000060.1:6175-19495 GCA_964524415.1 uncultured Flavobacteriaceae bacterium
ATAATTTTTTTTACCACAAGCTATGTACTCCAAACCTTACCATACCGAAGACCTTTCCAAATTAGCCTTTCTTGTTACGGGAGGCGGTGGTTTCATTGGGTCCAATATAGTAGAATACCTGCTTAAATATGGGGCTAAAACCGTACGGGTTTTAGACAATTTCTCCAATGGGTATCGTGAGAACCTTACTGAGTTTATGGATAATCCTGCTTTTGAACTTATAGAAGGTGATATCCGTGATTTGGAAACCTGTAAACAAGCCATGGCGGATATGGATTATGTGTCGCATCAAGCTGCATTAGGATCTGTGCCTCGTTCCATTAACGATCCTGCTACGACAAACGCCGTTAATATTTCCGGGTTTTTAAATATGATGATTGCCCTAAAGGACAGTCCTACCGTAAAGCGTATGGTCTATGCAGCGTCTAGCTCTACCTATGGCGACAGCAAAACACTACCTAAGGTTGAAGTCACCATTGGTAAGCCCTTATCGCCATATGCGGTAACCAAGTATGTAAACGAGCTCTATGCCGATGTCTTTGGAAAAACTTATGATACCGATGTGATTGGCTTGCGCTACTTTAACGTTTTTGGACCAAAACAAAGTCCCAACGGAGCCTATGCTGCAGTCATTCCTTTATTCATGCAAGCATTAAAGGATGACAAGCCTGCTAAGATTAATGGCGATGGTGAGCAGACACGCGATTTTACCTTTGTGGATAACGCGGTACAGGCTAATATTCGTGGCTTTTTTGCGTCTGAAGCCGCTAAAAATGAAGTCTTTAATGTGGCATGTGGTGACCGTATTTCCGTCAACTATTTATGGGATTCACTTCGTGCCGCTGCCAATTCCAATCTAGAAGCAGTTTATGGTCCGCCTCGTCAAGGTGATGTTAGGGATTCCTTGGCGGATATTTCCAAGGCCCAAAATCTTTTGGGTTACAACCCACAATTTACGGTCCGTGAAGGGCTTAAGATTACCTGGGATTATTTTCAGGACTAGTGAGGGTTTCATTTCCTGTGCTAAATGGCAACAAGGTTTATATTTGTGTTTTTTTCTTTCCAGTTGTTTTTAAGCAGCTATTTTTAAACGGTTTCAAACACGATCGTTTAAGGTTTACATGTCATTATTTTCCATAGGGTATCCATAGGGTTGCTATAGGGTTGCTATTAGAGGTTTTGGTGCTGTATTTTTACCACGTTAATGAGCACGTTGTCTTTAATTGTTAAAAATTTCTTGATGGTTTGCCTCCAAACTCCTTCAAAATTTTTACATTCGTATCATTAACAACCGATTAGGCAGACGTATTCCCTAAGTATAACTGTCTTTAATAAACCTTTATTTATTAATGACAACGATTTTGATTACAGGAGGCGCTGGGCAGTTGGGAAGTTACCTTGCTGCTAAACTGGCTGAAGATGCTTCCAATACTATTGTTATCATAGACAATCTTTCCACGGGTTCCCTCAGCAAGGTGCCGCAACGTCCCAATGTGACCTTTATCAAGGCCGATGTTAACGATTACAACGATATCATTTCCATATTTGCCACCTTTAAGTTTGACTATGTGTTTCATTATGCCGCTGTTGTAGGAGTGGAGCGTACTTTAAAAAGCCCTATAAACGTGCTTAAGGATATTGAGGGCATAAAAAATATTTTATCCCTATCCAAGAACTCTGGCGTGAAGCGCGTCTTTTATTCGAGTTCCTCTGAGGTGTATGGCGAACCTTTTGAAATTCCGCAGAATGAAAACACGACACCTCTGAACTCCCGCTTGCCTTATGCCATCGTGAAAAATGTGGGCGAGGCCTTTTTTAAAGCCTATCAGAAGGACTTTGGTTTGGACTATACCATATTTCGCTTCTTTAACACCTATGGCCCTGCCCAAAGTAACGATTTTGTAATGCCACGGTTTATTCGTTTGGCCTTGAACCACCAGCCGATTCCTATCTATGGTGATGGCCGTCAGACCCGTTCCTTTTGCTATATCGATGATAATGTAGACACCTGTATCAAAGCCTTAACGACCAATGCCTATGTTAACGATGTGCTTAATGTGGGTAATGATAAGGAAATTAGTATTCTGGATTTGGCCCATTTGGTCATTGAAGTCACCAAATCAAACTCTGAGATTGTCTTTCTTCCCGCCCTAAAGGAGGGAGATATGCACCGTCGTTGTCCCGATATTACCAAGATGAAAGCTTTATTGGGTCGTGACTTGGTTTCCTTGGAAAAAGGTATTGCCAACATGTGTAATCATTATAATTTATATCAGCTTCAAAAAGACTAAAAAAAGGCAGATGTTCCTAAGCGTCATTTCTTATATTAGTGCCAAAATAGTTAAACCCCTTGGCTAATACAGACGATACCTGGTTATATACGATTACTCCAAAGAAAAGGCTGATTGACTTTAATTTTCGGGAGATTTGGCGCTATAGGGATTTGCTGTTCCTTTTTGTAAAGCGCGATATCGTAACCCTTTATAAGCAAACCATCTTAGGGCCGTTGTGGTATTTGATACAACCCTTATTTACCTCAGTGATTTTTACCTTAATTTTTAATAATTTGGGGCAAATCCAAACAGGAAGTGTTCCGCCCTTTTTATTCAATCTGGCTGGGATAACGGCCTGGAATTATTTTAAGGAGTGTTTAACGGGCACCTCCAATACTTTTACCAAGAATCAAGCGATTTTTGGGAAGGTGTATTTCCCTCGTGTGATTATGCCCATGTCCGTTACGATTTCCAATTTGTTGAAGTTTGGCATTCAATTGGGCATCTTTTTTGGCTTTTTTATGTTTTATTGGTGGCAGGGCAGCGCTGTGGCCATTAGTGGTCTAGTTGTCTTGTTTCCTCTATATGTTGTGATGATGGCCTTGTTGGGCTTGGGCTTAGGGATGCTCATCTCTGCAATGACTACTAAATATCGTGATTTAACCATATTGGTTGGTTTTGGCGTCCAATTGCTGATGTACGTCTCTGCCGTGCCTTATCCTTTGTCGGAAGCCCGTGCCAAATTTCCTGTATGGGTGGCACGCTTGGTGGAGTTGAATCCGCTAACCCAAATCACGGAAGGCTTTAGGAAAATGTTGTTGGATACGGGCACCTTTGCTTGGACCAGTTTTGGATATACCGCCTTGATTAGTATGGTGGTGTTTTTATTGGGACTTGTTATTTTTAATAGGACGGAAAAACAATTTATAGATACGGTTTAGTGGTGAATGGTGAGTGGTCGGTTGTCCTTGGTCGTTGGTTTGCAGTCAGTAGAATTGGGCCTTGCAAACCATAAAATAGGAAGCTTAATTAAAATGAAGTGTTTATATCTAAATTATATTTAGAGCGACAAGAACAGATGTAGGTGTAATGCTTTTAAAAACAGGAATACAATACTATGGCTGAGCGTACTTACAGTGAGGCTTTCCATAAGGGGCATTTGAAAAACTCATTCAATTCTGCCAAGGAAGTGGTGCCATTGTTTTTAAACTACTTTAAGCCGCAATCTGTATTGGATGTGGGTTGCGGTTTAGGAACCTGGTTAACTGTTTTCGAATCCCATAATTGCGATGTTTTTGGTGTCGATGGGCCCTATGTGAATACGGATTCCCTTTTAATTGACCGAGAAAAGTATACACCCCATGATCTTAATACGTCTTTTGATTTAGGACGAAAATTTGACCTGACGATTTCGCTTGAGGTAGCTGAGCACCTCTATCCTGAAAACGCTCAGCTCTTTGTAGAGAATTTATGTCGGCATAGTGATATCATTTTGTTTTCGGCTGCTATAAAAGGCCAGGGCGGAACATTTCATTATAATGAACAAAGCAATAACTATTGGGTTGATTTATTTAATTCCAACAATTACCACTGTATTGATGTCTTAAGACACGAGTTATGGGATAATACAAAGGTCAGCTGGTGGTATAGGCAAAACATCTTAATTTTTATAAATGCCACCAGTATAAAA
The DNA here is from genome assembly GCA_964524415.1 of uncultured Flavobacteriaceae bacterium. GTDB lineage: Bacteria > Bacteroidota > Bacteroidia > Flavobacteriales > Flavobacteriaceae > Winogradskyella. The sequence goes on from CAZGDG010000060.1 coordinate 10,139, forward strand.
GACGACCGATTCAAACTTATTTTAGAGCGAAAACAAGATCAGATAAATACCTATGTCCATCCCGAACTTTTGGAAATCAAATCTAAACGAATAGATAGCCTAGAGCATATTTTGAACCATCCCTTTAGGGTCTTAAAATATTACGCTGGACGTATTAAATCTAGGTTGAAATGAGCAGTAAATGGTGAATAGTGAATGGTGAGTGGTGAGTGGTCGGTTGTCCGTGGTCGTTGGTGTATAGAGCATACAATTGGATACTACCGCCCTTAATTAAAAAAGAAGTGAAGTGAAAGGCATGTTTTTTAAATACCTAAAGATTTAGGCATGGCAAAGTTTAAATTTGAAGAATTAGAGGTTTATCAAAAGTCGTTGGACTTCATCGATAGCATCTATGACATTTCAAAAGAATTACCACATTCTGAAATTTACAATTTGAGTTCTCAAATGAGGCGTGCAGCAACATCAATAGCATTAAATATTGCTGAAGGTCAGGGCGATACGAATGCTCAATTCAACAGGTTTCTTCAAATTGCCCAAGGTTCAATTAAGGAATGTTTGGTTTGTTTGACAATAGCTGAACGGCAAGAATTTATTGACTTAAAAAACATCGAACCTTTAAAAAAAGATGCTTTGCTATTGGCAAAAATGATTAGTAGTTTGCAAAACTATTTAAAACGTCAAGATAACCTGGCAAGGTCTAACGACAATAATAATAAAACCAAAGACTAAAGACCACGTACCAATGTCTAAAGACATTATATTAAAAGCCGAAAATATTAGCAAACAATACCGTTTGGGTACGGTAGGTACCGGGACTTTAAGCCATGATTTGAATCGCTGGTGGCATAAGGTGCGCGGCAAGGAAGATCCTTATTTAAAAGTTGGGGATGTCAATGATAGGAGCCAAGCAGCCCAGAGTAACTACGTATGGGCCTTAAAGGATATTAATTTTGAGGTGGAACGTGGCGAAGTCCTGGGAATTATAGGGAAGAATGGTGCTGGTAAATCCACCTTATTAAAAATCCTTTCTAGGGTTACAAGTCCCACCACAGGTGAGATTAAGACCAAGGGACGGATTGCCTCCTTGTTGGAGGTGGGCACGGGTTTCCATCCAGAAATGACCGGACGTGAGAACATTTATCTTAACGGTGCTATTTTAGGGATGACCAAGGCAGAGATTAAACGCAAGGAAGATGAGATTATCGATTTTAGCGGTTGTGCACGCTATATTGATACACCGGTAAAGCGTTATAGTTCTGGGATGCGTGTACGTTTGGCCTTTGCCGTAGCAGCCTTTTTAGAGCCTGATATTTTGGTGGTGGATGAGGTTTTGGCCGTGGGTGATGCGGAATTCCAAAAAAAAGCCGTAGGGAAAATGCAGGATATTTCCAAAGGGGAAGGTAGAACCGTCTTGTTTGTGAGTCATAATATGGCGGCGGTAAAAACTTTATGTTCTCGAGGTATGGTTATTAAATCGGGAAAAATAGACTTTAATGGTACATCTGAAGAAGCCGTAAATTTTTATTTAGAGGATGATGAATATGAAAAAAGAATAAGTTTATTAAATAGGACTGATAGGTTTGGGTCTGGGGAAATAATATTTTCAGAGGTTTCTCTATACAATAAGGAAGATAAACGAATTCAATCTATAGTTTCTGGAGATTATTTAAAAATACGAATCAAACTTGAATTTAAATTTTTGCCAGATGAAAAACTAGTATTTGCTTTCAGTATTTATGATAGTGTCGAGCAGTTGAAATCAATGATTGTATCAGATGAAATGAATTTAAACATTAATGACATAATTCAAAAGGGTTATATTGAGATTCAATTTAATCGATTCCTATTTAGAGGAGGACAATATGACTTTCATTTCTTATTGTCGAGAATTGATACCAAAAGAGAAAATCAAATAGATAATATAAGAAAAGCATTCCAGTTAAAGGTATTACAAGGGGATGTTTTCAAAACTGGAAAATTGAATCGAAGTTATGCGGCTTATTTGATTCCATGCAAAATTAGTTAGAGATGAAGGTGTTAATTGTAGGTTGTGAAAGAAGTGGAACCACTGCAATCGCAAAATTGTTAAGTGAATCAACAGGATCTAGTTTATTAAATGACCCTAGTGATTCTTGGTATATTTACCCTTTAGTCAATATGATAGGATTAAAAGGTTTTACCTTAAGTTTAATTAATAGAATATGGAAACATGACATTGTCAAAATTCCTGGCTTTGCTACAATATTGTTTCAAGTACGTAAGATTCATTTTAAGAAATTTAAAGTCATTTATATAGTCCGAGACCCACGCGATACAGTCGCAGCTATTAAAGAAAGACTCAATCAAGATTATAATGGTCTTTATCTAAACTTACATTATTTAAATATAAAAGGTAAAGGTGAGTTAGAAAATATTCTAAGCCGATGGGCTGTTTATTTAAAAAAGGCTTTAGAGTATAAAGAGAGATACCCAAATGACCTAATGTTTTTGAAATATGAAGATTTCGTTGAAAAAAAAGATGATACGATAAAACTAGTAGCTGAATTTTGCAAATTAAATTATGATTTGAACAAGATTGAGCATTTAAAGAATAAGCAAATTAATAAATCTTGGTCAAAAGAAATCAAGGGTCCAGGCAGGTTTAAAAATGATTTGACAACAGAGGAGATTAACTATATTAATAATGCCGCTAAAGAACTAATAAAAGAGTTTAGTTATTAATGAACAAATCATTAAAATTCTACAACCAATTTGATAGCAAATTGATAAATGATTACGCTTATGGAAATAAGAGGATAATAAGCGCCATTGAGAATTTGGTCAGATATATCCCTGTGCATAGCGGTGCTCAAGTTTTGGATATTGGTTGTGGGATAGGTTGGAGTACCTATGAGTTTTCGAGATTTTTACAACAGGTAGAATTTAAGGGTGTAGATTTAAGCCCTATTTTAATCAATAATGCACAAAATCTATTTCAGAACGGAAATTTAAATTATGAGGTTCTAGACATTACCGAAAAAATACCCGAGCAGAAATTTGATGCCATCGTAATGATAGACGTGTACGAACATATACCTCAAAACCAGAGGTATAAATTTCATAAGAGTATTTCTACTCTATTAAACGAGAAAGGTAAAGTCATATTAGCCTGCCCTTCAAAATATCATCAAGATTTTTTAAGAAAACATAACCCGAATGGCTTACAGCCTATAGATGAGGATATCGATTTGTCTGTGCTACATTCTTTAGCCCGAGCGATTGATGGTGAAATTATATATTTTGAATTTCAAGAGATATGGAGACCATATGATTACTTCTACGCAGTTATTCAGAGTAAGATGGGTATTTCAGTGGCCAATAAGCTAAAGAATAATGGATCCTTTAAAGTTGAGAAACAAAAAGATAGACTTAGAAAATTGAAAAATCAGTTAAATATTGATATCTCATTGCCTAAGAAAAAAGGTATAGTAGAAAGGGGCATAAGAAAAATCATGAATAATCTAAAGTAACTTTTAATGAATATTGCCATCTTTTCTCCAAATAAGAATCCTTATTCTGAGACGTTTATACAGGCTCATAAAAATTATCTAAAAGGAAGGGTCTTTTACTACTATGGAAGTAGTGGTGCGATTAAATTAGAGGGTTCAAATGAATTAGTTCCAAGATTTTACAGATATTGGCTGAAAATTTTACGAATTTTATTTAGATTTTCATTTCAATGGATAAATGAAAAGTCAGTTTTAAAATCACTTCAAAAAAATAGTATAGATGTCATTCTGGTAGAATATGGTACTCACGCCTTTAAGTTAAATGCTGTTCTAAAAGAATCAACATTACCGTTTGTCGTACATTTTCACGGCTATGATGCATCAGTATCTCAAGTAATAAAGAATTGTGAGAATTATAAAACAGTGTTTAAAGAAGCGACAAAAGTTATTGTCGTATCTAAAGTAATGGAGTCTAAGCTACTTGATTTGGGCTGTCCAAGGAAAAAGTTGAGTTATAATGTTTATGGCCCAAACCCTGAATTTGAAAGGGTTGAGCCTCTTTTCTCAAAAAAACAATTTGTAGCAATTGGTCGGTTTACGGATAAAAAAGCACCTTATTACACAATTATGGCTTTTAACAAAGTTTTAAAAAAACATCCTGATGCCAAGCTTATAATGGCTGGAGATGGACTTCTTTTAAATACCTGCAAGAATATTGTACGATATTTTGGTATCAGTGATAATGTAGAGTTTGTTGGTATTATATCTCCACGAGAATATAGAGCTTATCTTAAGGATTCTATAGCCTTTGTACAACATTCAATTACTGCTGCTAATGGAGATATGGAGGGTACTCCTGTCGCTATTTTAGAAGCCAGTAGTGCAGGACTACCTGTGATTTCAACTTTTCACGCAGGAATTCCAGACGTAATCCATCACGAGAAAACAGGTTTGTTAGTTCAAGAACATCAAGTTAATAAGATGGCAGAATATATGGTAAAGTTACTAGATGATAAAAGCTATGCTGTTCAACTCGGAAACGCTGGTAAAATTTTAATTAGAACTCGTTTTAGCTTGGAAAGACATATTAAAGGGCTTCAAGAAGCATTGGAAAGCCAATAAAATTATTATGAATAATCCTTTGATTTCTATAATCATTCCTACCTACAATAGGGCTCATATCATTTGTGATACTTTAGAGTCTGTTTTAGCCCAAACGTACACAAATTGGGAATGTATAGTGGTGGATGACGGTTCAACTGATGATACAGCAAAGGTTGTAAAACTATATCTTAGTAAAGACTCACGGTTCAATTATTTTGAAAGACCGGCTGATTATTTGCCAGGTGGTAATGGTGCCCGTAATTACGGTTTTAAGTTGAGCAAAGGAGAGTACATTAATTGGTTTGATAGTGACGACCTAATGGACAAAAAATTCCTTGAAACAAAAGTAAAAGTTTTAGAAAGTGATTTGAATTTAGATTTTTGTGCTTGTTTAGGTAGAAGTTTTCATAAAAAGCTTGAAAAATTGGGAAAAATAGACAGACCTTTAAAATTGAGTTCCCAAAATTATTTAGAAGATTATATACTTAATCGACTTTATTTTTACACACCTTCTCCAATGTGGAGAAGAAGTTTTTTGGAGAATAAAATGTTGTTCGATGAAAAATTAGTTCGTGGTCAGGAGAAAGACTTTCATTTTAGGATGTTATTAAGTTCTCCTAATTTTAAGTATTTAGATAAGGATTTATTTTTCCTTAGAAAGGGAAAGGAAAGCATAAGTGATAAAGCAAATTCATCTATTTCCTCACAGGAGTCCGTATTTTACTATTTTCATATGGTATATTGCAGCTTAAATACGAGAAAGACTAACTTAAATAAAACTAAATTGAATTCTTTCATTTTTTATAGACAGTCCTTAAATTACTATAAATTATGTTGTTTATCTAAAAATTTTATCTTGAGGTTTCAAGTTTTTAGAAAATATTTTAAAAGCTTAATAATATATATGATTAATACAAATTCATTAACAAAGCACTCTTTGCGAATGTTTGTTGGTGCCATGACCTTGTTGTTTTTCAATAAAGGTTTTAGGCTTATTTATTTTCCTAGATATAATTATGGCGAAAATAATGAGTGAGCCGAAAGTTATATTAATTTCTCAATTTCCTTTACCATTTAATCATATTGGGAGCTGGACCAACATGTATACGGCATACCTTAAAGGCAATCACGCTATTGATTATCTTATTTGCCCTAAACCCGTTATGCCTTTACCTGAGGTAAATTACAGAACTGTGACTAATACGAATTTGACTAAGGTAAAACGAAATATTTTAAAAAACCCTTACTTAAGCACTATAGAGGTGTGTGAACGCCTTATCACTAAAAACGAGTGTTATATTTTTCAACTTGTAGACCATTTTGGTATAGTACCTTACTTACATAAACTAATGGTTGAAAAGGGCATTCGCAATAATTGTTTTATTCAATTCTTTTACCATGGTTTTGACCCGTTTTATGGTAATTTTAAAAGCCGTTCCTTTTTTGAGCAAATTGATGAGATGGTGGTTTTAACCAAGGCCAGTTACAAGGCACATATAGATTATTATACGGTGTTACCATGTAGTTTTAAGGTGCTGCATAATGGAATCGATACAAGTCTTTTTAAAAAATGTTCGGAACATGAAAAAAGAGCTTTAAAGAAAACTATGGGCCTTGAAGATAAAACCGTATTTCTCTGGTGTGCCAATGACCGCCCTAAAAAGGGTTTGGTTTTTATCTTGCGTGTCTGGCGTGTTCTTATAAAACACTATCCTGACATACATTTACTTGTTGTGGGTAGCGCTAAAGCCATAGAGGAACCTCAAGTCACCAGCATTGGACGTTTGCCCCATGATAAATTACCTCAATATTATCAAGTAAGCGATTTCTATTTATTTCCAACTCTGTGTAAGGAAGGGTTTGGATTAACTTTAATAGAGGCCCTTAATTGTGGATGTGTTCCAATTGCTTCTGCTCTAGGTGGTGTCCCTGAGGTTTTAAGGTACGGAGAGTTAGGGATTCTAATTGATAATCCCAATTTTATTAATGATTGGGTTCTCACTATAACTAATATTCTCAACGGTGGGAACATACCGCAAATCGAAGGTAAATATTATGCCTTAAATGAATGGATTATCAATTACAATGATTTAATAGATGACACCAAATTATATTTTTCTTTATAAAACCAAGTTGTCCCTATTATGCAAAAAAGACCCTTTAATAGATAGGAGCTTGGGAATTCTAGTAAGAATTATGCCAATAAATTAATGTCTTTGAAAGAATACACAATCATTTATGCATATCGCAACCGCGAAACCAAACGGATCCAACAATCCTTGTTGTCGTTACAAGCGCAAAACAGCCAGAATTTTCAAGTCCTTTTTGTGGATTATGGTAGTAATTCCAGTTTTAGCGCTGCTATTAAAAATTGTGTTGAACGCTTTCCATTTGTCACATACCACTATATTGGGCATCCTGGTCTGTTGTGGAATAAATCCAAAGCTTTGAATTATGGAATTGCTCTAGCACAAACCCCTTTTGTGGTCTTGGCCGATGTTGATGTGGTTTTTTCTCCCCATTTTACACAGGCTTTGAATCCTCTTAAATCAGACTGGCATTTTAGTCTATTTAAAATTGGGTATCTGTCTCATGCTGTCACAGCTAAAGTACCTTCAACCCCTTATAGCCAATGGACACCAAAATTTATTGGTGACACCTTTGGTATTGGCCTGTTTCCCAAATCGGCATTGTTAGATGTGTGTGGCCTTGATCCCTTTTTTCATTTTTATGGTTCTGAGGATGCCGACTTAAATCTGCGATTGCAACATGCAGGTTATGCCCAAAAACGCTGTGAGGACGATTTGTTACGGCACCAATGGCACCCACGCTATCCTAAAAGCAAAGACAAAATGCTCACGGTACAACCGCGATTGTTCAATGCCTTACGGCTTAACCAGCAGCAGTTATTTTGGCATAAACGGTTTAAAACAACAAAACATGCTGATTCCGGAGTGTGGCAACAGGTAATTTTACCAAAAGCAAAAAAAGACATGGAGGTACCGGATGTAACCGTAGAACTAACCAATATACAGGCTGAGGTGGTTCATTTTGTTAAAGTGCAATTGCCTAGTTATAGAGGAAAAGTTGTCAGGGTTGTTTTTAAAGAGGCCGAGATTTATAGATCCTTAAAATACAGAGTGAAACAGGCTTTAGGAAGGTTAAGTCAGCCCTATTGGACCTTAAAACAAATCAATGATATGGTGTTGGAGGAGATTGTCCTTAACTACCGTCATTACAACTATGCTTATAACGTGACTGAGGATTTAAAGGAAATTCATTTCACCATAAACGTAATCTAGTATGCCTGTGTTAAAATCAAGTTTAAGGGTTTTTTGGTGGAGTGAAGTTAGGCTGATGCAAAAGGCTGCGGAGAATTACGGTGATTTGTTGGGTAAATACTTGGTGGAGCGTATGTCTAATAAACCTGTTGTCTTTGCCCAACCGAAACGCTGGCATTGGCGTGATCTATTTCAGCCTATCTATGTCACGGCAGGAAGCGTTTTGGCGCATGTTAACCCTAAGTGTGTGGTTTGGGGTAGTGGTATCATAAACGCGAACCAACAGGTAAAACGAGCGACGTTTTTGGCGGTTAGAGGTCCTGAAACCCGAAACTGTTTGCTGAAACAAGGCTACGAGGTACCTGAAATTTATGGTGATCCAGGTCTCGTAATGCCGCGATTTTTTAATCCCAAGGTAGAGCAAACACATGATTTAGGCATAATTCCACATTATGTAGATTATGACCGTGTTAAAGATCAGTTTAAGGACGATGCTTCAGTTATTGTCATTGATTTGATGACTACAGATATAGAAGTGACCACCAAAACTATATTGCGCTGCAAACGTATAGTCTCCTCTTCCTTACATGGTTTAATCATACCCCATGCTTATGGTATACCTGCGGTTTGGTATCGATTTTCAGATAAGCTATTCGGTGATAATATAAAATTTAAGGATTATTTTAGGTCTGTTGGTATCACACCCTATATACCAGAAATAAAGCAAGTTGCTTTGAGTCGTTCTGTATTGGAGGCCCAATTTAACTTTAATGATAGCCTTCCACAGACAGATTATATCCGAAGCTTACAAGATGATTTATTAAGCGTTTGCCCATTTAAAACATAATAAATATTTGAGAAATGAATTTAGAGAGAAATCTTGCCATAGAGAACTATGAACGCTTTTCACAACTTGAAGGCTCTGATTTTATTGCTAGCGAATTTGCGTTGGAAACAATTCTAAAATTGATTAAGAGGTATCGTATTAACAACATATTTGAGATCGGCTTGGGAATTGGTTGTATAGTAGATACTGTTCAGCAATACTGTAAAGAACATAATGTCAAAATAAATTATTTTGGTACAGAAACCAATTCATTTTGCCTTGAAGCTCTTAGTAATAATTTAAGATATTATGATGATTTAAAGGTCACGGATTCTATTGAAGGAATTCCTAATGGTATGAAATTCCCACTTATTATTATTGACGGGACTGAGAAATCCTTGGAGTTGATAAAACCATTACTATCAGAGCATGCTATTATTTTTATAGAGGGCTACAGAGGCGGACAAACGCAACATATAAAAAAAATATTTCCAAATATTCTCCACACAGAAACCATTAGTCTAAAAAAGAATAGGCCATATGGGCCACATATTAAAGGTCACTGGATGGGAGGAGGTCAATTGTTGTTTGTTAACCCAAATATGAAACAAAGGCTACATTGGATAAGTGAAAAAATAAAAACAAAACTTAAGTATTT
>CAZGDG010000061.1:0-19485 GCA_964524415.1 uncultured Flavobacteriaceae bacterium
TTTGGAGTCACAAAAATATTATAAATTTTAAAGGGTAACCGAAGTTATTTTGTTTTTATAGTAACTTTAGCACTGTAATGTAGTCTTATACATAGCTAAAGCCGAAAAACCCTAAAGCTCCATGTTTTCATTAGTACGAGAAAATATAAAAATAGCTGTAGATTCGATAAAAAGCCAGTTGCTTAGAACCATACTAACGGTTTTAATCATTGCCATTGGCATCATGGCCCTTGTTGGGATTTTAAGCGGAATTTCTGCCTTGGAAAACACGATTTCCAGTGACTTCTCTTCGATGGGTGCCAATACATTTAATCTTCAGCGCTACGATTTTAATGTACAACGGCAAAGCGGTAGGGAACGAAAAAAAATAAATCCTGTGATAGATTATGTAGATGTCAAGGATTTCTTGGACAAATACAACTTTCCGTTTACCACAGTATCCGTATCATTTTTTGGAACCTCAGCGGCAGAAGTAAAATATGAAAATAAAAAAACAGACCCGGAAGTCGCGGTCATAGGCGCCAATGAGTATTTTTTAGAAAATTCCGGTTTGGAAATAGACTTGGGACGAGGACTCAATGTTTTTGATGTCCAAAACAACAATGCCGTCTGTGTTATAGGTAGTGATTTAAGGAAAGCGCTCTTTCCTGATGACTATCCCATCAATAAAACCATAAGTGTTAGAGGTGCGAAATTGAAAGTCATAGGGCTTTTAAAGGAAAAGGGTTCTACTTTTGGAAACAATCAAGACCTAAGGGTAATCATGCCAATCCAAAAAGCAAGGTCCATTTTCACCAACCCGAACATAAACTACAATCTAAGTGTTAAAGTTGGAAAAAAAGACATGTTGGAAGGGGCTCAAGAAGACGCCATACTAACGTTTAGAAACATACGAAAGTTAAGACCTACCGAAGAGAATAATTTTGGCGTGGTGCGTAGCGACGACTTAATTAACAGAATAGCTTCGATATCAAGTTATCTGTATGTCGCGGCTTGGATTATTAGTATCATAACCATATTTGGCTCCACAATTGCCTTGATGAACATTATGCTAGTTTCCGTAACCGAGCGTACCAGAGAAATCGGTGTACGCAAAGCACTTGGTGCGAAGCGAAAGACCATAGCATTTCAATTTTTTATGGAAACCGTTATTATTGGTCAACTTGGTGGTCTCCTGGGAATTATTCTAGGAATTTTAATTGGTTGGGGAATTTCCAAGGCTTTTGAACTCGATTTTTCCACACCTTGGTTAGCTATGATATGGGCTACTAGTATTGCGTTTGTCGTCGCTTTGGTTTCTGGGGTTTATCCGGCCACAAAGGCGGCCAAGTTGGACCCTATAGAATCCCTGCGTTACGAATAAATCTGTACCTAAGATATCAGGTTCTCAAAATACTGAAATAAATCTCCTTTTGTGATTTGAGCACCTTGCTGAATAAGCTTGAAAATATCTTGATGCTTATCTTCCGAATAGTCCTTTCTAGCATTATAAAATTGCACATGATCTGAAAGTAAATTATCCCTAAGCCATTGATAACCCTTTTTAGAGGTGAGATCAACATCCTCCTTTTCAATTTTTAAAGCGATTAAGCGCATGTACTTTTTACCACAATAAAACAGATGGATTTGATTGGATGAGATGTGCTCGAGATACTTTACTTTTTTTAACACACCGTACCAGACCAAATCACTAAAGACATCGAGTTCTTGCTCTGCAGCTTCGGGTTTATTCTTTTTTATGGCCTCCCACTCCTCTGCGGTAATAGACTGTGTTGCTAAAAAATTGATGAATTCCTGATGCAATTCTTCAAACTGTTCTTTGGTTAGTCGTGCAAATTTCATTCGTAATCTTTTTGATTTAAAACTCTGTAAACCTCAAACGGACGGTCGGTTGCAATAATGTCCGCTCCTAAAGATTTCCATTTTAGATAAAGTTCATCGCCACGAGCTTCGGCTTGTTTATCCAAGTTGCCCAAAGTTCCTAGAATACATAAGATATTTTTATCATGTATAGCTCTATAATGATTAGCAGATGATAATCGCGTACCAGTAAAGGCTACCATGTTCTCAACGGGAATTACGGAATTGAGCAAACGCTCAAATTCGGTACTGTTTCTAGCAGCTACGGACAAAAGTAGCTCAGGTGCTAATTTATAAGCAGATACAGCTTGTTCTATATCGTATGTTATTAAAATACAGTTGCCGGTAGCTTTTGCCTTTTTTATGGTTTCAATCACTTCCTTTTGGCTTACACTGCGTTTAACATCTACGGTTAAAACAACCTTATTTTTTTTACTCCATTCCAAGACCTCTTCGAAAAGAGGCACCTTAAATGGCGTGACCTTACCAAAGTCGTCTTTTAAATTGTGTTTGGATAATTCACGGTAAGTCATTTTTCGTAAGAGCCCTTCTCCAGTTGTTGTCCTATTAATGGAATTATCGTGCATAAGCACCAACTTTCCATCTCTTGTCTGGGCTACATCAACTTCAAATATAGCCTGCATGCGACCATTGATGTAGTCCATAGTTTCCAAACAATTTTCTGGAAAACCGGCAAGGCCTTTACCACCTCTATGCACACTTATTTGAGGGATGCTATCGGCATTGGAATATCTAAAATAGTCTAGATCTGCAGTAGCCTGGGATTTTTTGCACGACAAGGTTAAACCCAGAACTACAATCCCTACTAAAACACCTAAATTGAATACGCTTTTTTTCATTCGAGCTGTATTTTATTCTTCACCATGTCTTACTTCATTAAATGGTAGGTTTTTATTTTTTCTAAAGTCGAAACTACCATAAAAGAAAAGGCGAAGGGTATGATTGAGATTATAAACGTTTCCTGCTGCCAGTTGCTGATATACCATCATGTAACCAAAGTCTACCTTCCACTGTTTACTTAGTTTATGTTTGATTCCGATGGTAAACCTGTTTTGGTTAAAAGTGTTGAAAACAACGTCCTTTCCAAAGTTTAAATGGGTCTCGTTTGCTAATATAAACTCGGTATCACCACCTTTTTTAAACGGAAAACCGGCACTCACCAAAAACCTTATTCGGTTCACATAGAAGTCATCGTTCAGGGATTGTCCATCCTCCACATTATTGAAAAACCGTTGCTCTAATCGTATCCTAAACAGGGCGTTCATCTTTTCATAACGTCTAGAAATACTAAGCTGCTGATAAATCCTATTTTCGTTTTGATACGTGTCCCAATCACCAGTAGCCGTGAGCCACAAATGGGCGTAGCCACCAGCTAATCGGATATTTGAATTTAAATAATACTGCCCACCAACGCGCAGAAAGTAGAAGTTTGGATCGGAAATAAAATTTGTTCTTCTTACGTGTATATCATTTAGGACGGCCCAGCGGTCCGCCACTCGAAATACATTATTTGTAGAGATCCAAAACTGAGCATTTTCATTTATAACCTTTTCTGGTAATTCTTGACCAAAACCAAGACCTATTTGAAAAATTGAAAATAATACGACCGAAGTAATCTTTAGGAATCTCATGTTTGTGCAGTTTGACTTTTGATTTATAAGCACGATGCGATAGGTATAACTACCTTCTGAAAATTATAAATAAAAAAACCACCATAAAGGTGGTTTTCCTAATAATTTCAACAAAGGTTTAATTTTCCGCGATTACTTCAAAAGTTAAATCAACGGTAACAGACCTATGAAGTCTTACTGCGGCTTCATATTGACCTAAACGCTTTATATTTCCACCTTGAATAGAAATGAATTTCTTTTCTATCTCATGGCCTTCGTTTCTTAAGGCGTTTGCCAGATCCATGTTTGTAACGGATCCAAACAACTTATCGCCAGCTGTAGCACCTGTACCTGCTTTAGCAGTTATCTTAAGGTCTAGAAGTTTGATAGCTTCTGCTGTTGTGTTAGCCTCTTCTATAAGTGCTTTTTCCTTGTGCTCTCTTTGTTTAAGAGTTTCGGCCAATACCTTTTTTGCAGAAGGTGTCGCCAAAATAGCGTGTCCCTGAGGAATTAAAAAATTTCTACCATAACCGTTCTTAACTGTTACAATATCGTCTTTAAATCCTAAATTTTCAACGTCTTGTTTTAATATAAGTTCCATTGTTATGATATTTTATTTTAATAAATCCGTCACATATGGCATAAGGGCCAAGTGTCTAGCTCTTTTAACGGCCACAGATACTTTTCTTTGGTACTTTAATGAAGTTCCTGTTAAACGTCTTGGCAATAGTTTCCCTTGCTCGTTAACAAAACTCAATAAAAAGTCTGGATCTTTATAGTCTACATATTTGATTCCCGACTTCTTAAAGCGACAATATTTTTTCGCTTTAGTCGTCTCTATATTAAGCGGAGTTAAATATCTGATTTCTCCGTCTTTTTTTCCTTTAGCTTGTTGTTCTATTGATGACATGGTTACGCTTTTTGATTATTTCTTTCTCTTCTCTTCTTAGCCCAAGCAATAGCATGCTTATCTAGTTTTACAGTTAAATAACGCATAAAACGCTCGTCACGTCTAAACTCCAATTCTAAAGGCTCGATGACCTCTCCTGCTACTTGGTACTCAAATAAGTGGTAAAATCCACTTTTTTTGTTCTGGATTGGGTAGGCTAACTTTTTTAGTCCCCAATCTTCTTTGGCTATCATCTTTGCTCCTTTAGAAACGAGAAAATCCTCATATTTCTTAACTGTCTCCTTTATCTGCTCTTCAGATAAAACGGGATTTAAGATGAAAACAGTTTCATAATGATTCATAAGTAATTCTTAGTTTATTGTTAAAACGGCTGCAAAAATACATATTTATTCTAATTCTAACAACGATTTCAACCTCAAAGTTTTACACAAGTTCTTTACTAAAGATTTTGTTAAATTTTACAGTTTGTCGGTAAAATTTGTTTTTTAACCGAATTTATCGTACTATTGTCGATATCTTAACCTAATAAAAAGTAATGTTATGACTTTAAACTGTGTAGTTGTTGATGATTCTGCGATTCAGCGCCTCTCCATAGTTAAGTTAATTGAGAATCACTCCTCACTTAATTTAATTGCAGAGTACAGCAGCGCATTAGAGACTAAAAACGGTCTTAATACACATAAGGTAGATCTTATCTTCTTAGATATAGAGATGCCTGTATTAAACGGTTTTGAACTCTTAGATGTCCTCAACAACAAACCCCAAATTATCTTTGTTACCGGTAAGCAAGAGTACGCTTTCAAAGCATTTAATTACGATGCTACGGATTACCTTCAAAAACCTATCACCAAAGAACGTTTTAATACGGCTGTAGAAAAAGCTATTGAGCAGCACAAATTGAAACTCGATTTCAATGAAACGGATGGTGAACACATCTTTGTAAAAAGTAACCTTAAGAAACGTAAGGTGTACATTAAAGATATCAAATGGATTGAAGCTCTTGGCGATTACGTAAAGGTAGTCACCGAAGAAAACAGTCTTGTTGTATTATCAACCATGAAAGCCTTTGAAAAAGAATTACCAGAAGGTAAGTTTTTGAGAATACACAAATCTTACATCGTGAACTTGGATAAAATAGACCGATTTAACAGTAAAAACGTTGAAGTCGGAGCCTATGAAATTCCTTTGAGTCGAAACAAAAAGACCCAATTGGTTGATGCCCTCAATAATATGTAAAAACTTTACATTTGGCGAGGCTGTGTTCTCAACATACTACAGTATTAAATCCCATCCTTACGATGGGATTTTACTTTTAGTAGTTATCTACATTTATAATTACACGAACTGGCCTAAAATCTGCAACCGCCTTAAAACTGCTATCAATTTTAGCTATCGCTTCCTTGGTTTTATTTAAGTTTTGCTTCGGCGGAATTTTTATCATGATATTTTTTATAAACTGGTTTCGTATTCGCGCTATTGGCGGAAATTCTGGACCAAGTATATATGAACCGAACACTTGTCTAAGCGATTTCGCATACCAATCTGCAGCGAGATTCACTCTGTTGAAATCCTTATGCTTTAAGGTCACTTTTATAATTCTAAAAATAGGAGGATACTTGTAATTAAAACGCTCATTTAGCTGTTCTACATACATATCTTCATAGGAATTGGTAGAGACCTGTTGCAAAATCTTATGATGTGGATTATAAGTTTGAATCAAGACCTTTCCTCTAATATCCGTGCGACCTGCCCTACCCGAAACCTGTGCCATCAATTGATAGCTTCGCTCATGCGCTCTAAAGTCGGGAAAATTTAAAAGGTTGTCTGCATTCATTATTCCCACAAGTTTCACATACCTAAAATCCAAGCCCTTCGTTAGCATTTGCGTGCCTACTAAGATGTCTATTTCCCTATTTTCAAAACGATGTATGATTTTTTCAAAAGCAAATTTTCCACGTGTGGTATCTAAATCCATCCGAGCTACATTGGCCTCTGGATATAATTGTTTCACCTCTTCCTCTATCTGTTCGGTACCAAATCCCTTTGTATCCAATGTTGCATTGCCACAAGCTTCACAGTTCTTGATCATTACGGTATTATAACCGCAATAATGACATCGTAATTGATCTCTGTATTGATGATATGTTAAGCTGACATCACAATTAGGACATTGTGGAGAATGTCCGCAGGTTAAACACTCCACTATAGGTGAAAACCCTCGCCTGTTTTGAAATAAAATAATCTGGTAGCCTTCTTTAAGGGTTTCAGTGATCTCTTCAATAAGTCTATCGCTAAAATGTCCCTTCATTCGCTTCCGCTTGTATTTATCCGCTAGGTCTACCAATTCAATATCAGGAAGTAAAACATTATTGTAGCGCGCTTTAAGTTCTACGAGGCCATATTTATTTTGCTTAGCATTATAATAACTTTCTAGACTTGGTGTTGCAGAACCTAGAAGTGTAAGTGCTCCGTGCATATTGGCAAGGACAATGGCTGCATCTCTGGCATGATATCGTGGCGCTGGGTCAAATTGCTTGTAAGACTGCTCATGCTCTTCGTCTACAATGACCAAGCCTAAGTTAGAAAAAGGCAACAATAATGCTGAGCGCGCTCCTATGATTATTTTGGCCGACTTATTTATATCCAGAAGATTTCTCCAAACCTCAACCCGCTCATTGCTAGAATATCTCGAATGAAAAACGGCAACATTTTTGCCAAAATAGGTTTGTAAGCGCTGTACCAATTGTGTGGTCAGGGCGATTTCTGGAAGCAGATACAGAACCTGCTTGTTAAGCTCTAATTGCTTTTTAATGAGTTTTACATAAATTTCCGTTTTACCAGAAGACGTAACACCGTGCAGTAAAATGACATTCTTGGTTTTAAATTGGTCTTCAATAGCTTCCAAAGCGCTAGACTGATCATCACTTAGTTCAACGGATTTATCTTGTTTTTCCTTGGCTGAAACACGATCTACCTGTAGGTGGTAATCCTCTAAAATTCCTTTATCGATTAAAGCCTTTATAATTTGGGAAGAAGACTGGCTTTTTTTTGCTAATTCCGAAATACTTATAGGTTTCTGTGTTCCAGGTTTCATGGCAAAATAAGACAGCAAAGCGTTGCGCTGCTTAGGAGCTCTGCTTAATTCCTCCAGCACCCTTTCTAGGTTTCCCTCAGTGTTATATTGATCTGCAAGCCGCACATAACGCACTAATTTGGGCTGGTATTTTTCATACAACTCTTCATGAAGCTGCAACACACCTTTTTCTACCAAGCTATTGATGACAGGCAATACGCGTTTTTTATCTAGAATATTGCTAACCTCATCAATCTTTAACGATGACTGATGTTGAAGTGCCTCATAAATAAGAAACTCATCATCCGTAAACGCTTTCTCTGAAACGTCGTTTGCTTCAACTTTAGTTATAATTGTCTCGCTTTCTATGATAAAAGCATTAGGCATGGCAGCCCTCATAACTTCCCCAAGACTGCACATGTAATAATTGGCAATCCAATTCCAATGCTCAATTTGCCTATCTGTAACAATAGGAGACTCGTCTAAAATTTGATGTATGGTTTTAGGCTCATAAGCTACAGGCGCATTATTATGAACCTTCTGGGCTAAAGCCGTATAAATCTTGTTTTTACCAAAAGGCACGGCTATTCGCATGCCTGGCTTGATAAAAGCAGCTTCCGCTTCGGTAATATGGTAAGTGAAGGCTTTTTTTAGTGGAATAGGTAATATGACATCTAAAAAATAAGTCACTACTCTACCCTTTGCCAGTACTGGGTCTTATAAAAAAATGCCACGTATCCTCTAACCTGCAGCGTATCTGGGTCGTCCTCTATTTTAAGTCGGCATTTGTAGACCTTCCCGTTACTAGGGTTTAAGATGGTTCCGCCTTCAAAAACATCATCATCTGGTTCTAAGCCGTCAATGATTTTCATTCCTAAAATCGGTTTGTTTTTTTGATTGCCATCGCACTTGTCGCAAACGGCATTTTTCTTTTTTGGGTTTAGGATTTCCACAATTTTTCCATGAATCTTTCCATTGGATTCGTAAATCTCAACAATGGATTTTTCCTCTCCGGTTTCATCGTCAATGGTCTTCCATTTACCAAAAACGGACTGAGCGGTTAATGCGAACGAGCAGCAAAAAAGAAATGGTAAAACGAATAATATTCTCATAGCTTAAACTTGATTTTTCAGTTGTCTTAAGGTGGCGTTTAATTCATAACCTAATAGCAGAATGTTACTATTTAACCAAAGGTAAAATAATAAAATAAGTAGCGCTCCAATAGACCCGAACAACTCATTATAACGAGAAAAATTATCAATATAGAGGCCAAATAGGTAGGATGTTAAAATAATAAGCAATGTAGTTAACAACGCGCCTATTGAAAAAAAACGGGTCTGCCTACCCTCTTTGGTGCCAAAATAGTATAAGGTAGCGGTGGCCAAATATACCATAAGAATGAAGAAAATGTACTTGGCTATATTTATCCAAATGGTTTCGGTTTCTATTATAATTTCACCGGTAAGGCCTTCATAAATTGGTCTTAGAATATAAATCTGAAAATAACCAAATACGGCAACGGTAAGCAATACCAAGAAAGCTAAAATAAGGGATACTCCCAATGCATACAAGTATTGCTGGAAAACACTCCGTGCCAATTGTTCATGATAGGAATATTCAAAACCAGAAAAAACGGCATTGACTCCATTGGCCATTAAAAAAATAGATAGTAAAAAAACGGAGGAAATCAAGCCTGCACTGCCTTTACCACTAATATTATCAAAAATACTAGTCATAAAGAAATCTGACGTCTGTGGTGGTAAAAACGAATTTAAAAACGCTAAAAAATCATCTTGAAACCCGTCTATTGGAATATGCGGAATTATGATAATTACAAATAACAAAAATGGAAATATCGCCGTAAAAAAATTAAAGGCAATAGCACTGGCCCTTGTCGTTAAGGCGCCTTTAACGATACCCATGACGTAAAGCTCAAGTAGGTCGTAAATAGATAAACCTTCAAACCCAGGGAGTTTAATTTTCTTAAAAAAGCGGACAAACCAATTTATTACTGGTATCTTATCTAGCCTATCTTCTATGTCTTTAGACATCTATACCGCCTTTAAACTTAAATCCATGTTATACACAGAATGTGTTAACGCTCCTGAAGAAATATAATCTACACCACATTCTGCATACTTCCTTAAGGTTTGTTCATTTATACCTCCAGAAGACTCTGTAAGGCAGTGATCGCCTATAAGCTCCACTGCCTTCTTGGTATCTTCAAAATTAAAATTATCTATAAGGATTCTATAGACACCGCCACATTGTAGAATCTCCTTAATTTCTTCTAAGTTACGCGCCTCTACGATAATCTTTAAATCTCTATCGGTATCTTTTAAATATTGCTTGGTTTTGTTAATAGCCTGCGCAACACCACCTGCAAAGTCAATATGATTATCCTTAAGCATAATCATATCGTACAAGGCAAACCTGTGGTTTTCACCACCTCCTATTTTAACTGCCCATTTTTCTAAGGCTCTAATTCCTGGTGTCGTTTTTCTAGTATCTAGGATTTTGGTTTTAGTGCCTTCCAATAAATCAACATAGGTTTTGGTTTTGGTGGCTATGGCACTCATGCGCTGCATGGCGTTAAGCACCAAACGCTCAGCTTTTAATATGGATTGCGAAGCGCCTTCTACATAGAACACGATATCGCCATGTTTTACAGCACTGCCATCGTTTATTAGGGTTTCTACCTTAATTGTATCATCTACATAAGAAAACACTTGTTTGGCAAACTCCACACCAGCTACGATGCCTTCGTCCTTAACCAATAGCTTGGCCTTTCCCTGTGCTGAAGGCGGAATACAGGCTAAGGAACTATGGTCACCATCGCCTACATCCTCCCTAATGGCATTAGCTATGATAAGATCTATTTCGTTTTGAAATTGGGCTTTGGATATCATTTTAAGTTATATTTATATCAGAATATAAGGACAAAAAAGTACAATGAAATTATTATTATTGATTTTAATGCTCATTGGAATGCATGGCTACTGTCAAGACAAAAATAAAACTAATTTATATCTTGATGCCAATCTCAATAAAATATCAGAACAAGAATTTTTAGAAAAAAAACAATCCTGGGTTTTTTATCCAAAAGAAGTTGTTTTAGACGATCATGTGTACCAAATGCTTGATTATACATTTGAAATGGGACGACTTGATTCAATAAATACTAATAAACTAAGACAAGATTTTGCAGAATTTTATAAAATCCCGAATGATAAAAATGAAACGCTTTTTATTCATTATAGAAAAAATTTATTGGGCTACTCAAAAACACGAGAAAGATTTGGCCCTGTAAAGGTCGTTGTGCCGTATTCTTATGATACGATACAATACAAAATGACAAAAGCTCATTATCTCAAAAGGAAAACTTCATATGATGAGTCTGTTAAAAAATGTCATAAATTCAACTCCAAACATAAAATCACCCACATACATCTTTATGGAAAAAATCACGGTTATGAATTCGATAATATGAATTTTAGTTGGCACCCAATAAAAAGAAACTTCCAGAACCAATTTTTCCAATATGACGATTGGGCCTTTCTAATTATAAAACCTAACGGTGAGTTTGCTAAATTTTCAGAATTTCCACATTCAAAAGTTAAGCAGCTTCTTAAAAAACGAAATTGGTCTTCGATAAAGAAGACATATGAAAAAGCCATTGCAAATTTAGAAGAGGAAAGAAAAGGCTTCTTTTTCAATAAATGGTTTTTGAAAGACCAGGAAAAATTAAAGATCAACAAGAAAGTTAGTAAAAATGAATACAGAAAGCTTTATGAAGAATACCGAATAAATATGACAGAGACAGATTGTTTCTATTTAGGTTTCTAGTACAAGTTGAATTCATCATTAAATTATATAGATATTGACAATAAGACTTATCGCCATAGGCAAAACCGACAGTAAAAACCTGCAAGTGCTTATTGAGGACTACAAGAAGCGCTTAAAGCACTATGTGAAATTTCAACTGGAAATTTTACCTGATATTAAAAACACGAAGCACTTATCTGAAATCCAGCAAAAAGAAAAAGAAGGCGACCTTATGATGTCTAAAATAGAAAATTCTGAAGTCCTAATACTTTTAGACGAAAACGGAAAACAAATGGACTCTTTGGCGTTTTCAAAATATTTACAAAAACATATGAATTCTGGAATTAAGTCCTTGGTGTTTGTAATAGGAGGGCCTTATGGTTTTTCAGAAGCTGTTTATAACCGTGCCAACGGGAAATTAGGACTATCTAAAATGACGTTTTCGCACCAAATGGTGCGTTTGTTCTTTATAGAACAACTATACAGAGGGTTTACTATCTTAAGAAATGAACCCTATCATCACAGATAAAGAAAGATAGCAAACCCTCTGGTATAAAACGTCGAAACGTTTTTTGGGTGATTATTGTCTTTTAATAGGTTTTAAAAGTTTGTTTGCGTTTTTTGAGCTGCCGTGTTAAATCGGCAATAGTCTCATTAACCGCAAGTTCATACGTACGCTCATTAGATGTGGCAAAAATACGCGGTCCTGGCAGGCTTAATTCTATATTACAAATTTTACCTGCGTCATGCTCATTATCATTATGTTTGATGTATACCTGTGCTGAAATAATAAACTCAAATTTCTCACCTAATTTATCTAATCGTTTTTGGATAAAATCAGATAAAGTTTCGCTTACATCAGTGTTTACGTATTGAAAGTTTACAGTCATAATCGTTTTTGTTTTTATTTATATTTTACTTTTCTAAGATAAGACATAACCGTGGATTTCTTACTGATAATTATCATAAAAATACACTAAGAAAACGGTATGAACATCTATAAAATTGTTACTCAAATTTTACCTCATCGATATAAATATCATGCGCAAAGCCATCAGCTGCCGCAAAAAGCACCAATCCAGATCGAATAGCACTTAAATCCTCACGTTTTACTTTAACACGGTACTCTTTCCATTGCGTGGTTAATTCAAAATCTTCTAAAACTTTTACAGAATCAGGGAACGGTTTATCATCTCCTATGAGACCAAATCCTATTTGTGCCTTTAGACCATTATAACTACCCTTAGCCCAAAAACTAAAAACCCTTGCGCCAGAGATATCATAGCCTCCAAGAATATCGCCCCAATCATTGGCGGGATCAACGAGGGCAAAACCATACCAATCTTGGCTTGAAGTGTAACTTATTTTAAGTGCCGAACTTCCAGCATATACATTTTTACTATGGTTTACATCAACAACCATGGCTTCATAATTACCCATATATGCTGAAGGCGTGTAGGGCATATTGTAGCCATCTTTATAAACATAAAAGGGCAGCTCTACCTTAGGCAGCAAGAAAGCTCGTTCACGTTCTTCCTCATCTAAAACCTTTATGGCATCTGAGCTTATGGCTAAATTATCCTTAGCATAAGTCAAATAGGCGTATACCTTAATACCACCATCCACCTTAGGCAGCTTAATTTCAAAACCATTTTCAAAGTCGCCACGGCTGTCGAGTTGTATGATTGCATCTCGCCGACGCCTACTGCCATAACGATGGTTATAATAGAAGTTATTATCTATTATACTATCAGCTGGTTCCTTTACATCCAATGTCACAGGAATCCAAGTACCACTATCGAAAGCGCCTTCAGGCAATTCTATCTGAAAATTTAGCAAGTTATGTTTGGGCTTTTTCCCAGTATAAGCTTCTCTTATGGCCCAGTATTGAGGTCGTTTTAAACCGTTCACATGGGTGAGTAACCATGGTGCTAAAAATTTATTGCCATTACCATAATGAAAAATGTAAACGCCCAAACAAGATGGTTTAGACTTAATCCAATCTGTGTAGCCTCGAGTGATGGTCTCATATTTTTCCAAGTCCGAAGGCTCCTTTTTCACACCATACGTTTCATTATTAATGTCCCACTCTCCGGTTACACCAAATTCGGTAATCACGTAAGGTTTGTTAATATCGCGTTTATCGAGTTCATCCTGCAAAAAATCTGCGCCCGCACCGTATATATTAAGGCCGTAAATATCCAAACTTGGCACGTATTTTTCCCACCAATCGAGCCCAAAGGCCCAAGCTTCAACAGATAAAATAGGATGTATTTTATCCATAGTCTTTATGTCCTTGCAAATTCGTTCCAACAATTTAGAGTAGGCCACTTTTTCTTCGTCAGTAGCAGTATTGAGGTAAACTTCGTTTCCTACCCCCCAAGCTAAAACAGCTGGATGCCCTTTAAATCGTCTAACAACATCAATAGCATTATTATACATGACTTCCATGCCCTCTTTATCGTTGAGATAATCGAATTTGTCATCGTCTTCCATACCAGGACGACCGTGTCGCATCCAAATACCCATTAAAACCTTGATATCATTACGTTCTGCTGCCTCTAGTAATAAAGCGGTATTTGATCCTGTGGCCCATGTCCTAATAGTGTTAACCCCTAAAGATTTCAACTCCTTAAAACGGTCCATATACATGGCCACATCATCTGTATAACCGAAGGTTACGCCTTTTATTTCAAAGGGTTCTCCATCTACGTTCAGTTCCCATTTTTCATTTGATTTTTGAATGATCACCTGGGAAAATGACAACAGCGGAAGTATGAGAACAAGCCATAAATAGCGCATGGGTTTTCTTTTTATTTTAAAATTAATTCATTTTTATACTTTAGTCGAATATTAAGCTATTTTTAGCAAAACTGTAACGTATGCAACTCGTTTTTGCAACAAACAACCAGAACAAACTCAAGGAAGTCCAAGCTTTAGTTCCAAAACATATAACACTATTAAGTTTAGCGGACATAAATTGTAATGAGGACATCCCTGAAACACAAGCTACTATTGAGGGCAATGCCAAGCAAAAGGCCGATTATATCAAAACGCAGTATGGCTATGATTGTTTTGCGGATGATACCGGACTTGAAGTTGATGCTCTAGATGGTGCGCCTGGTGTATACAGTGCTCGCTATGCTGGCCCGGAGCGGGATGCCACTGCCAACATGAAGAAGTTAATTCATGACCTGTCTGACAAAGACAATAGAGCAGCCCAATTTAAAACCGTAATCGCCTTACACCTCAATGGAGTTTTCCACGAATTCACAGGAATATGCCGTGGCCAAATTATTGGTGAAAAAAGAGGCGGCCAAGGCTTTGGGTATGATCCCATTTTTCAACCAAAAGGCTACGAAAGCACCTTTGCTCAAATGGACCTATCGCTTAAGAACCAAATTGGCCATCGTGGAAAAGCGATACGAAAACTGATTGATTTTTTAAATCTTAAATCCTAAAAGGATAATTTGAAACAACAGGTCAAAAATATTATACAAGCCGGAAAAGACTTTTGGAGTGCCAATGTTTGGCTTATCGAAGGAAATGAATCCAAATCACAGAGCCATTGCAGCCTTTTATTTGCTGGAACTGAAATTCACAAAAACTATATAGCTCATTTAGTTTTTAAGGCTAATTACAGTGAAACCTTTTTAGGCAATAAAAGTGCTATAGAACTTAAGAAGGTCCTGCGGGCCGGAAAAAAAGAATATGACATCGTTTTTATAGAAGGCCTTAATCTCCATAGGTGGTTTTACCAAAAACAAACCGATTTTTTTATCCCGCTTTGGTTAAAGGCAGAAGTGGATATTCCATTGAATGCATCCAATAGGTCTTCAAAAGACGA
Organism: uncultured Flavobacteriaceae bacterium; assembly: GCA_964524415.1. Lineage (GTDB taxonomy): Bacteria > Bacteroidota > Bacteroidia > Flavobacteriales > Flavobacteriaceae > Winogradskyella. The sequence continues at coordinate 15,147 of CAZGDG010000061.1, forward strand.
TGTAAGACGCATTCGCAAATATAAATTGGGCTATCGGGTTGCATCTTCAACAGAAGACTATGATACCTTTTATCATAAAATGTACCTACCTACAATGGCCAACAGGCACGATGATCGTACAATAGCCATGGATTACAACAGTATGGTGAATCAATTTCAGAATCATGGTGCCGAACTTCTAATGTTCACCATGGAAGATAAAGACATCTCAGGCACCATTATTAGGCATAATAGCGCTCTTCCTACCTTATGGTCTACAGGCATATTAAACGGCAGTCCTGACTATTGGAAAACCGGCGTCACCTCTGCCAGTTATTATTTTTGCGCTGCGCATTTGAGCAACAAAGGTTTTACACAGCTAGATATGGGACTTTCTCGGGCTTTTTTAGACGACGGTGTACTACAATTTAAAAAAAAGTGGAACGCTAAATTTAGCTTGGCTGGTAGGCGTGGCTTTATTTTAAAAATAAATACCTATTCCGAGGTCGTTAAACAATTTTTACAACAACATCCTTTTGCCTTTATTGGTGATAACAAACTTTATGGCGCGGCTATTTTGCGTAAAGAGGATATTTCTGCCGAGACCCAAAAACGCATCGATACTAAATACAAGTTAGATGGTTTGGAGAAATTACGATTATTCATCTATAATAAGCATCAGACAGGCTTAATAGAAGTATTGGAAGACGTATGATACCATAAAATTACGTAAGGCTACGTATTGAATATCTCTCCATATAATTATAACTTCGCTTATCATACGATAAAATCAATTATAACGATTTAATCTAAACGTTTTGATTCTTATGACTAAGACACTATACTTATTACTTAGTACTCTTTTAATATGTAGTCTTTCGTTTTCTCAGAGCAATAAAAAGAATAAGGACAACTATAAATTCTTTGACGAGAATTATAATCCAATCTCACAAATTGACTATGAGAAGAAAAGAAAAGAATATAGGCTTTTGAGCATTCAAGGTGACTCGATTAACCATAGAATTCTATCAACAAGAGGAATAGAAGGTACACTAAAAAACAGAAGGCAGTTTGATTCAATTTTATCATTAGCCACCAACAAAAAAATTGACTCGACAAAACCTCTTATTATTATTTATTACCCTGGGAAAGACCCATGTAACTCAAGTGGATCTGCAACTAGAAAAACGAAAAGGATTTGGTTTAACTTAATGGAATTTGGGATTAATGACAGGAAAGAATCAAATATAATATATGTCTATAAAACTCGCCGTGGACTAATTGATGGTCGTAGGGAATGGATTAAAGACCCTGAACGAACAATTGAAAGACTATTCTTTAAAAGGCATTACCCTTGTAGCAGTTTTGTAATAATCTCTGAAAACAACAAGTACAAAAGTCATTTTGGCGAATTTTCAAAAGAGTATCTTTGGAGGTCTTTTGAATTATTAATATTTAGTTAGGATACTTAAGAAAAAACGTAACTCAAAAATTCGACTTCTAAATCAAAACATATTACCTTGAATTACACAGTATAAGATGACCTAAAGGGGCAAATTCAAATCCCTTTTCATCTGTATAAAGCGCGGATCATTGAGAATATCGTTTGGATAGGCATAGTCTAAAGTAAATTGATAAAATCCCGTGGTTTCCTCGTCTATAGCAATTTGAAACCATTTTAGACCCTTTTCATAATTCCCTTTTGAAACATACACGAAGGCCATTGCCATGGGATCTTCGTAATTCTCTTTTGTAATGGTGGCCAAGTAGGTGTCAATAGCCTCCTGCTTTAAATCTTGAAGCCCACACTGGTCATAAATAAAAATAAAACAAGCTTCAATAAGTTCGCTACCGCGACCATCAATCAATTGCCTTGCTTTCTCGGTACCATTTAAGGCCGCTTCACATTTGCCTTGGAACAACTGGGCATAACTGCGCTTGATGTAGCCCCAAATCCAATCGGGATGAATTTCCAGGGCCTCTGAAAAGGCTTTTTCGGCTTCAACATAGTTTTTAGACACCAAATTGGTCCAACCCAAAATATGTAAACTGGATATAGAAATCGGGTCGATGGCAACAGCGCGCTTCGCCATTTCCACGGCCTCATCATAACGTCTAAAAATACTTAGGAAAAAAGAATAACGCACAAGAGTGTTTGCATTATTGGGATCTAATTGAAGTGCCTTTTTATAGGAAACCTCAGCCGCATCCCAGTCGCGATCTTGATACAATTTAAGCATAGCATCAACAGTATAAGCCTCAGCAAAATTTGGGTCTAAATTCAAAGCCGTCTGCACTGCCAATCGTGCCTCATGGAAGGTCTCTGCTCTTGTGTCTGTGGCAAACATGGCTTGGGTCTGCTTTTCGTTGGCAATGGCTACATATGCCGCTACAAATTGAGGGTCTAATTTCACAGCTTCCCTAAAGTGATTTAGGGCCTTTTCTATTTCGGCATTGATAGATCCGTAACTTAAAGCCCTACCTTTCATATAATGGGCTTGTGCATCCTTATTATCACTCCAGGACTTAGAAACGACTTCTGTAGTTTTCTTAAATTTTTGGGGTAAACTATTGAGTATGGAGTTAACAATGTCGTTTTCTATGGTAATGATGCCATCTTCCTTATGAGCAACTTTCTCGCCCCAAACCTGTGAGTTGGTTTCCGTATCTATCAATTGGCAATTGACTATAAGATTATCTGCCACCCGCTTTATGGTTCCTGTAAGCATTAAATTGGCATTGAGATTTCTAAGGATGGCTTCAGATACTTGGTCCTGTTCCGGAATTAAGAAAGACGACCGTTTGGATACCAATTGAAAATTAGTGTTTTGGGATAAACGATTAATGAGGTTCTCAGGAATCCCTTGAGATAAATATTCCAAGGTTTCATCACCAGAGACGCCAACAAATGGCAATACGGCCAATCTATAATCCTTACTCTCGTTAATACCTTTGTGAACCAGATTTTTTGAATGATCTGTTGTCATGGACACGTAAAAGGCAAAAATGACCGTAAGCATGGTAATAAGCCCATAGGACATTCCTTCCCTCTTGGTATAGTTCTGGTGACCGATTTCTCCATGAAACCAATTCCAAATGAGTGCAATAATAAACCCGCCACATAACAAAATCAATGTAAAGGTTAAAGCCTTGGGGTTAAGTCCATATTTGGAAATAAAAAAATCTACAGCCTGAAGGATGACAAATGCCGCAGCAGGATAGGCAATGATGGTTTTCCAAACACGCCGCTTTTTAAGCTTATCAAAAAAGGTTTCACTCATAGTTTGGTCAATATCCTATTAGCTGGATATTCATAAAAGTAATTTAAAAATATTAAATGAATTTGAGTTTATTTTTATGCACTCATTGAATTACAATTGATAATCCAATTAAAAGACTATCTTTGCGCGCTGAAACACTTTCATTTAAAATGATGTTTCTTAAAACGCCTCAGGGTGAGGCCGTGTTACCAGAAGTTTAGGTTTAAGTATGTCGATTAACTTCTTATGTAGCACTACATAACATAATCGCATACTTAAGAGTAACAATGAGTACATTTCAAGATTTAGGTCTAAATTCAGACCTACTACAAGCTATTTCAGATTTAGGATTTACAGAACCCAGTGAAGTTCAACAAAAAGCCATTCCTACATTATTGAATGACGAAAAAGACCTCGTAGCCCTGGCACAAACGGGTACGGGAAAAACAGCAGCATTTGGTTTTCCGATGCTTCAACAGATAGATATTAACAGCCGCACGACACAAGGCCTTATACTTTCTCCCACACGCGAACTCTGTTTACAGATTACCAATGAAATGAAATTATACGGAAAATACTGCAAGGGTCTTAATGTCGTAGCTATTTACGGCGGTGCAAGTATTACCGAACAAGCCAAACAAATTAAAAAAGGAGCCCAGATCGTTGTTGCCACACCAGGTAGAATGAAAGATATGATCGGACGGAATATGGTGGATATCTCCAAAATTCAGTACAGTGTTTTAGACGAAGCAGACGAAATGCTTAATATGGGTTTTTATGAGGATATAACAGATATTCTGTCCCACACGCCTAAAGATAAAAGCACGTGGTTGTTTTCGGCAACGATGCCTAAAGAAGTGGCTAAGATAGCCAAGGACTTTATGCACACACCAATAGAAATTGTTGTTGGCAACAGGAACGAGAGCACGTCTCAGGTGTCGCACGAATATTATTTAGTTAATGGTCGCGATCGCTACTTGGCGCTAAAGCGTTTAGCAGATGCCCATCCAGATATTTTCTCGGTTGTTTTTTGTAGAACCAAGCGTGATACCCAGAAAGTGGCAGAAAAACTTGTTGCTGATGGCTATAGTGCAGGTGCC
>CAZGDG010000062.1:0-19360 GCA_964524415.1 uncultured Flavobacteriaceae bacterium
CGTTTTAGCGGGTGCAAATATAAAACCCTTTTTTTATTCCCACAATAAGAAATCAGAAAAAAAATGAAACATTTTTTTCCATAAAAATTAAGCTCTAAAAATCAAGTGATTGGAGAATATCAAAGATACGAAAAAAATTATTTCTAAAAAGAATATTTCTATCAATTAATCAATCTAAACTAAAATTGTCGTTTATACTAATATACTTATACATTTTAAAGCTAGGAATCTGAAGTTTCACGAGTTCATATATAACTAGGAATAATTTTCACTCCCTTATTTTGACAAACTTTATTTTCTTTCATCAGTAATCCATTTTATGTAAGCTTCATGCTTTGCGGATTAATCATATAGACCTATCTTTGTCCGCTCATTTATTCTACAGATATAAAATGATAACAATTACACTACCAGACAACAGTCAGCGTACCTATAATAAAGGTATAACTCCAATGGAGGTTGCAAGAGATATCAGTGAAGGTTTTGCTCGAAATGTCATTTCGGCAAAATTTAACGATGTTGTGGTGGAAACTACAACCCCTTTGAATCAAAATGGTAGATTAGTTCTTTTTACGTGGAACGATTATGAAGGAAAAAAAGCTTTTTGGCATTCATCTGCCCATGTTCTTGCCCAAGCACTTGAAGAACTTTACCCTGGAGTTAAGCTTTGGGTCGGTCCTGCGATTGAAAATGGCTTTTATTATGACGTAGACCTTGGGAATAATACTCTCTCTGAAAAAGATTTCAAAACAATTGAAACAAAAATGCTTGAGATTGCCCGTGGCAAGCATGATTTTAAAATGAGAGAAGTTTCTAAAAAAGAAGCCTTAGCTTATTATAAAAATAAAAATGAGTACAAAGTTGATCTTATTGAAAATTTGGAGGATGGCACAATAACGTTTTGTGACCACGATACATTTACAGACCTATGTAGGGGTGGTCACATCCCTAATACCGGAAAAATCAAAGCGGTTAAAATTATGGCCGTTGCGGGAGCCTATTATAAAGGTGACGAAAATGAAAAACAACTTACCAGAGTTTATGGTATCTCATTTCCTAAACAAAAAGAACTTACCGAATACTTACATCTCTTAGAAGAAGCAAAAAAGAGAGATCATAGAAAACTGGGTAAGGAATTGGAATTATTCACTTTTTCCCAAAAAGTGGGACAAGGACTTCCACTTTGGCTACCTAAAGGTGCTGCCTTGCGCGAGCGACTTGAGAACTTTTTAAAAGCAGCCCAAAAAAAAGCTGGTTATGAGATGGTAGTAACCCCTCATATTGGACAAAAAGAGCTCTACGTAACCTCTGGGCATTATGCAAAATATGGCAAGGACAGTTTTCAACCTATATCTACACCGGCCGAAGGCGAAGAGTTTCTGCTTAAGCCCATGAACTGCCCTCATCATTGTGAAATATATAACACAAAGCCTTTTTCATACAAGGACCTGCCCAAACGTTATGCAGAGTTTGGAACCGTATACAGATATGAACAAAGCGGAGAACTACATGGACTTACTCGGGTCCGTGGATTTACTCAAGACGATGCTCATATTTTCTGTACTCCCGATCAACTAGATCAAGAGTTTAAGGATGTTATAGATTTAGTCCTATATGTATTTGGTTCTTTAGGTTTTGAAGACTTCACTGCCCAGGTCTCAATAAGGGACCCTAAGCAACCAGAAAAATACATAGGTAGCTCAGAAAATTGGGACAAGGCCGAGAAAGCTATACTAAATGCGGCAAAAGACAAAGGATTGGATTTTGTCGTTGAAGAAGGTGAAGCCGCTTTTTATGGTCCAAAATTAGATTTTATGGTAAAAGATGCCTTAGGCAGACAATGGCAGTTAGGCACTATTCAAGTTGACTATAACCTACCTGAACGTTTTGACCTTACTTATAAAGGTGCAGATAATGAATTTCATAGACCCGTTATGATTCATCGCGCTCCCTTTGGAAGTATGGAACGCTTTGTGGCCATATTATTAGAACATACGGCAGGAAATTTCCCGCTTTGGCTAATGCCCGAACAGGCTGTGGTCATTTCTATAAGCGAGAAATATGAAAAATACGCTCAAAAAGTTTTAAATTTGCTAGAAAATAACGAAATTCGCGCCCTCGCAGATGACAGAAATGAAACTGTGGGCAAGAAGATTAGGGAAGCCGAATTAGCCAAGATTCCTTACATGATTATTGTTGGAGAAGAAGAAGAACAAAAAAACAAAATCAATGTGAGAAGGCATGGCGGAGATGAAATAGGTGCCCTTAGCATTGAAGAATTCGTTGATCACATCAACAAAGAAGTAAACAAGAGCCTAAAACCATTTAAATAACTAAAACCGATAAGTCATAGCAATAAGAAGAAACAGAAGAAAAAATTACAGAAGGGAATCCCAAGAAGACAAACACAGAATCAACTCTAAGATACGAGCTGAAGAAGTGAGAGTTGTTGGAGATAATGTAGAAGTTGGTATCTATCCATTGAAAAAAGCTCTAGCTATTGCCGATGAGCAAGGGCTAGATTTGGTTGAGATATCACCGAGTGCAAAACCACCGGTTTGCAAGGTAATGGATTATAAAAAGTTTCTTTATGAGCAAAAGAAACGGGAAAAGGCGCTTAAAGCAAAAGCGTCAAAGGTAGTTGTTAAAGAAATTCGATTTGGGCCACAAACAGATGATCACGATTATGAATTTAAGAAGAAACACGCTATTAAATTCTTACAAGATGGTGCCAAATTAAAGGCTTTTGTATTCTTCAAAGGACGTTCAATAGTTTTTAAAGAGCAAGGTCAGATTTTGTTATTAAGACTAGCTCAAGACTTAGAAGAATATGGAAAAGTTGAGCAAATGCCTAAATTAGAAGGAAAGCGAATGATAATGTTTATCGCTCCCAAAAAGACAAAATAATTAACTAAAGAACACAAAAAACATAAGCGAAACGTAATTAAAACTAGGAGAAAATGCCTAAAATGAAAACAAATTCAAGTGCCAAAAAAAGATTCAAACTTACTGGCACTGGTAAAATTAAAAGAAAGCACGCTTTTAAGAGTCATATCTTGACTAAAAAATCTAAGAAGCGAAAGCTGGCTTTAACTCACGACACTTTGGTTCACAAAGCAGATGAGGATAATGTTAAACATATGTTACGCTTGAAGTAACTCGTTTAACCGGTTAAAATATTTATAAACCATGGAGTTAGGCAAAATTATTTAGCAAGTACCAAAAATGGTCGCCTACTACAAAAAACAATTAAAGAAATGCCAAGATCAGTAAATTCAGTTGCGAAAAGAGCTAGGAGAAAAAAGGTTCTAAAGCAAGCAAAAGGCTACTGGGGAAGACGTAAGAACGTTTGGACCGTAGCAAAAAATGCGGTTGATAAAGCGATGCAATATTCGTACAGAGACCGTAGAAACAAAAAAAGAACATTCCGTGCGTTATGGATTATGCGTATTAACGCAGGTGCAAGACAACATGGAATGAGCTATTCCAAGTTTATGGGTCAATTAAAAGCTAATAATATTGAGCTTAACCGTAAGGTGTTAGCAGACTTAGCAATGAACCACCCAGAAGCTTTTGAAGCTATCGTAAACAAAGTAAAGTAAGGCGTTTAAGCCCATAAAACAACAACATTTCGCTTATAATAGGCCCAAATCAAAGGATTTGGGCTTTTTTATTTATTGTCCAAAGGCTGTTAAGACAAGGTGCCTTCCCGAGGCCTTGTTTCTATGCTCACATAAATAAATTCCTTGCCATATGCCTAAATTTAACTTTCCATTACTAATTGGAATTTGAACTGACGACCCTAATACCGCAGCTTTGATGTGCGCTGGCATATCGTCGGAGCCCTCGAATGTGTGTTTATAATAAGACTGATCCTCTGGAACCATGAAGTTAAAATGAGATTCAAAATCCTGCCTAACGGTAGGGTCTGCATTTTCATTTATAGTCAAACTAGCCGAAGTATGTTTTATAAACACTTGCAACTGACCCAACCTAATCTCCTTTATTTCTGGCAGGGCTTTTAAAACATCTTCTGTAATGATATGAAACCCTCTAGGTTTGGCTAAAATTTGTATTTCTCTTTGATATAACTTCACCCTTTATATCACATTTTTATTTAGGTCTTTTGCTTTTTCTTTTTTGCAGCTGGAAAGAGTACATTATTAAGAATTAATCTATATCCTGGAGATGTTGGATGTAAATCCAATTCAGTTTTAGGATCACCAACCCTATGTGTATAATCTTCTGGGTCATGACCTCCATAAAAGGTGAAAAAACCTTTTCCTTTTATACCATGAATATATTTAGCTTCACTATTAGCGCGGTTTTCTCCCATGACGAGGACGTTGGATTTTATTTGGTCTCTGGTGAAGGATGTTGTCTGTCCCATGAAACCTTTAACCAACGCGGTATGGTTTTGTGTGAGCATTGTAGGTATTGGGTCCCACTTCGCCGAATATTCCATAAGGCTAAAATAATCGGTAGTCATAGGTATTTGACGCTTTCTTGTCATATCTATAGATGAGAACTCGTAGACATTTGGACTTTGTTCCAAAATGAAATCCTTAAAAGCAAAGGTCTTAGAATAGTCTATTTTATTTTGGTAGCCAGGATCACTTCCATCGCCATCAAACATAGGCTCGCAGATGTCAATACCTTCCGCTGCTAGGGCAATATCAAAGCTATCCGTTGCAGAACACATCGCAAACATAAAACCCCCTCCAACAACATAATCTCTAATTTTTAGTGCAACTGCCAATTTGGCTTCAGACACTTTGGAATACCCAAGTTTGGAGGCTAATTCTTCCGCTTGTCTTTTCTCCTCTATATACCAAGCGGCAGACCGATACGCACGGTAGAACTTGCCGTATTGTCCCGTAAAATCTTCATGATGCAAATGCAACCAATCATAAAGCAAAAGTTCGTCATTTAACACCTCTTCATCATAGACCGTTTCATATGGTATTTCTGCGTAGGTGAGCACCATGGTTACCGCATCATCCCATGGTTGCTTCCCATAAGGTGTATACACAGCAATTTTAGGTGCTTTTTCTAGTACCACCGCCTCTTGATTGACAGCGGGACTACTTATATCTTCTAGAATTTGAGCTGCTTGGTTATCTGAAATAACTTCAAACGACACGCCTCTAATTTGGCATTCCTTTCTAATAATCTCTGCATCAGGCAATAGAAAAGAGCCTCCTCGGTAATTCAATAACCATTTTACTTTTAGTTCTCTTTCTAAAGTCCAATAGGTAACACCATAAGCCTTGAGGTGATTCTCTTGGGTCTCCGCATCCATCGGAATTAAAATATAAGATGCAAAACAATGACTACTAAATAATATGGCGAAGAGCATGAAAAGTAACTTTTTCACTGTGTGAATTTTAAAATGAAAGATACTTAAATTTAACTCGTAGAGAAAAGGAATTATAAATCTTTTAATATTCTAAAGAACATATGTCATGAGCCTTTTATAATATGGTATACATTTTAACAATAGCGGTTCTAAGTGCTGAGGGAAATTTTCATCCTGTCGAGAATAGGCTTTCAAACCAGAAGATGCATGCACGCTTTTATACCAATATTTAGACCATACTCCGTCCTCTACCCTTTGCTGTGGTTTCCATGACAACATGTTTTCATCGAAGGTAATACCCGCAAACTTGCATAAATCGGACAAACGTTCCTTGGGGTTTTCTAATACCCTCTTAGCATCTAAAACAGCAAATGGAATGTTATGTTTCTCAAAATAATTGATCAACTCTATATGCAGGGCATAACCAACATCGTTTAGAGAAGGATTGGGAATTACCTTATCAAAAGAAGGAAGCATTTCCCTAGGGTCTCTAGTAAGAATTATATTGATTGTTTTTTTCATAAAATCCTTTTTCAATCCTAACAAATGATGGGTCATATGCTTAAAAAACAATACTGGCCATTCTCTGTTGGAAATCATCATCTCAATAACCTTCTCACCATCATTTTCCATAGAGCTTATTATCTCTAATGCTCCTGGGTGATATTTGTGCGCTTCAGGGTGATGACTTAAGTAATAGCCATATAGTGGTTCATCAAATACTTTTGTGTCTTTTCTCTGGGCAAAGGAATACATTAATGCAGTTGAAATATTCCTCGGTCCAGACCACAGGCAGATGCGTTTAATTTCCTCCATTCTTAACTACACTATTGATAAGGTCTTGATAAAGTTGACTTAATCGTCTCGTCATCGTACCATAATCACCATCTCCAATAATTTTCCCATCAATTTTTGTAACAGGTGTTAGTCCTCCAAAGGTTCCTGTTACAAAAGCCTCGTCTGCCCCATAAACGTCAAAAAGTGAAAAGTCTTTTTCCAAACATACGATGTTGTTGCTCTTACAGAGTTCAATAACCTTGGCTCGTGTAATGCCATTCATACAATATTTACCCGTAGAGGTCCAAACTTCCCCATCTCTTACAATAAAAAAATTAGTAGCATTGCAGGTTGCTACAAATCCATTGACATCCAGCATTAGTGCTTCGTCTGCACCAGCTTCTATAGCCTGAATTAGTGCTTGCACTTCGTGTAACTTACTATGACAATTCAATCTAGGATCTAAGTAATCTGGCGAACCTCTCCTTATTGTACTTGTAAATAAGGTTATACCCTTTTCTCTTGAGGTTTCCGATGCTTTTTTATATTCTGGAATAATAACCACACTTGGTCCAGTAATTGTTAATCTGGGATCTTGTGACGGTGTCTTTTTTATTCCTCTTGTAATCATGACCCTTACGTGAACGCCATCGTGCATCTCATTTGCCTTCAAAACATCCCAGACTTTTTCCTTTAATTCCAATTTTGAAAACGGTAACGATATACCCACAGTTTTGGCTGATTGCCATAGACGCTCTAAATGTTCATTTAAAAAGACCAACACTCCTTTATGAAGTCTAAAGGCCTCCCAAACCCCATCGCCTACAAGATATCCGCTATCAAAAACCGAAATCTTAGCCTCTGATCTAGAAAAAAATTCGTCATTTACAGAAATTAAAATGTCTTCATTTCTGGAATCTTCTAAAGCATTATGAGTACCGTGAACCATTCTTAAAGTTTTAAAAGAAAGATACGTAAAATTTTGTTGCAGAAAATGAAGGTTTTACAGCTTCTCAATTTTAGTTTCATTGCCTGACAATAGGCTGGCGATTATCCTAGTACTGGAAAACTGCTCTAAAATTATCTTTATAAAAACCGTAATAGGAATGGCCATAATGAGCCCTGGAATTCCCCATAAAAAACCCCAGAACATTAGCATGACTAAAACTGCAATAATATTTATAGAAAAGGACTTACCCATAAATATTGGCTCCAAAATGGCACCGAACAGCACTTGAACCATGGTTATTGATAAAATAAAGAAAAATAAGGTGCTCGTAGGGTCCAGTTCCACAAAAGCAAAGATAGACAACAGTATCACTGATATAAAAGAGCCTACCATCTGTACAAAATTAATGGCAAAAGCGAATAGACCCCAGAATATTGGGAAACTCACATCAAATAAAACGCACATTAAACCAGTAAATACACCTGTTAAAGCACTTACCAAAAATTTGACCTTTATAAATTTTATTAAGTCCTTTTCAATCTTCATAAAGGCTTTTATGGAAGTATGTTTTTGTTTTAGAATGGTGTTGTTAAGTAGCTTATGAACATTAATGGACTCTGCCAACCACAGCACTACAAAAAATGCCGTCATTAACAAAGATGTTACAAAACTCCTCAAAAATCCAATCGTAGAGCCAATATTGTCCTTTTTAAAGAACTCAGCAAATACACTTTGCTCAGTATCCAATTCAATACCAAAATTATCGAAGAGATATGTTCTCAGCACCTCTAGCTTTGGTTCTGCTTTTTGCATAAAGTCAGCGTTGTTAGCCAAGATTTCCTTACTTGATAACTGAATGAGTTCAAAGCCGATTTTAAGTCCTCCTGCCACTAGAAGCAGTACCACTAAAATGCTTAAAAATTTAGGCACTCTTCTTCTCCCAAGCTCTCTCATTATAGGCAGAAATAGCAAGGCAATAAACATTGAGAAAATAAGAGGGATAAATATAAAAGACAATACCTTGAGCAGGTAAAATACCAAAGGAATGGCTATAATTAACAAAAGTACATTGGTGGTACGTCTTTGGTCTAACATGAGGCTCAATTTCTTTTAAATAGCGAACGGTAAAGATACGTTAAAAAGAAATTTTAAGACTTATAATGCTGTGTTAAAACGGCACATCGTCATCTTCTGGCGAATCAAAAGCATCAGATGCTGATGGATAGGAATCTGGTTTAAAAGTATCGTCATTTGCTGCTGCATTCATTTTAGAATGGAACTCTCCAAAAGAAGTTTCAAAATCATCCAGATTGTCAAATTTACCTAAGTGACCGATGAATTTTAATCGAATATTATCCAAGCCACCGTTTCTGTGTTTAGCAACGATAAACTCGGCCTGGCCTTCTGTAGGTGAGCGCTCTTCATCATCCCACTCATCTATCTTATAATATTCAGGTCTGTATATAAACGACACAATATCCGCATCTTGTTCAATAGCTCCAGATTCTCTTAAATCTGAAAGCAATGGACGCTTGCTTCCACCTCTCGTTTCTACAGCTCGGGATAACTGTGATAGGGCTATTACCGGAACGTTAAGTTCCTTAGCCAAAGCTTTAAGGTTTCTTGAAATGGTTGATATTTCCTGTTCTCGATTTCCGCCTTTTAAACTTCCACCTGCGGTCATTAATTGCAGGTAATCAATGACTATTAATTTTATGCCATACTGTGATGCTAAACGCCTAGCCTTAGCGCGTAAATCAAATATTGAGAGTGACGGTGTGTCATCTATATATAGCGGTGCTTTTTCAAGCGTTTTTACCTTAACGTTTAATTGTTCCCATTCATGCTTCTCCAATCTGCCCGTACGAAGTTTTTCTGAAGACAAGTGGGTTTCACTTGAAATTAATCTAGTAATTAACTGAACGGAAGACATCTCCAATGAGAAAAACGCCACTGGAATATTACTATTAACGGCCATGTTCCTTGCCATGGTAAGGGTTAATGCGGTTTTACCCATACCTGGTCTGGCAGCAACGATAATCAAATCTGAAGGTTGCCATCCCGAAGTAAGCTTATCTAATTTATCAAACCCACTAGGAATTCCACTTAAACCTTCCTTATTTGAGATTTCCTCAATTTTCTTCTTCGCTTGAAGTACGAGATTTTGAGCTGTCTCCGTTGATTTCTTTACATTGCCTTGAGTGACTTCATAGAGCTTAGCCTCTGCATTATCTAAAAGGTCAAACACATCTTTTGTTTCGTCGTAGGCGTCTTCTATAATTTCATTTGAAATCTTTATCAAACTGCGCTGTATATACTTTTGAAGAATAATACGCGCATGAAATTCTATGTGAGCCGATGATGATACACGTTGCGTTAAAGAAATCAAATAGAAATCACCTCCGACGATATCTAATTTTTCATCTTTCTTAAGCTGGCTAGAAACGGTTAATAAGTCTACAGGTTCGCTATTTTCAAATAATTTAAAAATAGCTTCAAAAATATATTTGTGGGCGTCTTTGTAGAATGCGTCTGAGCTTAAAATATCAATAACCTCATCAACACCTTTTTTATCAATCATCATGGCGCCAAGCACAACTTCCTCTAAATCAACAGCTTGAGGAGGTATCTTACCTTTCTCTAGATTGATAATAGTGCTTTTATCTACTTTAAAACCTTTTATGGACTTAGGTTGTTTCATAAGTTACAAATGTAGCTAATAAGTATCGATGAACGACATTTACAGGCTATTCTAATCTTAACAGGTCTTCAACAATTGAACTGTTAATAAGATAAAATTATTGTTGATATCCATAAAAAAAACCGAAGCAAAACACTTCGGTTTTTTAATACGCTTGCAATTAGAGGTTTTAGTCTTTAAAGACACCCATATCCTCATATTTCGCCATTCGGGTCTTCACCAATTCTTTTGGTGATAAGTTTTTGAGTTCATCATAAGCGGCTACAATAGCATCTCTAACTGCCACAAATGTTTTTTCCCTATCTCTGTGTGCACCACCAAGTGGTTCTTTAACTATTTTGTCTACCAACTTCATACGCTTCATGTCTTTTGCGGTTAGCTTTAGGGCTTCTGCCGCCTGCTCCTTGTATTCCCAACTACGCCACAATATGGATGAACAGGATTCTGGTGATATAACGGAGTACCAAGTATTTTCAAGCATTAAAACCTTATCACCTACACCTATACCCAAAGCACCGCCAGAAGCTCCTTCGCCAATGATAACTGTGATGATTGGAACTTTAAGACGTGTCATTTCTAAAATATTTCTAGCAATAGCCTCACCTTGTCCTCTTTCTTCTGCTTCCAAGCCTGGATATGCTCCTGGCGTATCAATCAATGTAACAACAGGAATACCAAATTTCTCTGCAGACTTCATAAGGCGCAGTGCCTTTCTATATCCCTCTGGATTGGACATTCCAAAATTCCTATACTGTCTTGTTTTTGTATTGTAGCCTTTTTGCTGTCCAATAAACATATAGGACTGATCGCCTATTTTACCCAAACCACCTATCATGGCCTTATCGTCTCTCACGCTTCTATCACCATGAAGTTCTAGCCAAGAGTCACCACAAAGCGCTTTAATATGATCTAAGGTATAAGGTCTATCTGGGTGACGTGACAATTGCACGCGCTGCCATGCAGAAAGGTTTTTGTATATATCCTTTTTGGTTTCAGCTAGTTTTTTTTCAATTTGTTTACAAGTCTCCGTTACATCTACATCGCTCTCCTCGCCTATAATTTGACATTTTTGAAGCTGTTCTTCAAGCTCCTTAATTGGTAATTCAAACTCTAAATATTCCATACGATTTGACCTTGGTTTTGTTTAGTTAGTGTGATGACAAATATAAAACTTTAATCCGTTACTACTTTTCTTTTGCGCCTTACCGAGTCCTTATATTTTATGTAGGCATCCAATAACACAGTCATTAACACGAGAGCAGCTCCCATGTAAAACTCTGCCGACATAATCTCGGATTCTGGAAAAAAAAGCAAGGCTAGTGCTATACCATATATAGGTTCTAGATTGTAGCTAAGAATTACCGTAAAAGGACTGATATAGCGCATAACCTCCACGGCTCCAATGAAGGCGTAAGCCGTACAAACTGAGGCCAGAATTAAAAGGTATGTCCAATCTGATTTTTGTAAGGCAAAAAAGTCTGAATTGAACGTGTGCCCCATGACTATGAGAAAAACAGTTAAAAAAATTACACCACTTACAAATTCGTAGAACGATATGACGCTAGCTCTATGTCTTAATATGAATCGACCATTGATAACGGCAAACAACGTGGAAAAAAAAGCGGAAAACAAACCCAAAATTATCCCATTGATATATTCAAACTCACTGCTCGTTATCAAAATAACTCCAACAATCACCAAAATTCCAAAGAGAATTTCATACCACAAAATGGCACGTTTAAAAAATAGAGGCTCTATGAAAGATGCAAAAAATGCACCTGTTGAAAACATGGCTAATGCTATTGATACATTCGCTTGATTGATGGCCTCAAAAAATGTAACCCAATGCAAGGCTATAATTACTCCGGCAACTGCGAATTGTAATAGTACTTTAAGGGGTATTTTAAGGCTGAGCTTTACGGCTTTTATATAGAAAAGCATTAAAACTCCAGCAATTGACATTCTAAACCAGACGAGTTCCAAAGCTCCAATGGTAATTAGCTCTCCTAGAATTGCAGTAAACCCGGCAATGAAAACCAGAAAATGTAAGTGTAAATAGTTTTTAAGCTTAGCGTTTGGCATTTTGCAACAGGTATATAGCTAAAATACCAAATATTGTATTGGGAAACCACACAGCAATAACAGCAGGGAAATTGGATTGTGCAGCCATCACTCCAAAGACTTTATCAAAAAAAACAAAAATCATGGCAATAGTAATACCTAAGGCCAAATTAACGCCCATACCACCACGACGTTTTACGGAGGATACGGCGACCGCAATAATGGTTAAAATAAAAATAGAAACAGGCAAACTCCATTTTTTAAGTTTTACCACCTCATAGCGCCCAATATTAGAGGACCCTCTTCTTTTTTCGGCTTCTATAAATTTTAAAAGATCACCATAGGTTTTTGTTTCTGCGGCATATTCTACAGGTGTTAAATCTTCCAATTCAAAGGGAAAATCCATCTCCTTTCTATTCGCTTCCTCTATGGTTTCTATACCATTATCGAAACTTCTTTTTACATAGCGGGTTAATCTATAAATGCTGTCTTCTTCGATATATCTAATATTATCTGCAAAAATCTTGAATTTCAGCTCATTGCCCTCAAAATGCTCGTAAGTAAAATTCATTCCGGATTTGCTCCTTAAAACGAAATTGCTCACATAGATAATATCGTTATCGTTTATCTGCCTGTATACATCCTTTGTTTTTTGAATTTGTTTGTTTCTTTTTAGATATTGATATCTAAATTCATTAAAACCTTGACTCGCATATGGCGCCAGAAACATTCCTAAAATAAGTGCAATGGTTGCAACAATAGTAGCTCCAATGAGGTAGGGTCTTAAAAACCTTGTAAACGAGACTCCTGAACTTAAAAATGCGACTATTTCAGTATTATTGGCAAGCTTGGAGGTGAACCAAATGACAGACAAAAACAAGAATAACGGAAATAAAAGATTTGCAAAATAAATGGTGAAATCAAAATAGTAAGCGATTACCTCGTCAAATGGTGCTTTGTTCTCAATCATCTTTCCAATTTTTTCAGCCAAATCAACCGTAATGCCAATTGGAATGAAGAGCAACAGCATCATCAAAAAAGTGAGCAAATAACGTTTTAATATGTACCAATCTAAAATTTTCACTTCTACAAGCGTTTGTCCATTTGTTTTACCATTTTATCTTTCCAGGTCCTAAAATTGCCAGCAATGATCTGTTTACGTGCCTCTCGGACGAGCCATAAATAAAAACCAAGATTATGAATGGTCGCTATTTGCTTACCCAAAAGTTCATTAACGGAAAATAAATGCTTTAAGTAGGCTTTAGTGTAATCTAAATCAACATAGGTAATACCCATCTCATCTATGGGACTAAAATCATCCTCCCACTTTTTGTTTTTTATGTTTATGGTGCCATGAGCTGTAAATAGCATACCATTTCTTGCATTGCGAGTAGGCATTACACAATCGAACATGTCTACTCCTAACGCTATATTCTCCAAAATATTTATTGGTGTTCCCACGCCCATCAAATAACGTGGTTTCTCCTCTGGCAAAATATCACATACAACCTCGGTCATAGCATACATTTCTTCTGCTGGTTCACCGACAGAAAGTCCTCCTATAGCATTACCTTCCGCATTGCATTGAGCAATATATTCTGCCGATTGTTTCCTTAGGTCTTTGTAAGTGCTTCCTTGAACTATGGGAAAAAACGTTTGTTGATAGTCGTATTTAAATGGAAGCTTTTTTAAATGGCTCAGGCAGCGCTCCAACCAGCGATGCGTCATGTGCATTGAACGCTTAGCATAATTATAATCACAGGGATAAGGCGTGCACTCGTCAAAAGCCATAATAATATCGGCACCAATACTCCTTTGGATCTCCATTACATTCTCTGGAGTGAAGACGTGGTAACTTCCATCTATATGGGATTTAAACTTTACACCCTCCTCCTTTATTTTCCTGTTCGCAGACATGGAATATACTTGATAGCCACCGGAATCGGTTAGAATATTTCTATCCCAGTTCATAAATTTATGCAGTCCACCTGCTTGTTCGAGAATATGTGTTTTTGGCCTTAGATAAAGGTGATAGGTGTTTCCTAAAATAATATCGGGATTGATATCCTCCTTCAATTCACGCTGATGCACCCCTTTAACAGATGCAACGGTGCCAACAGGCATAAATATTGGAGTTTCTATGGTGCCATGGTCTGTTGTTATAAGTCCAGCCCTTGCCTTAGAATTTTTGTCTTGTCCTACGCGCTCAAATTTCATCGGGTCAATGTATGACAGCAAATATAATTAACTCAAAAACATTGCCATCTTAATTAAAATCAAAATTGTTAGCAATTCCCTTAAATCGTTAATAAGTGTCGTTATCGCTTACTTGTGGTACTTTTATAAAAACTTATTTTTGCAGTGATTATTTAACCTATAGCAAATGCCAAATATTAAAGAATTAGAAGATTTAACCACGCAAGTACGGCGTGATATTTTGAGGATGGTCCATAAGGTCAATTCTGGTCACCCTGGAGGATCACTTGGATGTGCAGAATTTTTTGTTTGTCTTTACAAAGAAATTCTAAACACCAAAACAGGTTTTGATATGGACGGAATCGGCGAAGACCTTTTCTTTTTATCCAATGGTCACATATCACCAGTATATTATAGTGTTCTAGCACGCTCTGGATACTTTCCAATTGAAGAATTGAATACGTTTAGGCTTATCGACTCAAGACTGCAAGGCCACCCAACAACACATGAGGGCCTTCCTGGAGTAAGAATAGCCTCTGGGTCTTTAGGTCAAGGCATGTCTGTCGCCATAGGTGCGGCCCAAACTAAAAAACTAAATAATGATGCGCATTTGATTTACAGTTTGCATGGTGATGGCGAGTTACAAGAAGGACAAAATTGGGAAGCCATTATGTATGCCGCTGGTAATAAGGTGGATAATTTAATTGCTACGGTTGATTTAAACGGACAACAAATTGATGGCTCTACAGATAGTGTCCTTCCAATGGGGAATCTAAGGGCTAAATTTGAAGCGTTTGGATGGACCGTTCTAGATATTGAAGAAGGAAACAACATATCGGCAGTACTTGAAGGTATGTCCAAAGCCAAGTCATTGACCGGTCAAGGAAAACCCGTCTGTGTTTTGCTTAAAACAGTTATGGGTAATGGTGTTGACTTTATGATGCATACCCATGCATGGCATGGAAAAGCTCCAAATGACGAACAACTTGAAATTGGATTAGCTCAAAATCCAGAAACTATTGGTGATTATTAAGATTTATCTACAACAATTATGAAGACGTACACAAATACAGGAAATAAAGATACAAGGTCAGGGTTTGGAGCAGGTCTAACAGAACTCGGAAAACGCAATGAAAACGTTGTGGCATTATGTGCCGATCTTACGGGATCATTGAAAATGGATGAATTTCAAGCCAATCACCCAGAACGTTTCTTCCAAGTTGGCATTGCAGAAGCCAACATGATGGGTCTTGCGGCTGGAATGACTATAGGCGGTAAAATTCCCTTCACCGGAACGTTTGCAAATTTTTCTACTGGAAGAGTTTATGACCAAATTAGACAGAGCATTGCCTATTCTGGTAAAAACGTGAAAATCTGCGCTTCGCATGCTGGTGTTACCCTTGGAGAAGATGGTGCAACCCACCAAATCCTTGAAGATATTGGCTTAATGAAAATGCTTCCAGGGATGACGGTTATCAATACCTGTGATTTTAATCAAACCAAGGCTGCAACTTTGGCTATTGCAGAACACGAAGGACCAGTATATTTGAGGTTTGGAAGACCAAAAGTACCGAATTTCACACCTGAAACTCAAGATTTTCAAATTGGTAAAGCCATACAGCTTACCGAAGGTACTGATGTAACCATTGTCGCCACAGGCCATTTGGTTTGGGAAGCCCTCGAAGCTGCAAAATCGCTTTCAGATTCAGGTATTTCTGCAGAGGTTATCAATATCCACACCATAAAACCTTTAGATAAAGACGCCATACTAGAGTCCATAAAAAAGACTGGCTGTATTGTTACAGCAGAAGAACATAACTACTTTGGTGGTCTTGGAGAAAGCGTTGCGCGTGTCTTAAGCCAAAACCATCCAGCTCCTCAAGAATTTGTGGCTACCATGGATACTTTTGGCGAATCTGGAACGCCTGCCCAGCTCATGGATAAGTATGGATTAAATAGCGCCGCCATTGAAAAAGCGGTAAAAAGTGTTCTTAAGAGAAAATAATATAGTTCTGGCAACGTTTTTGATTAATACAATATCTAATCTTTAAAACGAACGTTATGAGAACACCTAAAACAATAGCGCTTTTGGCCTTGTCCTTAGCGCTTTTTTCTTTTGCAGGACACAGCCAAAACGGAACGGCATTTGGGCTTAGAGCTGGATTAAATTATGGTGCCAATGGTGATTATTTTGAATCCATAGGAAGCAATGCCCAAAACCCAGAGCGCAACATTGGTTATCATGTTGGTCTTTTTGGCAAGTTTGGGAATTCTATTTTCTTTAAACCAGAATTGGTCTACACAGCTACCAAAAGTGACTACGATAGTGACGAGTTTTCAGTAAAAAAATTAGACTTACCGCTATTAGTAGGAATTAAAGTATTAGGACCACTAAATGTCTTTGGAGGGCCTTCACTTCAATATATTCTAGATACAGACTTTGAAGGGCTGTCCACTAGAAATATTGAGAATGACCTTACTCTTGGTTTAAATTTCGGAATAGGTGTAAGCTTCAATAAATTTGGGATTGATTTAAGATATGAACGCGGCTTTAACTCCAATGAAGCTACATTCATTACCAATAACTTAGGCACTAATGTTAGTAGTAGAATAGATACAAGGCCAGACCAATTAATATTGAGTTTGTCCCTTGCCTTATAAAAAAAGAGGCTGCGAAATTATCGCAGCCTTTTTTATTAGCTTTAATCTTGGTTTGAGTCCGTTGCTTCAGGATCGAGATACCTTGGAAGGTCAGGATTAACAGGACTCATATCGTTAGTTGGGTCACCATCGCCATCAATATCTTCAAATCGGGTTAGAACACCATCTCCATCATCATCTACATCTCTAAAGTTTTGCAAGCCATCACCATCTGTGTCATCGTCAATTACTTCACCACTGTTGTCTATATCCTCAAGAAAAGACGGTACACCGTCACCGTCGTGATCTACAACTTCATATTGCAACAAATCAAATTTAAATACCAGATTGGAATATGGAGGTATGCCTGCAACAAAATTGGCATAGTAGCCTAAGCCAGAGGGTAAAAACATAATACCTGTACCGTAATTATTAAAGGTTACGGCACCATCGTCTTCAATAGTAAAATTTTCGGCCGTTTTAAACATAGGCATTACTAATTGCCAACCCTTAATGGCACCAAGAGAGGTAACCCCATCACCTTGTAGCGTAAGCTCAGTTGGTGTGTCCCTCTCATCAAAGACATTACCTGTTGTTGACGCCAAGTTACCTGCGTAACGAACTCGAACTGCATCTGTAAAAGCAGGAGACTCTCCCCCTCCTTCATTAATTTGCAGCACATAATATTGATATTCGGCGCCAGCAAACTCTACCGTGAATGGGTCTCCGACAGCATCGATCAACAAGGTGTTATCCTCTGGATTAGGAAGTGGCTCAAAATTTCCATCTTCATCTTGGGTTAATTGCGTGATAACTATGTCACTATAGGTATAATTACCCGGCGTCTCAAATAGACTGGAATTATAGTAGTGTGTAGATAAATATTCTAACAATAACTGATTGTCTTCTAACTGCTGTTCCGTTCTGTCATTTTCAACAATGGCAGTTGGCCCATCATCATCAGGAGTACATGCTAAAATTCCTGTTATAACCAAAACAGTGAATAATAGGAATGAATTTTTTATTTTCATAAATACTTGGGTTACTTACAATTTCATATTGTAAGGTTCATTATTGCTTTTTTCAGTGCGCAAGATACAATATTATAATATTTTTGCACTAAGGATATAACGGTGAATTATAAGAATTCAATATGCGGATAGACAAATATTTGTGGGCTGTTAGGTATTATAAAACACGTAGTTTGGCGACAAGAGCATGCAAAAAAGGACAGGTAAAGATAAATGAGGCTGTGGCTAAACCTTCTAGGGAAGTTTATCCTAGCGATAAAATTGAACTCCGCAAAAACCAGATAAACTATACGCTTACTGTAAATGATATCCCTCCTAACCGAATTGGAGCCAAGCTTTTAGATATATATAGAACAGACACAACGCCAAAGGAGGCTTTCGAAGCACAGGATTTATTAAAGTACAGTAAGGATTATTACCGGAAAAAGGGAACTGGAAGACCTACTAAAAAAGACAGACGCGATTTAGATGACTTTTATGAACGAGATGATACTGAATAAAGATTACTGGAAAGGACGCTACGAAACCAAAAATACCGGCTGGGATATTGGTTATGTTTCCCCTGCACTTAAACAATTTGTTGATGGACTAGATGACAGATCAATGAAGGTTTTAATACCTGGAGCTGGAAATGGTTATGAAGTTGAGTATTTATGGAAAAAAGGGTTTAAAAACGTCTATGCTGCAGATTATGCAGAAGTACCACTGCAAAATCTTAAGAAAAGACTGCCAGACTTCCCAAAAAACCAGCTTATAAGTTCTAACTTTTTTGAAATTAAAAAGTCATTTGATCTGGTTTTAGAACAAACTTTTTTCTGTGCCCTAGACCCTAACCTAAGAAGTAACTACGTGAACAAAATGCACGAATTACTGAACCCAAAAGGTCTTTTGACAGGTTTGCTTTTCAATTTCCCTTTAACGGAATCTGGACCACCTTATGGCGGCAGCATAAAAGAATACCGGAATTTGTTTGAGCCTAGGTTTCATCTACATAAATTGGAAACATCATATAATTCCATCGAAGCACGACAAGGTAAAGAACTCTTTTTTATCTTTGAAAAAAAGAATGTATGAGCCTCTCTAAAAATACCATCCTTACCCATAAGGAAATTCAGCATAAAATAAAGCGTATCGCTTATCAAATTTACGAGAGCAATGTCAATGAAACTGAACTCATTATTGCAGGTATAGAAAGTAACGGCTACTTACTTGCAAAAAAAATAAAATCCAATCTGGATAAAATATCAGATATTAACTCCACACTTTGCAAAGTAAGCATAAACAAAGTGCAACCTATCAATCCCATTGTGACTTCTTTGAGTGCTGAAGATTACACAAACAAGTCTTTAGTGTTAGTGGATGACGTTCTAAACTCTGGAAGTACTCTTATCTATGGTATAAAACATTTCTTAGATGTACCGTTAAAGCAATTCAAAACTGCTGTTCTCGTTAATAGAAATCATAAAAAATATCCTGTGAAAGCGGATTTTAAAGGCATAAGCCTTTCTACATCTTTGTTTGAACATGTTCATGTAAACTTATCTAAACAACCATACGAGGCTTATCTAGACTAATTTGGCGGCAACGGCTCCCGAAATTTGTTCAACCGAAAGGTTTTCAACATCTATGATATGGTCTGCCATAGT
>CAZGDG010000063.1:0-18818 GCA_964524415.1 uncultured Flavobacteriaceae bacterium
GCAAAACGCCCTAAAAAGTAATTTAAAACTTTAAGAAGAAGACATGAGAAAAAGACAAGCGAAAAAAAGACCGCTTTTACCAGATCCACGATTTAACGACCAGTTAGTAACAAGGTTTGTTAATATGATGATGTGGGATGGTAAAAAGTCCGTGGCGTTCAAAGTATTCTACGATGCTATAGATATCGTCGATGAGAAAAAGAACAATGACGAGAAGACCGCATTAGAGTTATGGAAAGATGCATTATCTAACGTAATGCCTCACGTTGAAGTGAGAAGTAGACGTGTAGGTGGAGCAACATTTCAAATTCCAATGCAGATTCGTCCAGACAGAAAAGTTTCAACTGCTATGAAATGGCTGATTAGTTTCGCTCGTAAGAGAAACGAAAAATCTATGGCTCAAAAATTAGCTGCTGAAATTTTAGCTGCTGCTAAAGAAGAAGGTGCTGCTGTTAAGAAACGTGTAGATACGCATAGAATGGCAGAAGCGAACAAAGCATTCTCACACTTTAGATTTTAATTAAAATGGCACAAAGAGATTTAAAATATACTAGAAATATTGGTATTGCAGCACACATTGATGCTGGTAAGACAACAACAACGGAGCGTATCCTTTATTACACTGGTGTATCGCACAAAATAGGTGAGGTGCATGATGGAGCAGCCACTATGGACTGGATGGAGCAAGAGCAAGAAAGAGGTATTACCATAACCTCTGCGGCTACAACTTGTACGTGGAACTTTCCATTAGAAAATGGACAGCCTACTCCAGAAACCAAAGGATATCACTTTAATATTATAGATACTCCTGGTCACGTGGATTTTACGGTTGAGGTTAACCGTTCACTACGTGTACTAGACGGATTAGTCTTTTTGTTCAGTGCGGTTGATGGTGTAGAGCCACAATCTGAAACGAACTGGAGATTAGCTGATAATTACAAGGTTCCACGAATAGGATTTGTAAATAAAATGGACCGTCAAGGGTCTAACTTTATGGCGGTTTGTCAGCAGGTTAAAGATATGTTAGGGTCTAATGCCGTGCCAATTGTAATGAATATTGGTGATGAGGCCGACTTTAAAGGAATTGTTGATTTAGTGAAGAACAGAGCTATTATCTGGCATGATGAAACACTAGGTTCAACATTCGACGTGGTAGATATACCAGAAGAACTAAGAGAAGAAGCATCTCAGTTAAGAGCTCAACTAATAGAAGAGGTTGCAACTTATGATGAAAATCTTCTTGAGAAATTTATGGAAGATGAAGATTCTATTACAGAAGAAGAAGTGCATGCTGCACTAAGAGCTGCTGTAATGGATATGTCAATAATCCCTATGATTTGCGGTTCGGCTTTCAAAAATAAAGGTGTGCAGTTCTTGTTAGACGCCGTATGCCGTTATTTACCATCACCAGTAGATAAGGAAGCTATTGTTGGTACGGAGCCTGGAACAGACAAAGAAATTGCTAGAAAGCCAGATGTAAAAGAGCCTTTCTCTGCTTTAGCATTTAAAATTGCTACAGACCCATTCGTAGGTCGTTTGGCATTCTTTAGAGCTTATTCTGGACGTTTAGATGCTGGATCATATGTTTTAAACAATAGATCTGGTAAAAAGGAACGTATTTCTAGAATATATCAAATGCATTCCAACAAGCAAAACGCTATTGATTACATTGAAGCTGGAGATATTGGTGCAGCAGTTGGTTTTAAGGATATTAAAACTGGAGACACCTTATCAGATGAGAAGCACCCTATTGTTTTGGAATCTATGGACTTCCCAGATCCAGTAATTGGTATTGCTGTTGAGCCTAAGACTAAGGCAGACGTTGATAAACTGGGTATGGCGTTAGCTAAATTGGCTGAAGAGGATCCTACCTTTACAGTTAGAACAGATGAAGCTTCAGGCCAAACCATTATTTCAGGTATGGGTGAGCTTCACTTAGATATTATCGTAGACCGTCTCAAGCGTGAGTTTAAGGTAGAGGTTAACCAAGGTCAACCTCAAGTGGAATACAAAGAGGCTATCACACAACGTGCAGAGCACAGAGAAGTTTATAAAAAGCAATCTGGTGGACGTGGTAAATTTGCCGATATTGTATTTACGCTAGAGCCAGCTGAGGAAGGAAAGCAAGGACTAGAGTTCGTTTCCGAAATCAAAGGTGGTAATGTACCTAAGGAATTTATTCCTTCTGTTGAAAAAGGATTTAAAATGGCAATGGTAAATGGACCATTAGCAGGTTATGAGATTGATGCCATGAAAGTGACGTTAACTGACGGGTCTTACCACGATGTAGATTCGGACCAATTGTCTTTCGAGTTAGCGGCTAAATTAGGATTTAAGTCTGCTGCTAAGGCTGCAAAGGCTGTAATCATGGAGCCAATCATGAAGTTGGAAGTTTTAACCCCAGAAGAATATATGGGTGATATTGTAGGTGACTTAAACCGTCGTCGCGGTCAGGTAAATAACATGAGCGACCGTGCCGGTTCTAAAGTAGTAAAAGCTGAGGTTCCTTTATCTGAGATGTTCGGTTATGTTACGTCATTAAGAACACTGTCTTCAGGTAGAGCAACATCAACTATGGAATTTTCACACTATGCGGAAACGCCTGCAAATATCTCAGAAGAGGTTATTAAAGCAGCTAAAGGAGTTGAAGCTTAAATCTTAAGGAAATGAGTCAAAAAATTAGAATAAAATTAAAGTCTTACGATCACAATTTAGTGGACAAATCTGCTGATAAAATCGTAAAAACGGTGAAGAGTACAGGTGCTGTAGTAACAGGTCCTATCCCATTGCCAACGCATAAAAAGATTTTTACTGTACTGCGTTCACCTCACGTTAATAAGAAGTCAAGAGAGCAGTTCCAATTAAGTTCTTATAAAAGGCTATTGGATATATACTCATCGTCTTCTAAAACTATCGATGCTTTAATGAAGCTTGAATTACCAAGTGGAGTTGAAGTTGAGATTAAGGTGTAATGCCAAGTTGAGCCCCGAGGCTCAATGACATGTCCGGAGCTGCGAGCGAAGGAAAAACGGAAAATACAATTCAAGGCTGAAAGGTATTTTTCGGCCTTAAATTTTTAAATAGTTAAAATTAATTAATAATAAATAATCATATGTCTGGGTTAATTGGAAAAAAAATCGGTATGACCAGCATTTTCGATGAAAATGGAAAGAATGTTCCATGTACAGTAATCGAAGCAGGTCCATGTATCGTTACCCAAGTCAGAACTGAAGAAGTTGATGGCTACAAAGCCCTTCAACTAGGTTTCGATGACGCAACAGACAAAAGTGCTACTAAAGCGGCCCAAGGTCATGCTAAAAAAGCTGGTACTTCTGTTAAACGCAAGGTTGTTGAATTCCAAGGTTTTGATGAGGAGTACAAATTAGGTGATGCAATCACGGTAGAGCAATTTACTGAAGGTGAGTTCGTGGACGTTTCAGGGACTTCTAAAGGTAAAGGTTTTCAAGGTGTAGTTAAGCGTCACGGTTTTGGTGGTGTAGGTCAAGCTACACATGGTCAACACAACCGTTTAAGAGCACCAGGTTCTATTGGAGCCGCATCTTATCCTGCACGAGTATTCAAAGGCATGAGAATGGCCGGTAGAATGGGAGGAGAAAAAGTTAAAGTTCAAAATTTAAGGGTTTTAAAAGTAGTACCAGAGAAAAATCTTCTCATTGTTAAGGGATGTGTACCTGGTCACAAAAACGCTTATGTAACTATTGAGAAATAATGAAAGTAGCAGTTTTAGATATTAAAGGAAAAGACACTGGTAGAAAAGCTGAGCTTTCTAAAGAAGTGTTTGCTATAGAGCCTAATAACCATGCTGTATATCTTGATGTAAAACAGTATTTGGCCAACCAGAGACAAGGTACTCATAAGGCTAAGGAACGTGGTGAAATCACAGGAAGTACACGTAAGATTAAGAAGCAAAAGGGTACTGGTACAGCTAGGGCTGGTAGTATTAAATCTGGTGTTTTTAAAGGTGGTGGCCGTATGTTTGGTCCAAGACCGAGAAACTACGGTTTCAAATTAAATAAGAACGTAAAACGATTAGCACGTAAATCGGCCCTTAGTATTAAGGCAAATGACAAATCTATTGTCGTTTTGGAAGACTTCAATTTTGAAGCGCCTAAGACCAAAGATTTCGTAAACGTGTTGAAAGCCTTAGAAATAGAGAACAAAAAATCACTGTTTGTATTGGGTGACTCAAATAATAACGTATATTTGTCGTCGCGCAATTTTAAAGGCTCTGAAGTTATAACATCCTCAGAATTAAGTACTTATAAAATAATGAAAGCCAACAAAGTTGTGCTTTGCGAAGGTGCTTTAGAAGGAATTGAAACGAATTTAAGTAAATAGAACGAGATGAGTATCTTAATAAAACCTATAATCACTGAGAAAGCAACGATGCAAAGCGAGTTGCTTAATGCTTATGCATTTGAGGTGAATACTAAGGCGAACAAGATAGAAATTAAAAAGGCTGTGGAAGCGGCTTATGGTGTTTCTGTTGAAAAAGTTCGTACGATGAATGTCCGTCCAGATAGAAGAACCCGTTATACAAAAACAGGTATTCAAAATGGTAAAACAAAAGCTATTAAAAAAGCGATTGTACAACTGGCGGAAGGTGAAACAATAGATTTATATGCTAACATGTAATTAGACAACAATGTCAGTTAGAAAATTAAAACCAATTACATCAGCCCAGCGTTTTAGAGTAGTCAATGGATTTGACGCCATTACTACTGATAAGCCGGAGAAAAGCTTGCTTGCTCCGAAAAAAAGGTCTGGTGGTAGAAACAGTCAAGGAAAAATGACCATGCGCTACAAAGGCGGAGGTCATAAAAGAAAGTATCGTATTATAGATTTTAAGCGCAATAAGACTGGAATTCCAGCAGAAGTGAAGTCTATAGAATACGATCCAAACAGAACTGCGTTTATTGCTTTATTGAATTACCAAGATGGTGAAAAGCGCTATATCATAGCCCAGAATGGTCTTCGAGTAGGGCAAACTGTGGTTTCAGGAAAATCAGGTGTATCTACCGAGATAGGTAATGCGATGCCCTTAAGTGAAATTCCATTAGGTACGATCATTTCTTGTATAGAATTGCATCCTGGCCAAGGCGCTGTTATGGCTCGTAGTGCAGGAGCATTTGCTCAATTAATGGCAAGAGAAGGTAAATTTGCTACCGTGAAGTTACCTTCTGGCGAAACACGTATGATACTAGCCTCTTGTATGGCAACAATTGGAGTCATCTCCAACTCAGATCACCAGTTAGTGGTATCTGGTAAAGCCGGAAGAAGCAGATGGTTAGGAAGACGTCCTAGAACTAGACCAGTAGTTATGAACCCAGTAGACCATCCAATGGGTGGTGGAGAAGGTAAATCTTCTGGTGGTCATCCAAGATCTAGAAATGGAATACCTGCAAAAGGTTATAGAACACGTTCTAGAACTAAAGCGAGTAACAAGTATATTGTAGAACGTAGAAAGAAATAATTAAGATAGTATGGCACGTTCATTAAAAAAAGGACCTTATATCCACTATAAATTAGAAAAGAAAGTTGCAGAGAATGTAGCTTCAAACAAGAAGACGGTGATTAAAACCTGGTCTAGAGCATCAATGATTTCTCCAGATTTCGTAGGTCAGACTATAGCGGTACACAATGGTCGTCAATTTGTTCCAGTATATGTTACTGAAAATATGGTAGGTCATAAATTAGGAGAATTTTCACCGACAAGATCGTTTAGAGGTCATGCAGGTGCTAAGAATAAAGGTAAAAAATAAGAATCATGGGAAGTCGTAAAAAACAAATGGCAGAAGCCATTAAAGCGGAGAAAAAGCAGATAGCTTTTGCTAAGCTAAATAACTGTCCTACATCTCCAAGAAAGATGCGCCTTGTCGCAGACATTATCAGAGGTGAAAAGGCCGAGAGAGCTCTTCAGATTCTTAGATTTAGCCAAAAGGAAGCGGCTCGTCGCTTAGAGAAATTGGTATTATCTGCAATTGCTAATTGGCAGGCCAAAAATGAAGATGCAGACATCGAACAAGCAGACTTATTCATTAAGGAAATAAGAGTAGACGGTGGTACAATGTTAAAGCGTTTGCGTCCAGCTCCTCAAGGTAGAGCACACAGAATTAGAAAAAGATCAAACCATGTTACAGTGGTTATTGATGCATTAAACAAAACACAAAGCTAAGATAGAGATATGGGACAAAAGACAAATCCAATCGGAAATCGTTTAGGAATTATCAGAGGATGGGAATCTAACTGGTATGGTGGCAATGATTATGGAGATAAGCTGGCCGAAGACGACAAGATTAGAAAATATGTTCACGCACGTTTATCTAAAGCTAGTGTGAGTAGGGTAATTATTGAGCGTACCCTTAAACTTGTAACCGTTACTATCACAACGGCAAGACCAGGAATCATTATTGGTAAAGGTGGCCAAGAGGTAGACAAGTTAAAAGAAGAGCTTAAGAAAATTACTGGTAAAGAAGTTCAATTGAACATCTTTGAAATTAAGAGACCTGAACTAGATGCACATTTAGTGGCAGCAAGTATTGCGCGTCAAATAGAAAGCCGAATTTCTTACAGACGTGCGATAAAAATGGCTATCGCTGCAGCAATGCGTATGAATGCTGAAGGAATCAAAATTCAAATCAGTGGTCGTTTGAACGGTGCAGAAATGGCACGTTCAGAGCACTACAAGGAAGGCCGTATTCCATTATCCACCTTTAGAGCAGATATTGATTATGCTCTAGTTGAAGCGCACACTACCTACGGTAGATTGGGTGTTAAGGTATGGATAATGAAAGGTGAAGTCTATGGAAAAAGAGAACTTTCTCCATTAGTTGGACTTTCTAAACAAAAAGGAAAAGGTGGACGAGGAAAATCTCGTCGTAGAAAGTAATTTTTTAAAGAAAAGACAAAATGTTACAGCCTAAAAGAACAAAATTTCGTAAGCAGCAAAAAGGTCGTATGAAGGGTAATTCCGGGCGAGGCCATATTTTATCAAATGGTACATTTGGTATAAAATCCCTGGACTCTAAGTTTATCACTTCACGCCAAATAGAAGCAGCTCGTATCGCAGCGACACGTTACATGAAAAGGGAAGGTTCCATATGGATTAAAATCTTTCCAGACAAACCAATTACCAAGAAACCTCTCGAGGTACGTATGGGTAAAGGTAAAGGTGCCGTTGAATACTGGGCAGCTGTTGTTAAACCAGGACGTATCTTGTTTGAAGTAAGTGGTGTACCGTTAGAAACTGCCCAAGAGGCACTTCGATTGGCAGCTCAGAAACTTCCGGTAAGAACTAAGTTTGTCATAGCTAGAGATTACGAAGCTTAATAAAAAGTATTATGAAGCAATCAGAAATTAAACAGCTTTCTACAGCTGAGTTACAAGAAAAACTTAGTGAGACTAAAAAGAGTTATGCAGACCTGAAAATGGCTCACGCAATTTCTCCTTTAGAAAACCCAATTCAGCTTCGTACAATACGTCGTACTGTGGCTAGATTGGCAACTGAATTAACTAATAGAGAAGACCAATAATTGTATTCTGCTGAAAGATGGAAAAAAGAAATTTAAGAAAAGAACGTATAGGAGTTGTTACTAGTAACAAAATGGAGAAATCCATAGTGGTTTCAGAAGTTAAAAAAGTAAAGCATCCTATGTATGGAAAATTCGTGTTAAAGACTAAAAAGTATGTCGCGCACGACGAGAAAAACGACTGCAACGAAGGTGATACTGTAAAGATCATGGAAACAAGACCTTTAAGTAAATCCAAGTGTTGGAGATTAGTAGAAATAATTGAAAGAGCGAAGTAATTATGGTACAACAAGAATCAAGATTAAAAGTAGCTGATAACACTGGTGCAAAAGAGGTTTTAACCATCCGTGTGCTAGGAGGAACCAAAAAGCGTTATGCTTCCGTAGGAGATAAAATAGTTGTTTCTGTAAAAGAGGCCACTCCTAATGGAAACATCAAAAAAGGTGCAGTGTCAACTGCAGTTGTTGTACGCACAGCTAAGGAAGTTAGAAGACCAGATGGATCTTACATCAGATTTGATGACAATGCTTGTGTACTCTTAAACCCACAGGGTGAAATGAGAGGTACACGTGTTTTTGGTCCTGTGGCAAGAGAGCTTCGCGACAAACAATTTATGAAGATAGTATCATTGGCACCAGAAGTGCTTTAATTGATAAGTAAAATGAAAAAGCTTAAAATAAAATCAGGAGATACCGTTAAAGTTATTGCCGGAGACCACAAAGGTTCTGAAGGTAAAGTACTTTTGGTATTAAAGGATAAAAACAAGGCCATCGTGGAAGGCGTGAACATGGTTAAGAAACATACTAAACCAAGTGCACAAAATCCTCAAGGAGGCATTGTAGAGAAAGAGGCCGCTATTCATATTTCTAACTTGTCTTTGATGACAGGTAAAGGAGAGCCAACTAGAGTTGGGCATAGAATGGATGGCGATAAAAAAGTGAGATATTCTAAAAAATCCAATGAAGTAATTTAGTTATGGCTTACGTTGCAAGATTAAAAAAGGAGTATAAGGAAAAAGTAATTCCTGCTCTAACAGAAGAATTTGGGTACAACAACGTGATGGAAGTTCCAAAGCTAGAAAAGATTGTTATTTCTAGAGGTGTTGGTGCAGCAGTTGCAGATAAGAAGCTAATAGACCATGCGGTTGAAGAGCTAACTCAAATATCTGGACAGAAAGCAGTAGCAACTATGTCTAAAAAAGACGTTGCTACCTTCAAGTTGCGTAAAGGAATGCCTATTGGTGCTAAAGTTACTTTACGTGGGGAGAGAATGTATGAATTTTTAGACCGTTTGGTGACCACAGCATTACCACGTGTAAGAGATTTTAACGGAATTAGAGCTACCGGATTTGACGGTAGAGGAAATTATAATTTAGGTGTAACCGAACAAATAATCTTTCCTGAAATTGACATCGATAAGATAAATAAGGTTTCTGGAATGGATATAACATTTGTGACAACAGCTGAGACCGATAAGGAAGCAAAGTCACTATTAGCAGAATTAGGTTTACCATTTAAAAAGAATTAAATATGGCTAAAGAATCAATGAAAGCCCGTGAGGTGAAGCGAGCAAAAACAGTTGAAAAGTATGCTGAAAAACGTAAGGCTTTGAAAGAAGCAGGCGATTATGAAGCACTTCAGAAACTACCAAGAAACGCCTCTCCAATACGTATGCACAATAGATGTAAGCTTACCGGAAGACCAAAAGGTTATATGAGACAATTTGGTATTTCTCGAGTAATGTTTAGGGAAATGGCTAACAAGGGCTTGATTCCAGGAGTTAAAAAAGCGAGTTGGTAAAATAAGGAAGCGAATAAGCTTCTGTACAATTATCAATAGTTCAATTATTGTATAATCGGGATTTAGGTTCGTACTAATATCGAAAACCACTTCCTAAAATTAAAAACTATGTACACAGATCCAATTGCGGATTACTTAACGCGAGTTAGAAACGCGGTTAAAGCCAACCATAGGGTGGTTGAAATTCCTGCATCTAACTTAAAAAAGGAAATAACTAAAATATTGTTCGATCAGGGCTATATTTTAAGTTATAAGTTTGATGACTCTACGGCTCAAGGGACAATTAAAATTGCCCTTAAGTACAGTAAGGACACTAAAGAGTCTGTCATTAAGAAAATTCAAAGAATTAGTAAACCAGGTTTACGTAAGTATGCTAGCGCCAAAGAAATGCCAAGAGTTCTTAACGGCTTAGGTATTGCAATTGTTTCTACCTCTCATGGTGTTATGACAGGTAAGCAAGCAGAGCGAGAAAATGTTGGTGGTGAAGTATTATGTTACGTCTACTAAAAACAGGAAATTATGTCAAGAATAGGTAACAACCCAATAACAATTCCTGATGGCGTAACTGTAGAAGTTAACGACAATGTAATCACAGCTAAAGGAAAGCTAGGTGAGTTAACTCAGGAATACTCGGATGTAGACATCAAAATTGAAGATGGTATAATCACGCTTGAACGTCCAACAGACGGTAAGGTCCATAAAGCTAAACATGGACTTTACAGAGCATTGATTTCAAATATGATAGAAGGTGTTTCTAACGGCTGGACCAAAGAATTAGAATTGGTCGGAGTAGGTTACAGAGCATCAAATCAAGGAAACAAATTGGATTTGGCCATTGGCTTTTCCCATAACATCGTTATGGAAATTGCACCAGAGGTTAAAGTAGAAACGATTTCAGAAAAAGGTAAAAATCCAATAGTTAAATTAACATCACACGACAAGCAACTTGTTGGCCAGGTAGCAGCGAAGATTCGCGGATTTAGAAAACCTGAACCATACAAAGGAAAAGGAATTAAGTTTGTTGGTGAAGAGATAAGAAGAAAAGCAGGTAAATCAGCTTAATAGTTAAGTTATGGCATTAACAAAGAACCAAAGAAGGATAAGAATTAAAAACAGAATTCGAAAGATAGTGTCGGGTACTGAAACAAGACCAAGATTAACTGTTTTTAGAAGTAACAAAGAAATCTACGCTCAAGTTGTGAATGATGTAACTGGTGAAACTATCGCTGCTGCATCTTCAAGAGATAAAGACATCGCTAAGTCTAAAGGAAATAAGACCGAGATAGCTGCTTTAGTAGGAAAAGCTGTTGGAGAGAAGGCGATTAAAGCAGGAGTTGAGTCTATTTCATTTGATAGAGGAGGCTATTTATATCATGGAAGGGTTAAATCATTAGCGGATGGCGCAAGAGAGGCCGGACTAAAATTTTAAGTTAATATGTATCAGAAATATAAAAACGCAGAAATAGTAAAGCCTGGTGGACTTGAGTTGAAAGACCGACTAGTAGGTGTTCAACGTGTAACTAAGGTAACTAAAGGTGGTAGAGCTTTTGGTTTCTCCGCAATCGTAGTCGTTGGAGATGAAGCTGGAGTTGTTGGTCATGGATTAGGAAAATCTAAAGATGTTGCCACAGCTATTGCAAAGGCAGTAGAGGACGCTAAGAAAAACCTTGTGCGCATTCCTATTATTAAAGGAACCTTACCACACGAACAGAAAGGTAAGTATGGAGGAGCTCGGGTAAATATCATTCCAGCAGCACCTGGTACAGGAGTTATTGCTGGTGGTGCGGTTAGAACCGTACTTGAAGCCGTTGGAGTACATGATGTATTATCAAAGTCTCAAGGATCTTCTAATCCTCACAATGTGGTTAAGGCAACTTTTGATGCTTTATTGCAGCTTAGGGATGCTAGAACCGTTGCCAAGGAAAGAGGTATTTCAATAGAAAAAGTATATAACGGATAATCTAAAGGATACAATGGCAAAGATTAAAGTAACAAAAGTAAGAAGTGCAATAAACCGTTCAAAAAATCAGAAGCTTATCTTAAAAGCTTTAGGTTTGAAGAAAATCGGTCAGGTTGTAGAACATAATGCCACGCCAAATATCCTTGGTATGGTAAAGAAAGTAGAACACTTAGTTTCTGTAGAGGAAGCTTAAAAAATAATAGCTTAACAAATGGATTTAAGTAATTTAAAACCTGCAGAAGGTTCAGTAAAACATCAAGGAAAGCGTCTTGGTCGAGGACAAGGCTCAGGTAAAGGTGGAACAGCTACTCGTGGCCACAAAGGTGCAAAGTCTCGTTCTGGATATTCCAAGAAAATTGGGTTTGAAGGCGGACAGATGCCACTTCAAAGACGTGTTCCTAAGTTTGGATTTAAAAATATTAACCGAGTAGAGTATCAGGTTATAAATCTAGATACGCTCCAAGAGTTGGTGGATAATAAGAAAGTTAAGGACACTGTAGATTTTGAAACCTTAGTGTCTCTTGGAAGAGCCAACAAAAACGATTTGGTTAAAATTTTAGGACGAGGAGAGTTAAAAGCTAAGTTAACAGTGACTGCTCATAAATTTACTGCTACAGCAAAAGCCGCTATCGAAGCTGCTGGTGGTGAAGCCGTAACTTTATAAGATCTTGATAATGAAAATAATTGAAACATTAAAAAACGTTTGGAAAATCACAGAGCTCAAGGATAGAATTATTCTAACCTTAGGATTGCTACTGGTGTATCGTTTTGGAGCTCAGGTTGTATTACCGGGAATCAATATAAATGCACTAGGTGGTTTACAAGCAGGAACAGATAGTGGTATATTAGGACTTTTAAATGCCTTTACAGGAGGAGCTTTTGCTAATGCATCAGTTTTTGCTTTAGGTATAATGCCCTACATATCTGCATCTATTGTTGTTCAGTTAATGGGTATTGCTATTCCTTATTTACAGAAGCTTCAAAAAGAAGGAGCCAGCGGACAAAAGAAAATTACCCAAATTACAAGATGGCTCACCATAGGAATTTGTTTGGTACAAGCTCCTGGATATTTGGCTAGTGTTCCGGCATTATCTGGAGCACCATCAATGAGTACATTGTTGGTACCAGGGTTTAATGAAAATATTTTCTACTTCTCTTCTGTGATTATTCTAGTTACAGGCTGTGTATTTGCTATGTGGCTTGGTGAAAAAATCACCGATAAGGGTATTGGAAATGGTATTTCATTATTAATCATGGTTGGTATCATTGCTACTATGCCACAGTCTTTTGTGCAGAATATGTATTCAAGACTTGAAGGTAATGGTGGTTTCATGATGATTCTTATAGAACTTGTTATTTGGTTCTTAATCATCTTGGCGTCTGTATTCTTGGTCATGGCCGTAAGAAAAATTGCGGTGCAGTATGCGAGAAGAACAGCCTCAGGAGGTTATGAAAAAAATGTTTTCGGATCACGTCAGTTCTTACCCTTAAAGCTTAATGCTTCGGGTGTAATGCCAATCATTTTTGCTCAGGCCATTATGTTCGTTCCTAGTTTAGTTGGACGTTCTATGTCTGAAGGTTCAGAAATTGGTCAGTGGTTGCAGGCGCAGTTCAATGATATTTTTGGCTTGTGGTATAACGTGGTATTTGGTCTTTTGATCATTATATTCACCTATTTCTATACCGCAATTACAGTTCCTACCAATAAAATGGCAGACGATTTAAAACGTAGTGGTGGATTTATTCCAGGAATAAGACCAGGAACGGAAACTGCGGAGTACTTAGATAAAATAATGTCACAAATCACCTTACCAGGATCTATTTTCTTGGCGCTGATTGCAGTGTTTCCTGCATTTATTGTGAAATTAATGGGTGTACAGCAAGGCTGGGCCCTGTTTTTTGGAGGTACTTCATTGCTAATTATGGTTGGTGTGGCTATCGATACGATGCAGCAGATTAATTCTTATTTATTGAATAAGCATTATGATGGATTGATGAAAACCGGTAAAAACAGAAAAGCAGTAGCATAATAAAATAATACTATGGCAAAACAGGCAGCAATTGAACAAGATGGAACGATAATAGAGGCATTGTCTAACGCTATGTTCCGAGTAGAACTTGAGAACGGTCACATTGTGACTGCTCACATATCTGGTAAAATGCGTATGCACTATATTAAGTTATTGCCAGGTGACAAAGTAAAATTAGAAATGAGCCCTTATGATTTAACAAAGGCTCGTATAACATACAGATACTAAAAGTATCTTTTAAAAACAAAGACAGATGAAAGTAAGAGCATCAGTTAAAAAGAGAAGTGCTGATTGTAAATTAGTACGTAGAAAAGGAAGACTATACGTCATTAATAAAAAGAATCCAAGATTTAAACAAAGACAAGGCTAAAAGAAAGTCATTAGTAATTAGTGGTTAGATGAATCTGTTCGAAATCGAGAGGTTTAGGATTCTAACAACTAAAAGCTAACAGCTAAAAACTAAATTATATGGCAAGAATTGCAGGTGTAGACATACCAAAACAAAAAAGAGGTGTTATCGCTTTAACCTATATCTACGGAATTGGAAAAAGTAGAGCAAAAGAAATTTTGGCAGCGGCTAAAGTTGATGAGGGTATAAAAGTACAAGATTGGTCGGATGACCAAATTGGAGCTATCCGTGAGGCAGTTGGTTCGTACAAAATTGAAGGTGAACTACGTTCAGAAACCCAATTGAACATTAAGCGATTAATGGACATCGGTTGTTACCGAGGAATCAGACACAGAGCTGGACTTCCACTTAGAGGTCAGAGAACAAAGAACAACTCAAGAACAAGAAAAGGGCGACGTAAAACAGTTGCTAACAAAAAGAAAGTAACTAAATAATAATAAAGACAGTAGTCATTAGTAATTAGTAGTTAGATGAATCTGTTCGAAATCGAGAGGTTTAGGATTCTAACAACTAAACGCTAACAACTAGAAACTAAAACATATGGCAAAGTCAAGTACAAAAAAACGCAAAGTAATAGTAGATGCAATTGGAGAAGCTCATATTACAGCTTCTTTCAATAACATAATAGTTTCTTTGACCAATAAAAAAGGAGACGTTATTTCTTGGTCTTCAGCTGGTAAAATGGGCTTTAGAGGATCTAAGAAAAATACACCTTACGCGGCGCAACTTGCTGCAGAAGACGCAGCTGCAGTAGCTAAGGAAGCTGGTCTTAAAAAAGTAAAGGTATACGTTAAAGGTCCAGGTAATGGAAGAGAGTCTGCTATCAGATCAATCCACAATGCTGGTATCGAGGTGTCAGAAATCATAGATGTGACACCACTACCACATAACGGATGTCGTCCTCCTAAAAGAAGAAGAGTATAATAATTACGCAAAAACGTTGTAAAATCTCTGCTTGTACTAGTTATAAAGCGGAATTTAATACGTACATTTGCAAACTTTTATAAATCAAGTATAAACGGAAGAGACAAATATTTTAGAAGGATAAGATTTAGACCTTAATTCTAAAATACTTCCAAAATAACTTAAACAATGGCAAGATATACTGGTCCAAAAACTAAAATCGCTCGTAAATTCGGGCAACCAATCTTCGGAGATGATAAAGCCTTCGAAAAAAGAAATTACCCTCCAGGACAACACGGTAATAACCGACGAAGAGGTAAGAAATCTGAATACGCTATCCAGTTAATGGAAAAGCAAAAAGCTAAATATACCTACGGTATTTTAGAAAAGCAATTCAGGAACATGTTCAAAAAAGCTACCGCAGCAGAAGGAATCACTGGTGAGGTGTTGTTACAATTGTGTGAATCTCGTCTTGATAACGTTGTTTACAGAATGGGTATAGCACCATCAAGAAGTGCGGCAAGGCAGTTAGTATCGCACAGACATATAACAGTAAACGGTGAAAAAGTAAATGTGCCATCTTACCAATTAAAAGCAGGTGATGTTGTAGGCGTAAGAGAAAAATCAAAATCTCTAGAAGCCATTAAAAATTCATTGACTAATTCTAGTCAGGTTTACGAATGGATTACCTGGAACAATGATAAAATGGAGGGAACTTATGTTTCCGTACCTGCAAGGATTCAGATTCCAGAACAAATCAACGAACAATTCATCGTTGAACTTTACTCTAAATAATAAATTAATCATATTGGTATTTGGCCAAAGGGTTTATGGGTCTTCTTCAAACTTTTAAACCGCGCAACTAAATAACAATTAAAACGAAGAACAACATGGCAATATTAAATTTTCAGAAGCCCGACAAAGTAATCATGATTGATTCTACTGATTTTGAAGGTAAATTTGAATTTAGACCTTTAGAACCAGGATATGGATTAACAGTTGGTAACGCTCTTCGCAGAGTTTTACTATCTTCTTTAGAAGGATTCGCAATAACCTCCGTAAGAATAGAAGGTGTAGACCACGAGTTCTCTACCATCTCTGGAGTTGTCGAGGATGTAACTGAAATGATATTAAACTTAAAGCAAATAAACTTTAAGCGTCAAATCGATGAAATTGATAACGAGACCGTTACCATTTCAATTTCTGGGCAAGAACAAATTACAGCTGGAGATTTTCAAAAGTTTATCTCTGGTTTTCAGGTGCTAAATACAGAGTTGGTTATTTGTAACCTAGACCCTAAGGTTAATATCAATATGGAGTTAACCATAGAAAAAGGTAGAGGATACGTACCAGCAGAAGA
Organism: uncultured Flavobacteriaceae bacterium; assembly: GCA_964524415.1. Classification (GTDB taxonomy): domain Bacteria; phylum Bacteroidota; class Bacteroidia; order Flavobacteriales; family Flavobacteriaceae; genus Winogradskyella. Next base: position 16,012 of record CAZGDG010000063.1, read on the forward strand.
AAACAAAAAATCATCTGCACCAATGGGTACTATTTTCACAGACTCTATTTACACGCCTATAAAAAACGTAAAGTATAGTATTGAAAACTTCCGTGTAGAGCAAAAAACGGATTATGAAAAGTTAGTTTTTGAAATTATAACTGACGGTTCCATTCATCCAAAGGACGCCTTAACGGAGGCAGCAAAAATTTTAATCCATCACTTCATGTTATTCTCTGATGAAAGAATAACGTTAGAAGCGGATGAAATTGCTCAAACTGAAACTTACGATGAAGAATCGCTTCATATGAGACAGTTGCTAAAGACCAAATTGGTAGATATGGACTTGTCTGTGCGTGCTCTTAATTGTTTAAAAGCTGCAGAAGTAGATACATTAGGTGATTTAGTATCATTTAACAAAAACGATTTAATGAAATTTAGAAATTTCGGTAAAAAGTCTCTAACTGAGTTAGAGGAGCTCGTAAGCTTAAAAGGCCTTAATTTCGGAATGGATTTAAGCAAATATAAATTAGATAAAGATTAATTATAACTCCTTTATAGTTTGCTCCTTGGAGAAGTTGCAGCAAGATAGAGGTTTAAACAAAAAGTCATGAGACACGGTAAAAAATTCAACCACTTAGGAAGAAAGTCAGCACACAGAAAATCAATGTTGGCTAACATGGCATGTTCTTTAATTGAGCATAAGCGCATTAACACTACTACAGCTAAGGCCAAAGCTTTACGACAGTTTGTAGAGCCGTTGATTACTAAATCTAAAACGGATACAACACACAACAGACGTGTTGTATTTTCTAAACTAAGACAAAAAGAAGCAGTAGCAGAGTTGTTTAGAGATGTTGCCCCTAAGGTTGCAGATCGTCCAGGTGGTTATACAAGAATTATAAAGCTTGGAAATAGACTAGGTGATAACGCTGACATGGCAATGATAGAGCTTGTAGATTACAACGAATTGTATAATGCAGGTAAGCCAGCTAAAAAATCTACAAGGCGTAGCAGAAGAGGTAAGAAGAAATCGTCGCCAGCGGTTGCACCAGCTGTTGATACTCAAGCTTCAAATGAAGAAGAATAATGTTAATAAGCATTTATAAATATAAAGGATAAACGTTTTTCGTTTATCCTTTTTTTTTGAATTTTGTGAAATCTCTAAATTCTAGAACAGGGTTCTTCAAATTAAAAAAATGAAATATAAACAACGAAAAAAAGCCTTTATTTTATTAGCCGACGGAACTATATTCTACGGCAAATCTATAGGAACGGAAGGTACTGCTTTTGGTGAGGTGTGCTTCAATACAGGAACTACGGGTTATCAAGAAATATTTACAGATCCTTCTTATTTTGGTCAGCTTATGGTTACAACCAATGCACACATTGGTAATTACGGCACCAAGGAAGATGAAATGGAATCCGACTCTATAAAAATTGCAGGATTGATTTGTAAGAATTTCAGTTTTGAATACTCCAGGCCTGGTGCCGAAATGTCTCTTGAAGATTTTTTTGCCAAATACAACACTCTTGCTATATCAGATGTTGATACGAGGGCATTGGTGAGTTATATCAGGGAGAAAGGTGCTATGAATGCAGTAATTTCAACTGAAGTAGATAGGATAGAAGATTTGAAAGTAGAATTAGCAAAAGTTCCATCTATGGAAGGCTTGGAATTAGCATCTAAAGTATCTACAAAAGAGCCTTACTATGTTGGTGATGAAAATGCCAAATATCGTATAGCAGCATTAGATATTGGGATTAAAAAGAATATTTTAAGAAACCTCGCAAAGCGTGATGCTTACATAAAGGTATTTCCTTACAATGCGACCTTTTCTGAGTTAGAGGCTTTCAACCCAGATGGCTACTTTTTGTCAAATGGTCCAGGAGACCCAGAGCCACTCATAGAAGCCCAAGAATTGGCCAAGGAAATTATAGCAAGGAATAAACCGTTATTTGGTATTTGTCTAGGTCATCAGGTCATTGCGTTGGCAAATGGAATTTCTACCTATAAAATGCATAACGGACACCGAGGAATTAATCATCCAGTAAAGAATCTTTTAACTGGCAAGGGAGAAATTACCTCGCAAAATCATGGTTTTGCCATTAACAGAAAAGAGACTGAATCGCATCCCGATGTGGAGATAACACATGTTCATCTTAATGACGATACCGTAGCAGGTATACGATTAAAGAATAAGAACTGTTTCTCAGTTCAATACCATCCAGAGGCTAGTCCAGGGCCTAATGATTCCGTATATCTCTTTGATCAGTTTATAGAAAACCTTTCAAAACATTAATAGAAAAAACGCAATGATTTCAATATAACATTGCGTTTTTTTTGTTACGAAAACATTGTAGTAAATATTAATCGCAATTATGATTTTTGTTCTGTTTTAGCCTATAGTTTTTTGTAAATTTGAAAGAATTCAATTCTAAAAATCATTAAAACATGAGCATAATAGTCAACGTACACGCAAGACAAATTTTAGATTCCAGAGGTAATCCAACCGTAGAGGTAGATGTCGTAACAGAAAATGGAGTAATGGGTAGAGCTGCTGTGCCTTCTGGCGCATCAACAGGAGAGCATGAGGCTGTTGAGTTACGAGATGGAGGAGATACCTACATGGGAAAAGGCGTTTTAAAAGCAGTAGAAAACGTAAATTCGGTTATTGCTCAAGAACTACTTGGTATTTCTGTTTTTGAACAGAACATGATTGATCAATTAATGATTGAAATAGACGGTACACCTAACAAATCAAAATTAGGAGCAAACGCTATTCTTGGGGTGTCATTAGCAGTTGCGAAAGCTGCGGCTAACGAGC
>CAZGDG010000064.1:0-18738 GCA_964524415.1 uncultured Flavobacteriaceae bacterium
ATCCGATGTCATTTTATTTATGTCAGATTGGGTCATTTTTTTGCTTGCACACAACAATAGTATATAATTACTATGGCCTTATTTGCAGTTCAAGATATGAAATCTTTTAATTTATTGGAATAGTGCTAGATAAAAGTAATTACAAACGCTTACAAACGAAAATAAGTGCCTAATCACCGACTCGTTTTTGCACGCTGTTTCATATTTGCAGTGTTGAATCAATGATGGTTCAATAGTATTAACTGTTTAACCCGTCTCGCCCAAAATGGCAGACATTTAAAAATTAAAATTATGAACACGCTAAGAAACAAAGTACAGTTGATTGGAAATTTAGGAAACGATCCAGAAATCATCAATCTAGAGTCAGGAAAAATCCTGGCTAAATTCTCCATTGCCACTAATGAGAGTTACAAGAACGCCAATGGAGAAAAGGTCACCGATACCCAATGGCACAATATTGTAGCTTGGGGAAAAACGGCCCAAATCGTAGAAAAATATGTTGGTAAAGGCAAGGAGGTTGCCGCAGAAGGAAAACTCACCACGCGCTCCTGGGAGGATAAGGATGGTATAAAGCGTTATACCACCGAAGTGGTCTGTAACGAACTCCTGATGCTCGGGAAATAAATCTAAAAAGAGCGGCGAAAAGCCGCTCTTTTATTTTATGTATTATCCAAGGCTTGTATCAAAAATCGAGGTAACAAAAGCTAACTTCCGTATCAACACCTAAGCCACTTTGTCCAATAAATCGTAACAAGGACATTTTTTACAGCGTTTGCACTCTGCTTTCTTGTACTTTTTGCAGCATTTGGATTTTACCTTGCCCAGTGCTTCTATACCACCTGATTGAAGAACCTCAAGGCGTTCCTTTTTAAGCTTTTTATTTTTCTTTTTTTTGCCCAAAATATCCTGTGCTATTTTGTAGCAAAAATAGTTATTTTAATTTATTCTAAATAAAATTTAACACTTTAGGCTTCAGGTACGTCGGCAGCAGATTCTACCGTAAGTTGCTTTATATCCCTGTCAAATAAATACAGTCCACCCTTGTCATCGCCAATCATGTTCACCTTATCTAAAATGGTTCTTGCCATGGCTTCTTCCTCTATTTGTTCAGCAACATACCACTGTAAAAAGTTATGGGTTGCATAGTCTTTTTCCTGTAACGAGGTATGCACTAATTCATTAATACTGTTAGAGACATAGATTTCATGCTCCAAAAGTTTTTCAAACATTTCCTTAAAACTACCAAACGTAACGTTTGGTGCATTTAATTCAGAGATGTGGGCATGGCCGCCACGTTCATTTACAAACTTTACCAGTTTTAGCATATGTACGCGTTCTTCATCGGATTGGTCGTACATAAAACTGGCAATACCCTCTAGACCTTTCACTTCTGCCCAAACCGCCATAGCGAGATAGACTTGAGACGATTCGGCTTCAATACGGATTTGCTGGTTTAAGGCAGCTTCTATGTTTTTGGATAGCATAACTATTAAGTTTTACGTAAAGATACTGACTAATTCCTTCATTGTAAAGGTAATCCTTGATGAGACGTTTGTTTGGTGCTAATTCAGAATTAATCTAATTTCAGGTTTAGGTAGAAGGCTTTTAGAAGAAGAGGTCTTGGGCCAATCTAAACGTATTGGCATGCGCATCTACTATAATCTTGATGTCAGCCGAATAGCCCCCTCCCATACTGCACATGACTGGGATAGAATTGGCCTTGCATTGCTCTAAGACAAAACGGTCTCTTTCCTTACAGCCTTCAACAGATAGTCCCAACTTTCCTAGTTTGTCGGTAGCAATAACATCGACACCACAGAGATAATAGATAAAGTCTGGTTGTTCTTGATCTATAAGCTTTGGCAAGGTATCTTTTAAAACCTCCAAATAAGAAGCATCACTGGTATTGTTATCTAGAGCGATGTCCAAGTCGCTTTTTTCCTTCTTAAAAGGATAATTGCTCTTACCGTGCATGGAAAAGGTGAAAACCGAAGTGTCATTCTGAAAAATTTCTGCCGTACCATTGCCTTGATGTACATCTAGGTCAACGATCAAAATTTTTTTGGCCAAGCCTTTATGCTGAAGATAACGCGCACCTATGGCCTGGTCGTTAAGCAGACAAAAGGCCTCGCCACGATTGGTATAGGCATGGTGCGTGCCTCCTGCAATGTTCATGGCAATACCGTGCGCTAAGGCATATTCACTAGCTTTTATGGTGCCATCTGCAATTATGACTTCGCGTTCCACCAGAACTTCGCTTAGTGGAAAACCAATTTTACGAGCTGCTCGCGGATCTAAAGTGATATTAACCAAATTATAGTAATAATCTGGCTCATGTACGGCAAGAATATATTTGTCGTTAGGTTTTTTGGGTTCAAAAAAATTGGCTTCGGTACAGGTGCCCTCATACAACAATTGTTGTGGCAGTAGCTCATATTTTTCCATCGGAAATCTATGACCCTCTGGCAAGGGATGCCTATAGATGGGATGAAACGCAATCTTTAATACCGAATCGGAAATTGTGGCCACTAGTTAAGCTGAAGTGTTTTGACTTCTGAAATAAATCCATTATCTCCTGATATGCCTTCAATAAAAAGACTCACCTCGCCCTTGTATTTGTTGGGTAATACCAATTCTAACTCACCATTATCTGTAATGGTGGCATTGGCTGTCCAACCCACTACACCGTAATCTCTAAAGAACGCGTTGTTGTAATCGATATATTTCGGGGTGTAGAAAGTTTTGTTGGTGGTAAAGGTAAGTTCAAAGTCTTTCACCAATCGTCCTGTAAATAAGGATCCAGATGATCGTATATTGTTGTTGGTTTTAATCCTAATAATACCTGTTTGTCCTCCAAAAGGCGCAGAAAATCCGGTTTTATCCATAATTACATAATCAATGTTATGAATTAGTAAGTTATAAAGAATGTCTAGACTGCTATCTCTTAAAGGTACACCATCAAAGAAAATCAGAACAGGCCATCGGTTGCGATTTTGTACTATGGAAAAAAGTGGTTTTCCAACTAATGGCCCATTAATATTTTCTGTGGTTGTGTAACCAAATTTAGTAATCCACTGGGCAAAAGTCATATTACTGGCGGCATCAACATCGTCAACGATTTGCACATCTCCAAATCCAGAGTATTGTTTCTGTAATTTGTCTAAGCGTTGTTCGTTGAGTTGCGCCTTTAGTGTAACCTCGTCCAGTAGAGTCACCTCATCCTTGATAATAGGATCAAGCCCTGCATCACCATACAATAATGTGCCACCATCTGGCTTTAGGTTATACGCGATTGGTTCTATTTCTAGTTGCGGAATAGACTCAGGTGAGAAATTCACCACAGCACCAGGTTTGAAAACGCTTCCATTCTCACTTACGGCAGATAAAACAAACCGTTCATTCGATTTAGGGTATAGCCCCTTACCTTCAAAACTGTTCTCGTCGGACGGCAAATCAAATAGGATGGGCTTGGAACGTGCCATTCCTTCTATAATATAACTACTGGCACGCTTATTATTTATGCTTACATTGAAATCTATGCCCTGCTCAAAGCGGTGAATTGGAATACCAGGTGTTCTAAAGATATCGTTCCAGTCATAGCTGCTCCAGCCTTGGGTTAGCAATAGATTGTTCAGCTCGTGCTTTTTCTTTTCTCCAACTTGTGAAAAGTAGTAAGCCACATCCTCAATCTCACCTTTCACATAAGGCCTGAGAAAGAGTTTACTTAAAATATTGTCCTGTGGATTATAGGATTTGGTTTCCGAGGGTAATACGGAAACGCTTACGCTGTTAAAGCTTTTATTACTGCCATTAATAAGAGGCAACTGTACCATTGTGGAGTCCTTTAGCGCTGTTAAGTTTGCATTTCCTGTCAATATCTGGTTAATCCCGTTGTGGTTGAAGTAAAGACGCTCTAGAATAGGCCTTTCGTTAGGGTCAAAAACAGTTATGATGTTAATTCCTGTAAATAGTTGCTTATCATCTAATTGTATATTTATGGACGCGCTCTCATTAAAATCAAATTCTTGAAGCGTGATTTCCCCACCATTGTGTATGGCCACGGTAAAAGGTTTGTTCTTGAATATTTTCTGGCTCTGAGGATTGGTAGTTAAAGCGATATACGTTTTCTCTTCTGAATCCAACAAGCGCATGGCCACGCCAATGGGTTTTGCTGGAGGTACTTCTGCCTCATAAAAGCTGTAGCCGTATTTCACCAATACTTTGTAATTCACCTGAGCCTCTGGTATAAGCAAGGTCTTGCCAATACCAAAACGGTTTAGCGAGAAGCTGTTTATAGTATCGTTAGTGCCGTCTAGGAGATAGGCTCTAGCATCTTTGAGACCTTTGCCAAACTGATCTTTGGTTACGATACCAATACCATTGGGTACGTCCTGTAACAAATGGCCGCCTTCGGGTAAAACTTGAATATCGGGTTCTACCTCTGCACTTTGAGGCTTAGAGTCAACAATAGTTTCAAAATTTGATATTTCAACTATAGCACTAAAGTAATTAGGCTCATCGAAGTTGCGCATCCAGTTGGTATAGGCCTTAAAGATGTACTTTCCAGGCACAAAGCTGGTATCAATGTCCATGGTGCTATTTGCTACGCCATCTTCTACTAAAATCATGGAAGACTTAATGGCATTGTTATCCATATCTGAAATGACACAGTAAAGGTTCCTAGTGTTTTTGCTCAACTGCTTGGAATTCTTATCAAATACATAGGCCTTAAAACCTATCATTTCTCCTTCGTAAAATTTGGTTTTGTTGAGGTGAACATATACGAGCTCCCTTGGATTTTCAAAGTGGGCTTCATAACTATCTAGGATAGTTTCTTGGGCGTTGCTGCCCAAGAGCCCAAGCCAAAAAGCCATGATAAATGGTATGTACGATTTCATTAGCATTTTTTTATCTGACTAAGATACTTTAATTGTCAGTAAATTAGCGTTAAGAGAAACCAAATCACAGCCTAACACTATGTTAAATTTTAATTGATTTAGTTGTAGCTAAATAAATGAAATTTATTGGAGAGATTATTCTAATGACACTAATCAAAACAATAATAAATAGGTGGATTATTTTAAAATACACAATCTAGTTTAGCGCTATTCTCTTAACCTCCGAGATTAAACGATTTCCGTTGACGACCCCTTCAATAAACAAAACAAATTCCTTATTCTTCAAGGTATCAAATGAAAATTGAATACCACCAGTTCTGTCCAATTTAAGGCTTGGAAACCAATCTATAACCCCATAATTATAAAAGAAAGGCGTATCGTAAAATGGGTATTTAGGGACATAGTACTTCTTGTTTTTGTTGAAGGTTAATGGAAATTCGATGTTTTGAACATCTTTGAATGTCTCTTGTTTTAATTTAACACTTGGGTCGGTAACTATCCTAATGACACCGTTTGCGCCTCTCATTCCCATGGTAGCACCAGATTTATCAATTTCTATATAATCTACAATATCCATTCTAAAATTGTAGAGAACGCTTAGATCGGTTAAAATTATTCCATCGAGAATAATGAGTGGAGATTGCAAAAAAGGCCCTGTTGTACTTGTGCGCGTTGGGTTAAAAATTTCGAGTAACGGAGCTGGACCATTTCTACCTGGCTCATAGCGATCTACACTTTGTCGTACAATAAAACCTTTTGAAGAAATATAGGTGGCAAAATCGGTATAGGCATCGCGTTTTATGTCGTCAAAGACATCTAATGTACCTCGAGTTAATTTTTTCAATTTCTCGTATCGGGTTTTTTGGACCACTGCAGTCAGTTCTACAGTTTCGAGCTCCTGAACATTCTGTAAATTAAATTCATTACTTGGAACAGCATTTAATTGGGCTTTTCGATTAAATCGCTCAGCAGTATATTTGGGCAGGGCTAATGCCGGAATTTGGTTTGGGGAGAATTGAGGAACTATTTTGGATTTAACGAACTTTCCGGATTTTGAAATTCCAGAAATTTTCAATTTTTCTCCCATTATTGGATATAATGGAGTTGCTTCAAAAAAATCATCAGAAGGCTCCAAGTCAAACATAAAGGACTTTGTGAATTGTAGCGGATGAATGAGATAACTATTATTAAAAGTCCCTTTATTTATATTAGCCTTAAATGAAATACCTTGTTCATAAGGGTAAAGGGTAGCTGGCTTAGGGCCAAAAATGGTAGCCCAATCATAAGCACTCCACCCTTGTGTAATTAACAGATTGTCCAAATTAAAAAGTGTTTCGTTGGAGATATCTTCAAAATAATAGGCTGCATCCTGCACATATCCCTTAATGTAGGGCCTTAGGAACATGTTGGATAGAAAATTGCTTTCCGTGTTATAGGATTTTGTCGCCTTGGGAAGAATGGAAACACTGAGATTGTTCACTAAAACAGGGTCTGCTTTCGGAATTTTAATATCCACATTTAAAGAGTCACCCTTTAATTGAAACATTGGATTTCCCGATTCAAGAATAGGTAGCTCATTATAATTGAAAAAAAGACGTTCTAATATGGGCTGGTGGTGTTCATCAAAAACCGTGAAGATATTCATGCCTGGGAAAAGGTCTTTTTGCTCTACAATGTGCTCCATCCTTGGGCCTTTATCAAATTTAAATTCCCATGTTTTAATGGTTTTAGTGTTGTGAAGCGCTAAGAAGTATGTCTTATCTTTAATATTGGGCAATGTGTTGAGATTAGTAGCCACTTTTACAACGGCTTGGCCAAACATTCTACTCACATTAAGCAGCATGCCTTGAAGTTGGATGTCCTTAATTGGAATTTGATGAGTTTTATTACCAAATTCAATATTAACAAAGTACTCCTCATCAGCTACAGGTCTAAGTTTTGCTCTACCAATGCCAGCTTTATCGAGTTTGAAGTTGAAAATTGTATCATTGAGCTGATTGACGATGACACCTGATTTTATTCCAACGCCCTTCCCAAACTGATTCTTGACTAAAATACCCAGAACATTTTCTATATTTTGCAACAAATAGCCACCTTCTGGAAACACCTGAATGTCTAGTTGAGCTTCCTCATTTTTAGGATTCAATGCTTCATCTGAATTTGGGCCTAGAACTTGTATGGGCTCACTGAAGTAAAGCTTCTCATTAAAGTTTCTTATCCAGTTGGTGTAAGCATTAAACCTGTAATTTCCCGATGGCAGTAGACTGTCGATCTCGAAGACATTACTGGCAACACCTTTCTGAACCATTAAAAGCTTACTTTTAATAATGGCATTGGAGCTGTCTGTAATTGTACAATAAAGATTTGTAGCGGTGAGACTTGCATTTTTATAGGGGTCTAAAACATACGCTGAAAAACCTAATTGCTCACCTTCAATAAGGGTAGTTTTATTTAGGTGCACATGTATGTATTCCCGAGGTTCTGCGAAATACTCTGAGTAGGATTCTAGAATGACTTTGTCTTTCTTTGCTTGAGCTTGACCTGCATAACAAAAAATCACGGCCAAATAAAGAGCAAAAGAAATCAGATGATAACCACTTTTTTTGATAATTCTATTTTATCTAAAGGTACTTATTTTTTTTGGTGAGCTTTTGCTAACAAATCAATAAAATAAGGCAGAGATAGAAGGTCTTATCTTTTTATGCCTTTTGGAGTCTATTTTTTTAATGGTTAATCAATAAGTCGATTAACTGATTTTCAATCCATTATTTACGGTACTATCAGGCCTTACAAATACTAACTTTCCTTGCTCATCTTCCGTCATTAAAATCATACCTTCGCTTTCTACGCCTCTGAGCTTACGAGGTGCCAAATTCACCAAGACTGTAACCTGTTTACCAATAATCTCTTCAGCAGAAAAGGTTTCGGCAATACCAGACACTATGGTTCGCACATCAATGCCTGTGTCAACCTTTAAGACAAGTAGTTTTTTGGTTTTAGGCATTTTTTCGGCTTCTAAAATGGTACCGACCCTTAAATCTAATTTGGTAAAATCATCAAAGCTTATTTCCTCCTTTTGAGGTTCAGTCTCGCTATCTGATGCCTCGTTTGCTTTTTTACTGGCCTCAAGTTTATCTAATTGAAGTTGTATGGTACTATCGTCTATTTTAGTAAATAAAAGTTCTGCCTTTCCAATGGTGTGATGAGGTGGAAGTAAAACGGTATTTGCTTCAACAGCATCCCAGGTTAATTCCGTTTCCAATTCAGAAGATTTCAGTATCCCTTTCAACTTTTTTGACGTAAAAGGTAAAAAAGGCTCAGAGAGGATGGACAACGCTGAGGCGATCTGTAATGCTACATACATAATTGTTTTAGTGCGCTCCTCATCTGTTTTTACCGTCTTCCAAGGTTCTTCGTCGGCAAGGTATTTATTACCAAGCCGGGCCAAGTTCATCAATTCTTGGCTAGCTTCCCTAAAGCGAAAACGCTCAATGGCACTTGAAATTACGGCAGGATAAGCTTTCATTTCATCTAATGTATCGGTATCTGCTTCTGAATATTCTGAAGGCTCTGGTACGACACCATTATAGTATTTGTTGGTTAAGACCACAACGCGATTGATGAAATTACCAAAGATTGCCACGAGCTCATTGTTGTTTCTGGCTTGAAAATCTTTCCAGGTGAAATCGTTATCCTTGGTTTCTGGCGCATTGGCGGTTAAGGCATACCTTAGAACATCTTGTTGATTGGGAAACTCCTTTAAATAGTCTGGAAGCCATACTGCCCAATTTTTGGATGTGGATAGTTTGTTCCCTTCTAAATTGAGAAATTCATTGGCAGGAACATTTTCTGGTAGGATATAAGAACCTTCGGCCTTGAGCATGGCCGGAAAGATGATGCAATGAAATACAATATTATCCTTGCCAATAAAGTGTATTAAGGTCGTGTCTTTGTCCTTCCAGTAGTCTTCCCAGTTTTTACCTTCTCGTTCTGCCCATTCCTTAGTAGAGGAGATATAACCAATGGGAGCATCAAACCAAACGTAAAGCACTTTGCCTTCTGCACCGTCAACTGGTACAGGAATGCCCCAATCTAAATCGCGAGTTACTGCTCTTGGACGTAAACCGTCATCGACCCAAGATTTAACCTGGCCATAAACATTAGGTTTCCAGTCTTTTTTGTGCCCTTTTAAAATCCATTCGTCTAAGAAGTCCTGATATTTATTTAAAGGCAAGAACCAGTGTTTTGTTTCCTTAAGGGTTGGCGTATTTCCTGTAATTGCCGACTTTGGGTTTATGAGGTCCGTAGCATTAAGACTAGAACCACATTTTTCGCATTGATCACCGTAAGCTTCTTCATAGCCACATTTTGGGCAAGTTCCAATAACAAAACGATCGGCCAAAAATTGTTTGGCCTCAGCATCGTAAAGTTGTTCGGAGACTTCTTCTACAAACTCGTGCTTATCGTAAAGTGTTTTGAAAAACTCTGAAGCTGTTTCGTGGTGTATCTGAGAGGATGTTCTGGAGTAATTGTCAAATGAGATTCCGAATTCTTCAAACGAGGATTTAATGATGGCGTGGTACTTGTCCACTATATCTTGAGGAGTAACACCTTCTTTTTTTGCCTTAATGGTAATTGGTACACCATGTTCATCACTTCCACAAATAAAAGCAACGTCATCACCTTTTAATCTAAGGTATCTTGCATAAATATCTGCTGGGACGTAAACACCAGCTAAATGGCCAATATGAATTGGGCCATTGGTGTAGGGTAGTGCTGCGGTAATGGTGTATCGTTTTGGCATACTAAAATCAATTTTTCGGAAGTTACAAAAGTACATATTATAAAGCCTATACTGAAAAAAAATGTACTTTTACGCTATGTGCAAAATTGTTCGATTTTTTCTAATTATAAACGTATTAGTTGCGTTCCATAGTCTTAAATCTCAAGAAGCATTACCTTTTAAAAATGTTACAACTTTGATTCAACCACCATTTCTTAAAGTAGGAGACACCGTTGCTATTGTAGCACCATCAGGGATATTAAAAAGTCGCGAGGGCGAAATACAACAAGCCGTAAGTTTACTAAAATCTTGGGGCCTAACTCCAGTATTAGGGAAGCATGTTTTTAATCAAGCCGATCATTTTGCTGGTACGGATGAGGAGCGCTGTGAGGATTTGCAAAATGCCTTGGACAATCCAAAAGTAAGTGCTATTTGGTGCGCAAGAGGCGGTTACGGTACCGTTAGAATCTTAGATCGTTTGGACTATACACAATTTAAGAAACACCCTAAATGGGTCATAGGCTATTCCGATATTACAGCCTTGCATAACCAGCTGCATAATAAAGGCTTTCAGTCTCTTCATGCCTTGATGTGTGTTAGCCTTACGGAAGACATGGACGGAATTGAAAATACGGTAAGTACGTTTAAGTCGGCATTATTTGGGCAACCTATTAATTATCAGCTAAAAGGGTCCACTTACAATAGAACAGGAAAGGCCGTTGGACAGTTGGTTGGAGGAAACTTAACCATATTGCATACCATGCTAGGTTCAGAAACCAGTATTGATACCACTGGAAAAATACTTTTCATAGAAGAAATAGGTGAGTACAAATATCATATAGACCGCATGTTACAAAGCTTGAAACGTGCTGGTTATTTTGATAATTGCGAGGGTGTTATTGTTGGCGACATGTCTAAATTGAGAAAAAACACGACACTTTGGGGCACATCCATAGAACAGTTAATCTTGGATGCTCTTTCCGAATATGATTTCCCTATTGCTTTCAATATGCCAGCTGGACATGAAAAAGACAATAGAGCTTTAATTTTGGGAAAAACAGTAGAGTTGGATGTAGCCAAAGAAAAAGCCACAGTATCTTACCTAAAATAGCCGTTTCTGGAATACATAAAATATAAGGGCGCCAACGAAATAAAGACCAACATCGATAAGGTCATAGGTATAACGTGACATAACTTTTGGTAGAAGCCACTCAAAATGAAAACTATAGTATAATGTTATTAGGATTATGGCCACCCAAGGCATGTAGATGCGCTCGTCTCTTTTTAGCCATCTTATAGTAGCAAGGCATAATGACAAAACGATAGGCATACACAGCAGGTCATTGAGGTAAAAGGCTACGCTATTTGGTAGAGAAAATCCAAACAATTTGGTCAAATGGACTAAAACAGCCAAACTGAATAGGCTAATAAAAGTGGGATTTTTGAGAATACTCATGCCGCAATTGCTGTAATTAACCAAGCGATAAAACTCCCTATGGCAAGGAATCCCAGCCATATGGCATTAAGAATCGTTACTAATGCACGAACAACCCAGAACCGACTCTTTGAATACTTATCAAAGAAGGATGGATTATTTTTCTCTTGCTCTAACTCCTCCTTTTTGCGCTTTTGTTCTCTTTCTTCATGGGCTAATTGGCGCCGTTTTTTATAGGACAAAAGAGTGCCGCATTTTGAGCAATGGGTTTGGTCTACATTGAATTCGCCACAATTTGGACATTTTATATGTCTGGCCATGAGATAGGGAGCGTTACGTCCAAGATAAAGATAAGGTATAAGGCCAATTTATTTTAGGCTTATTTATGTTTTTCACGCTGTCGCAATCAATTTTAGAGGCTTAAGGTTTTTCGGAGTATAAATGCGTTTGGTGATTTGAAGGCAAACAATTTCTTTTTTATTTTAGATTTATGGCAGAGCATACCGATTTGGGAAAAAAGGGAGAAAATCTTGCAGTAGATTATCTCATTAAGGCTAAATACAAAATTCTTGAACGGAATTACAGATTTGATAAGGCTGAAGTAGACATTATCGCCCAAAAGGATGGCGTCCTGGCTATTATAGAGGTAAAAACAAGGTCTTCCTTAGATTTTGGCAATCCTCAAGATTTTGTAAAACCCAAGCAAATAAAAAACCTTGTGAAAGCGGTCAATGAATATGTTACAGAGCTCAATATCGAAGATGAGGTTAGGTTTGATATCATTGGTATCGTAAAAAAAGGCTCGAACTATTCGATTGAGCATTTAAAGAATGCCTTCTATCATTTCTAAATAAGAATGGTAGTCACAGTTACCAACAAACTGTAAAACACAACGTTTGTAGCACGATCTTTTAATGATAAACGATTGAAACGTTGCAATTCTTTTTTTATCACTTCAAAAGATAAAATACTGATAACTGCTAAAATCCCTAGCACAATAAACCAATATAAGGATTCCGGATAAGGCAGCGTGGCGTGCGTTACTATAAAAATAATGAGCAGTATGCCAGATACCACAAGGCGCTGCTCTAGATTAGGCTTTAAATTTTGCCTTTTAGAAATAGTTTTTATCTTGAATAAAATAAATGCGGTAATACTTATTAAAAACGCGATTGTAAACGTCATCTGCTTCCCCTATTAAAATCGTAATAAAAATAACTAATTAAATGCAATTGAAAAATTGTTTAACATTTGTTGTGTTGTTGTTATTTGTAAAAATTCATTTCATCTAAATACTTCCAAACCTCATCCGGAAGCATAGGTCGAATGTTCCTTCCAGCCTTAATCTCCTGTCTAATAAACGTAGAGGACAGCTCCATTATTGGAGCAGAAATGTTAATTATTTTTGGGTGCGCTTTAAATTGTTCTGGCACAATACGTTTTGATAGTCTTGGGTATACGTAGATGCTGTAATTTTCTAGAATGAGTTCATAATTTTTCCACTTATGAAAGCTCTTTAAGTTATCCTCACCCATAATTAAGGCAAACTCATGTTGCGGATATTTTTCTTCCAAGTAAACCAATGTATCTATGGTATAATTGGGTTGTTTTAAGCTAAATTCGATATTACTTGGTTTAAGGGTGGTGTAGTCTTTGGTTGCAAGATACACCATCTCTAACCGTTGGTAATTGTCCAACAAACTACTTTTCTGTTTAAAGGGACTTTGTGGAGTTACTACAAACCAAACCTGGTCTAAATCGCTATGCTCTACAATATGATTGGCTATTGTGAGGTGACCCACATGTATAGGATTGAAAGTGCCAAAAAATAAACCTACTTTCATGACTTACCTAGAAATAAAATCCGACACTAATTTATAGGCGTTTTCTAAAGCTTCATCTAAATTGGAATTGACAACAATTTCATCAAAAAGAGGTGCAGTAGCCAATTCTGCAGGTGCTTTGGAAACGCGCATACTTATTTTTTCTGGACTTTCTTCTCCACGCTCCTTGAGGCGTCTAACCAGTTCGTTTAAATCAGGAGGTTTTACAAAAATAGCTAGCGTCTGCTCAGGGAACTTACGTTTAATGCGTAAACCGCCTGAAACGTCAATATCAAAAATGACATGTTTGCCTTTGGCCCAGATGCGTTCAACTTCAGATTTTAGTGTACCATAAAAATTATCTCTGTATACTTCTTCCCACTCTAGGAATTCGTCATTTTTGATTTTTGTCTTGAATTCTTTAAGGCTGAGATAGTAGTAATCTTTTCCATCGACCTCATGGCCTCTTGGCTCTCGTGAGGTGGCTGAAATAGAAAACTCCAAATTGAGCTCGGGTTGTTTTAACAGGTGCCTTACTATAGTTGTCTTCCCAGATCCAGATGGTGCCGAGAATACGATGAGCTTGCCTTGTTTTGATGCTTTTTCCACACTTACAGAACGTTAAGAAGTTGCTCTTTTATTTTCTCTAGTTCATCTTTCATTTGAACGACCAATTTTTGCATCGGTGCAAAATTTGCCTTAGACCCAATAGTGTTGATTTCCCTGCCAATTTCTTGAGAAATGAAACCTAGTTTTTTTCCGTTGGAATCGTCAGAATTTAAAGCTGAAGAAAAATAATCCAAGTGATTCTCCAACCTTACTTTCTCTTCCGTTATATCAAATTTTTCAATATAGTACACGAGCTCTTGTTCAAACCTGTTCTCATCCACTTTTTCCTTAATTTCCGCAATGCCCTTCTCTAGTCTAGCTCTTACGCCTTCGATGCGATCAGGGTCCATGGTCATGACCTTTTCAAGCAGTTGTTTTAGCGTTGCGATGCGGTCTGTGAAGTCTTGTTTTAAGGTTTGGCCTTCGTCTTTTCGGTATGCTACGATTTTTAAGATAGCGTCATTTATACCGTTTTCAATGGCTTGCCACTCTTCTTCATCAATATCATCGCGTTCTGTGGTTACAGCATCTGGAAGTCTAACCGCCATTTTTAAGAGTTCCGTTGGGTCGCCATCAACAACTTCCTTAAGCTGCTTTATGTATTCTTGTACTACTGTTTTGTTAATCTTTGAAGAGGTGTCTTCACCAGTAATTTCTACATAAAGTGAGAAATCTACTTTGCCACGTCTTAAATTAGTAGCTATAAGTTTGCGTATATCAAGTTCCTTGGCACGATACATCGATGGCATACGCGCATTGACATCTAGGTTTTTGCTGTTGAGGGACTTCAGTTCTATGGAAATTTTTTTGGTTGGGAGCTGCAAAACAGTTTTCCCATAGCCTGTCATGGACTGTATCATGTGAAATACTACTAAAATTAAGTTCCGCAAAGGTACAAAAATGAAAGTATAGAGACCTGCGTTAAATAATGGGAAAAGTATTTAAGCAAAGCCTTTGTTATTTTTAAATTTGGAGTTTAACAAAAATCATATCATGTATAAAAAACAATTTGAAATTAGATGGAGCGATGTCGATGCCAATGGCCACTTGGCCAATTCGGCCTACACTAATTTTATGAGCCACGCTAGGATGTCCTTTTTTAACGAATACGGTTTTACCATGAAGGATATTATAGATAATGGGATTGGTCCGGTAGTGTTTTATGAGCACATGTACTACTTTAAGGAATCCTTTATTGGTACACCTATAACGGTAACCATTAAGGTATCTGGTCTAAGTGAAGATGGGATGCTCTTTATGTTTGAACATGATTTTTACAACCATAAGGGCGACCATTTGGCGCATTGCGAAATGCAGGGTGGTTGGATTGATTTAAAGTTGAGAAAGCTCACAAGCCTGCCAGAAGCTATGCTAGAGCTTGCACATAAATTCCCAAAGTCTGAAAATTTTAAAGTTTTAACCAAGGCCGATACAAGAAAACACGGTGTTAGGCCCAAACCTTTGCAGGTATAATTACTTAAAGGGATAATGCTGCTTAAAGGTTTTTATCTTAACATTGGCAATAAAGGGTTTAAGGATGAGGTTTGGCAGGTTGCGTTTGTGCCTGCAATAACAAGTAAGACCTTGAGGGACAGCACCAAGTGTACTTTTTATTTCTGAAGCCGTACGCCCTAAATTGATTTGAGTTGCACCCACTTCCAAACCTAATTTCACATAATCGTTTAAAATCCTTGGATAAATCGCATAAGTCTTGTTTAAGGTATAATCGATACCAATGAAATGCGCATCTAAATTTGACTGGTTGTGCATGGCCGATAAAAAGCCTACAAGTTGCTCGCCTAAAAAATAGCCTTTAACAAAAAACTTTTCGGGAAACGCGGATTTAAGGTGAACGTAGGTTTCAAGGTTTAGTATTTGAGCATTAAAATCGGCATTATCAATGGTGTTTTGATAAAGGTCTTGAAGTGATTTTAAGTGCTTTTTGATATCAGCCTCCGAAAAAAATAGAGTTTTAAGTGTTTTGCTTTTAGAATCGGCCTTGTTAGCCTTGACCCTGTATTTGGATTTTAAAGCCGATTTGTAATCTTTGAAACTTTGCCATTCGGGTTTAAGGTTGATAATCATGTTGGGTTCAACCGTCATAGAGGCATAATCAAAATCATAAAGTTGGTTCGTTATTTTAAGAGAGTTCTCTTCAAAATCCTTAACGAAAAGCGCATGAAGTTCTTTGGTGTTTTTTGAAAGTTGCTTTAACGCCTTGGCTATGACTTTGAAAGCATCTGTTTTGTTTTCCCCATCCTGAAGAAAGATGCCATATTCACCACTTAAAAATATGTTACCACAGAATAATACACGCAGTGGATGCTGCCTAAAAAGTGTATTAATAACTTGCCGAATACGCTTTAGCATACGCGTGTTCTTTGTTATGGTCTTAATACTAATGGTGATTATTTGAGTGTAGGCGAAGGCAACCGCTTTTCCATTTTTAAAAACAAGAATATAATTGAAGGTAATATCTCCATTGGCAGCCTCAAAAGCAAGTAAGAATTCAGGCTTAAAATAAATGTTTTGCCTAAAGTTTAAATCAGCCCAACACGAATCTGGTATAGCCTTAACTGATGGAAAGGTTTTAAAAACATAAGACAAATTATAACGTCTTTTTTGGTTTAATAGAAACTAAATATACGCCAGAAAAAATTAGTACAGTAGCCATGATTTTTACAGAATCAATAACATCTGCACCCATGATTATAGCAAAAAGGCCAGCAATGACAGGTTGTAAATATATAAACACGCCAACGGTGGAGGCTTTAAGTTTACTCAGAGCCATAGGATTGAGAAGGTAGGTTGCAAAGGTCGCACCAACGACCACAAATAATACAGAAAATGAAATAAAAGGCGTAAAACTAGACCATTGTACATCTTGTAGTTGTTGGTAACCAAATGGCAAGACCATAAAAAATCCAAATAAGAACAACCACTTAATAAAGGTAAATGGATGGTATTTTGCGGTAAGCTGTTTAATAAGAATGATGTAGATGCTGTAAGAGGTGGCGTTTATAAACACTAAAATATTGCCCAAGGCCACATTGTCGCCTGGTCTTATGGATTTCCCGTAAATTGTGAGAACAATGGCTCCAGAAAAGGCTAGTATAACACCAAAAACTTTAAGCTTGGTAATCTTTTCATTAAGAATGAGGGCTGAGAGGATTAAAATTATTACAGGAGTTATGGTAACAATTGAAGCGGCATGTATTGGTGTGGTGAGTTCAACACCTTTTAAAAAAAGCAGCATATTGATGACAACACCAAAAATAGCAGCGGCAAAGAACCTCAAGTAGTCTTTCCGTTCTATTTTTTCAGAAGGCAAGAAGAGGCTACATATCCAAAATAGTAATCCAGCACCACCAACACGCAGAATAGTAAGCGCAAAGGGCTTTACAAAATTACCGTTCATGATAACCTTGGAAAAGGTAAAGTTGAGACCATAAAGGAGCTGCACTAAAAAAAGTGCAACTATGGCAAAGGTTCTGCTATACATCTATTGCAGATTTGGCGTCCTCAACTGTTTTTTTGGAGTTGCCTATAAAAATTGAGTCGTTATAAACGAGAACAGGTCGCTTTAAAAAGGTATAATGTTCTAGAATATATGTTTTGTAATCGTTTTCAGAAAGGTTTTTCTCCTTGAGATTTAGTTCCTTATACAAGCGCGCACGTTTGCTAAAAAGCGCTTCATAAGATCCGGCTAAAGTTTTCATCTCTTCCAATTGGGTCGAGGTAATAGGTTCGGTTTTAATATCCTGAAGCCTTATGTCATTTGGAAGATTAAGCTCATTCATGATTCGGGCACAAGTGTTGCACGTGCTTAAATAGAAAAACGTTTTCATTGGTTGGATGGCATTGGTTTAGACTTTGCAAATTAACTTCATTCCATTCGAAATTTGAGTATTTTTAAGAAATTTATAAGTCGAGGTTTGTCATACTCCTGCCTGCGGAGGGAAGCTAATGGATTAAGCAAATATCAATTTGGCGCCTTAGAGAAAATCTTCAGGCTGAATATTTTTAACTAGAAGTATATTTTAAGTCTATATTTTTGTCTTAACAAAACGTATAAGTAATTATGGAGTATTATTCAATTGCCACTGTCCTAATTGTCCTATCTGCACTTTTTGGATACATCAACGTTCGATTTTTAAAATTGCCCATAACTATTGGACTGATGCTCATTACCATAATTTTTACCCTTGGCGTTATTGTGCTGGCACAGTTTGACGATACACTTTTAATGCAAGAAAAGGCCTTTATCAATAGTATAGATTTTGAAACCGTACTGCTGGATATTATGCTTAGTTTCCTGCTATTTGCCGGTGCACTTCACACAAATTTTGAACAGTTACGAGTGCAACGCGGCCCCATATTAATGTTTGCCACTTTAGGTGTATTGGTTTCGACATTTTTGGTGGGTACAGCGATGTTTTACCTCATCAATGGTATTGGTATCGAGGTTTCCTTTATTAATTGTTTGCTCTTCGGAGCCTTAATATCTCCAACCGACCCTATTGCTGTGTTGGGCATACTAAAAAAAGCAGGAGCTCCTAAAAAGCTAGAGACCAAAATTGTAGGGGAATCGCTCTTTAATGACGGTGTAGGTGTCGTAGTGTTCTTAACCATTTTTGCTATTGCTGCAAAGCCAGATGCTCCATTTGAATTCTCGGATATTGTAACGCTTTTTGGACAAGAAGTAATAGGTGGAATAGCCTTAGGGCTCATTTTGGGTTGGATTACTTACCGTTTGATGCAGTCTATCGATAACTACGAGGTTGAGGTTATTCTTACCATAGCCTTGGTTATGGGAGGAACAATGCTTTCCCATAAGTTCCATGTTTCGGCACCTTTAGCCATGGTGACGGCTGGCCTATTGGTGGGTAATGACAAGATTAGAAATTCTGCAATGTCAGAAACTGTAGAGATGTATGTAGATAAGTTTTGGGAGATGATAGATGTGCTGTTGAATACCATTCTTTTTGTTATGATTGGTATGGAAATGCTTGTTCTTACCTTAGAAGCTAACTACATATATGCAGGACTTTTAGCTATTCCTATAATTTTATTGTGCCGTTATATTTCTTTATGGCCACCAATAACCATTTTTGCCAAGAAGCTAGACTTTGTGCCGAGGACCAATGTTATAATGACCTGGGGCGGATTAAGAGGTGGGATTTCCATAGC
>CAZGDG010000065.1:0-15634 GCA_964524415.1 uncultured Flavobacteriaceae bacterium
GCAATGTTAATCGCCGCAAAAAAACCTGCTGCGCCTCCGCCAATAATTATGATATCTTTGTACGTGTGCAATACTATTGTCTAAGACCTCAAAATTACATGTATAATGTCCAAAAGACTAATTTTTATTTTCCTCATTGTATCCTCTTGCCAATCTCAAGGCAATTTGAAGCTTTTAGGCGACCTGAGCAATGATTTAGAGGAAGTGTCTGCAGCAGAATATGCTCGTGATGCTAAGGTCTTATGGGTCATTGAAGACTCCGGAAACTCCAATACGCTCTATGGGCTCAAACAAAATGGTAAAATAATTAAGACGATTACCATTGAAAATGCCGAAAATAGGGATTGGGAAGACCTTACCATGGACTCGAAAGGGAATATCTATATTGGTGAATTCGGCAATAATGCCAAGGACGGTAGAGTATATACCATCTATAAAATTGACAAAGATGATTTAGACAAATTCCAAACTAAAGCCCAACGAATAGATTTTTATTTGCCAAAACAGAAAAAAGGAGAAGATTTTGAAGCTTTCTTCATTTTGAACAATTACTTCTACATATTTACGAAAGAGACCAAAACTTTTAAAGTTTATAAAGTGCCCAATCGTTTAGGCAAACATGAAGCCATTGAAACTACCGATTACAATCTTCCTGGGAAGGACAACAAAATCACTTCTGCCGACATAAGCGATGACGGCAAAACTGTTCTGCTGCTAAACCATGACAAAATTTGGAAATTGACCGCGTTTAGTCGAGATGATTTTTTCTCTGGAAATATTGAAGAACTTCCATTTAAGCATAATTCCCAAAAGGAAGGCGTATGTTTTAAAACAAACTCTACTGTAATTATTACAGATGAACGTAACGGACCAGAAGGTGGTAATATTTATGAGTTTGAACTAAACGCTTCCTCAGAAACCGTTAAGCAGTGATGGTAAGGTTAAAATCCGAAACCGAGCCTAAAGGCAAAAAGAACTCCATCCGTACTATTAAATGCCGAAAGATTAAAGGATAGCATTTCTGCAGCTTCGGCAAAAATTCCACCGCCGACTGAGGTATGCCAAATGGAAGAATCTTCGCCATCTGCCCACACCCTACCATAATCAAACCCTCCAAAGAATCCAATATTCAATGGCAGCAATGCTGTTTTAACCTTTCGCAGATTTAGTCTTAAATCCGTTGTCTGAGCAAAAGCTGAGTTTCCAATGAACCGCTCGCGCCTAAAGCCTCTGAGTCCTTCATTTTGGCCTAAATTGGCGCCCTGATAAAACTGGAAATCATCACCAATATTTATTTGCCCTTTTACCTTAGAGGCTAGAACCAATTGTCCGGACGGTATAAGCTTGTAATCTATTGCTAATTCTGGATTAATGTAACCAAAACCATCGCTCGTGGAAACATTATGTCTATAGCCAACATGCATTCCAAAACTCATACCAAGGGTTGGAAACGATGTATTGTCAAAATTGGCATAGCTATAAATGACGTCAGCACCATAGAATTCATCAGAAAAGCTCACATTGTCTCCAATCACCGTATTTATAAAACGTCCTTCGGTAGGTTCTACCTCAAAGGACTCATAACTTAAGCTAAATTGAAACATAGCACCCATGCGCCCTCTCCAGACCAAAGATGGTGTAAAGCTTGTTTGTTCCAATTTAACGCGGTTATAATCTCTACCTACATCCAAACCATCATTTTCTTCAGCTTGAGGATTGTTGGTTTCATTTCCTATACCAAAAAAGTTTGTAGCGTAATTTGGACTTGTAAATTTTGCATTCAGTCCTAGATTCAATTTTCCTAAGACATTGGCTATTTCACCATTATATTCGAAATCAAACCCTTGTGTTGCAAAATAATACCCAGCGGAAATTTTATGCTGAGCGCTAAACGGATTACGCTCGAAGCCATAGCGCGTGTAGATATTTGTAAAACCAAGGGCTAAACCGTCGTCTGGATTTGCACCAATTTTAGGATAGAACTGATTACTATTGTACTTTAATTTTTTATAGTTGTAAACATTGGTGTCATAATCATCGGTTAGCTTTTTTGTACCGTGTTGGGTAAGAAATTCACTCTCCTTAGATTTATAGTCGTAGATTTTAACCTTCTTTCCATTTTTTACACCATAGACATCCTTATTTTGACCACCAATTAAACGAAGTTTTATTGGACTCTTGCCATTCCCAGATACCTCAAAAATATCATCATCATCTAGACCGTAAATCCATATTTCCTTGGTAATAGCTTTATCGTATACTCTCTCGTGCATGACATCGGCCTTTTCTCCTCCTTTAATGCGATAGGATGCAACTTTAGTTTTACCATCTGGCAAGCGCACAACATCAAACCAGTCGTCTTTATGGGTTCCTTTTACAACTGCAATTCTGTTGAGTTGCTCATAATAACGATCGGATAAGTCCTGAAGCCGTTGGATTCGTCCTATTAATTTTTTCTTGATTTCAACGATAGTACTATCCATCACTTCAGCCGGAAAAAAGGAAAAGGCCTCTTCAATGATTTCGTCAGTAAGACCATTTTGAATGACTTTAACCTGTTGGTCCCACACAGGTTTCCCTGAATTATTTATTAAAGCCATGTCTAGAGCGTAGGGCTCAAGATTAAACCACTTAGTGCTTTTAAGTTCTTCATCATAACTTTGAAGCAATCTTAAACTTGGTACGATAGTGGTTAATACACCAAGTAAAGCGCCATCTGACATAATGGAGAACACTTGATCCCTGTCTCTTGGTACAGGTCTGTAAACTACCCTATCATCTTCCTTGAACTCTACCCATCGCCATTGGTCTTCATGTCTATCCCAATCGCCAATGACCATATCAAATAAACGTGCCCTTATGTAGGATGCCTCATCTAGAACAAATTCTTCATCCTCTAATAACTTTTCCAAAACATCATCGGTACTGATAATCTCATTGGAATAACCAAAGTTTGCCTTGTCGCCATGACCTTCTGAGGTATGCTCTTCTATCATGTACAGCTCATCTCCAAAATCTTCATTATAGGCTCCTAACGCTTTTTGCTTTGGCACATAGTACAACACAGGCTTGGTATGATAAATCCCAACCGCATCGGCCAATGTGGCAACAGTGAAAGGTGCATAAGGGTGTGATCCCGTAAACACATCTAAAAGCAAATCTTGGGTGTAGGTGTCTTCAAACTGTCCTTCGATATATTGATTTTTAAATGCCACGGATTGCAGATAGCGCAGTGCATTCTTTCTTAAAGCTCGCATTACGTATTGACGTCCCATTTTATCTTCCAATCGCAAGGATTTTGATTGGTGCCCACCACCTTTTCTAACAGGTTTTAGCCCACCTAACAAGGTGTCTAAACGTACTGTTGGCGCTTCTATTTCAGTTCCGAAATACTTGCGGTAGCGTTCGCCCCAAAAAAACCTATAAAGTCCTCCTTTAGTGATTTCCTCTTTGGAATAAATAGAGGCTTTCCTCGTCGTCGGCATCTCCTCGAAGACAGGCAGAACATATTCCGTATCGGCTTTATGGACCGTTGTTTCAAAAACTGGGCTATTATGTCCCTTGGCATAAAACCTAACATGTGACGAGCCATCTGTAAAGACATCCAATCTTGCAAAACCAATTTCTCCATATGAAAACAGTCCAGGTCCAACGTTACGGGTTGCGGATGTTTTTGACCCAGAACCACTAACAATTTGTGGCAGATTATCTTGAATTAGGTATTGTAGCGTATGCTCATGGCCCGAAACAAATATGGTTTTTTCATTTTCTTGGGATATGGCAACGATGCGTTCCCTAAATTCATTGTAAAACTTGTTCTGCACATCAACAGTAACAACACCTCCTGTCTTTCTTATTAAATTTTTTAGGCTTCCCAAAACTGGTATTGGCGACAAATGGCTTTTAAAACTATATTGTCCTCCATGAGGCCCATTGGTAAATATAGGATGGTGTATGGCCACTATAGTTGTTTTTCCTCGGGCTTTTTTAATATCATCTTCAAACTCTACGAAAAACTTTTCCCGTGTTTTAATATCGCATTTATCATTCATTTTTGGATGCTTGTCCCAATTGGTTAAGTACCACTCAGAATCTAGAATAATCAACACAATATCATCTGAAATATCAATTTTCTCAATAGGGCAACCATCTTCTGGTAAAAACGAATCTTTACCCAATCTCTGCTCAACATACTTTTCTTGTCGTTCAAGGCCATTAAGTCCATCACTGTACCAATCATGGTTGCCAGGTATAAAAATGGTATTTCCCTTAAATCCATTGACAGCTTCGATTTGCGCATCTAATTGTGCCTCTGCAAATGCGCGGGACTCGTCATCTTTTTTTGGTAAGCCTTTGGGATAAATATTGTCACCAAGATATATTACGGTACTGTTGGATTGAGCCTTTTTCAATTGTTCCTTAAGAGCTACCACTGCCCAGTCTCGACCAGATTCTGCAGCCAAACCAGCATCACCAATCAAAAAAAAGGAATGCTCCAGTGTTTTTTCAATAGGAAATCCTTTGGCAACCGCTTCATTAACCTGCAATTCATAGGTTGCACAAGCACTAAAGCTAAAAATAAATGCTACCAACATTAAAAATTGTATGCGGTCCTTAAGCAAATGGAATACGTCTATGATTTTGTACATTAGGTTAGGTAAAATTTATTTTTCCCAAAGACTGTCTGTAAAATAATGCTTGCAATCTAAAAAATTAGTTTTTAGTTTAAAATCGGTGGTTTTAGCTAAGGCTTCTATCTCTTCTAAACTGTATTTCTTAGACAATTCGGTACTAATCAATTCATTATAATCAAATTTAAATACCTTATCAATCTTTTTGATATGAACCTGCTGTGCCCTTAAACTCACAATGTAACTCCTTACATCTCCAGTTAAAGGATTGTAATGACAATAAAAGTCGAAATTATCTATTTGAAAATCTGCATCTAGTTCTCTATTGATTCGCAGAAGTAAATTAAGGTTAAATCGTTTTGTTATCCCTTGGGAATCAAAATAAGCTTTATGAACAGTTAATGGGTTTTTCTTTAGATCAAAGCCCACCAACAATTTGTCTCCCTTTTTCATATTTGCATTGAACAGTTTCAAAAGCTCTTGAGCTTTATCTTGTTTATAATTCCCAATATTGGAACCAAGAAATAGCAGTAAACTGGGATATTGACTTGTTTTATTGATGCTCAATATTTTAAAGTAATCACCAACCTTAGGTTTTACGACTATTCCAGGAAGTCTTTTCTCTAGATTGGCCGTTAACATTTCCATGGCTTCTGAAGAAATATCTACAGGTACATAATTAAATTTAATATCATGCTGAACCAGGAATTCTAAAAATTTGAATGTTTTAAAGCCATCTCCCGCTCCTAATTCCACTATATTAAAGGGTTGCGAAAAACCTAGAGTTTTAAAAATCTGTTTTGACTGCAGGGAAATAATCTCAAATTCTGAATTGGTCAAATAATACTCTGGCATGTCCATTATCTGCTTAAACAGCCTACTGCCATTGTCATCATAAAAGTATTTTGATGGCAAAAACTTGTGCTCGGCGCTTAAACCTTTAAGAACGTCTTGTGCAAAGGAATCTGTCATTTATTTGGCAAGTCTAATTCCTGAAAAGAGCCAGCGCATTTCTGGATGAAAAAAATTCCTGTAGGTCTTACGCACGTGACTTGGCGAAGACGCTACCGATCCACCACGCAACACCATTTGATTGACCATGAATTTACCATTGTATTCTCCTAAAGCTCCTTCTGCCTTCGCATAATTGGGATAAGGCAAGTAAGCACTATTGGTCCACTCCCACAGTTGACCATTTTTAATATTAGGAGAAGCAACCTCCCACTCAAATTCGGTTGGTAAGCGTATGCCACTCCACTGTGAAAAAGCAAAAGCCTCGTAAAAAGAGATATGGCAAACAGGTGCGTTAGGTTCTAAATCTACCAATCCATGGTTTAATGTGTAGTGCCTCCAATGATTATCATCTTGGTGCCAATATAGCGGTGCCTCTATATTATTTGATTTAATATAATCCCAGCCATCAGCATGCCACAAGTTAAAGTCGTCATAGCCACCGGATTTTATAAATTCCAAATACTCTGGATTAGAAATCAGGTTAAGGTCTTGTTCTTCAGTTTTTAACTCTATTTTAAAATCGAGAGTTGGGTAGGCTGGTTGATGCCCAAATAAATACTTTATATCGTAAATGAGAAGTTCTTGGTGTTGTTGCTCATGTTGCAGACCTATTTCTATGGTCTTGGTTATATCTTCTGGTATACCAGCTTCAATAAACTTTTGCATATGCTCATTAACGTAACTCCTGTAAGCCAAAACCTCATTAAGAGTTGGCCTGGTCATTAGGCCGCGTTTGTGCCTTAAAACCCTTGGGCCCACATTATTGTAATAGCTATTGAAAAAATAGGCGTAATCTTTATTGTAAACTTTATAATCTTGGTAATGTGGCACTAAAACAAACTGTTCAAAAAACCAAGTGGTATGTGCCATATGCCATTTTGGAGGAGATACAAACTCCACTGGCTGACAAGAGACATCCTCTGCTTTTAATGATTTACACAAGGCTTCGGTGCGCTGCCTTATTTCTAAAAATTTTTTACTCGTTATTGCTGAATGTTCAACTTCAATTGTACTCAAGGTTCAATAATTTCTGTATCAAACACAACTTCACTCGCCAATGTTTTGTGAACTGGGCATCGTGATGCTATGTCTTTTAGTTTTTCTATTTGATTTGCTTCTAAGTTACCCACAAATTTTAATCTTTTGGTGATATGATCCAAATATCTTGGCGACTCGTCGTTTCGTTTTAAATCTTCAGTATGTGTTTTGGCATGAGACAGGTACACATAGACTTCCTTTAAATCCCACGCCTTTCGTTCTGCGTAAAGCTTTAATGTCATTGTGGTACAAGCTGCTAGGGCTGCATTTAAATATTCGTAGGGAGAAGGTCCAAAGTCATTACCACCTGCCTCCACTGGTTCATCGGCTATGAGACTGTGCTTTTTGGTTTGTATAGTAGTGGTAAAATTATCTTCAATCAAGTTGAGATGACCTACCAGTTGCTCACCTTGGGTACTCAACATTTGATTTTCTTTTACGGGAAAATAGCGTTTGGCCCAAGTTCCTATAACCTCTCCGACATAACTGCTATCCGTTTCCCTAGAAAGTAAATGGTCGGCATCGTCTAAGGAAATAAAGCTTTTTGGATGGTGCGCCATTGCGTACAACTGCTGTGCATTTTCTATCCCAACGATAGTATCAAAGGGCGCGTGCATGAGCAATAAAGGTTTACGGAGGTCTTTCACTACAGCAGGCAAATCTGTATTATCAAATTCCGAAATAAACGCTTCATCTATTTCAAATGGTCTGCCACCAATATCCACCTTAATTTTACCCTTTTCCTCAATATTTTCAATTTGATGCGAAAACAAGCGTTTAACATGATTCACCGTGGCCGGCGCACCAATGGTTGCTACCGCTTTAACACTATCTAATTTTGAAGCCGCAACCAATACCGCTGCACCACCTAGAGAATGCCCTACAAGCAGGCTCGGAGCTTGGTAATGTTGAGAAATGTAATCGTGCACATCTAGTAAATCTTCAACATTTGCGGAAAAATGGCTATCTGCAAATTCACCCTCACTTCTTCCCAAACCGGTAAAATCAAAACGAATTACACCAAATCCATCTTGTGCTAAGGCTCTACTCACATGCCTTACTGCGTTAAGGCTACTGCTACAGGTAAAGCAATGGGCAAAAATGGCGTAGTGACTGGGTTTTTGGTTCGCTGGTAGTTCCAGTTGTGCATTTAGTGTTAAACCTTTTCGATTTTTTATTTTTAGTTCGGTTCGTTTCATAATCAATACATAAAAATTTAAGAGCTACAGGATAGCATAGAACACCCTACTTTGTGCCTTGCCCATTCTGGGCGCTTGGCAAACCACTTTTCGTTTTCCGTTTGTTCCTCATATGGTTTTTTTAACATGGCAAATAACTCTTCAATGAGCTGATAATTGCCTTCATTGGCTTCATCTATTGCCATTTGTGCCATATAGTTTCTTAGGACGTACTTTGGGTTAACTTTGTTCATTGCGACCTTTCTTGCCTTATTGGAAAGCGTTTCTTTTCCTAGTCTTTGACCATACATTTCAAACCATTCTGACCACTTTCCTAGGGATTTTGGAGTAATATCTTTAGGTCTATATAAGGCTGGCATCAAGATAGCTTTTATGGAATCTTTATCTTTTTCATATGAAGCGAGGTTTCTGAAAAAAATGGTCATATCCGTCTCGGCCATAAGAAGGCAATCCTGTAAGTTATCTATAAGCGATTTGTCTTGCTGTGATGATGTTTGTAAGCCTATTTTAGAACGCATCATATCCAGAAATTTCTGTTCAAAATCTGTTTGGTACTGATGTAAAATAGCCTCAAAGGGTTTGGCTTCTTCAACAAGCGGGAATAGCGCATTAGCGAGCTGAAGCAAATTCCAAAGTGCGATATTAGGCTGGTTACCGTAGCGATAGCGTTTATTTTGCCGATCTGTGGTGTTGGGTGTCCATCCAAAGTCAAAACCTTCTAACCAACCATACGGTCCGTAGTCTATGGTTAATCCAAGAATAGACATATTATCCGTATTCATTACACCATGAACAAAGCCCACGCGTTGCCAATGCACGATCATGTCTAGTGTTCGGTTGGCGACTTCTCTAAAAAATGAGATGTAAACCTCTTTGGATGGTGCTCCTAAATGCGGAAAAAAATACCTAATCGTATAATCTGTTAAGGCCTTGAGATTCTTAAAATCTTGGCGCGCCGCAAATAATTCAAAATTCCCAAAACGAATAAAGGTTGGCGCTACCCTACAAACAATGGCGCCTTTTTCATATGCTGTATTACCATCGTATAACATATCCCTTAATACCTCATCTCCTGTGAGCACTAAAGAAAGCGCCCTTGTTGTTGGCACATTTAAATGGAACATAGCTTCACTACAGAGATACTCCCTAATGGAGGAGCGAAGTACCGCTAAACCATCACCTTGCCTTGAATAAGGCGTGGGTCCGGCGCCTTTTAATTGCAAAGCCCAACGCTTGTGATTATGTTCTACTTCAAAGAGGTTGATAGCTCTTCCGTCGCCCAATTGCCCTGCCCAGGACCCAAACTGATGCCCTGCATACGCCATGGCATAAGGCCGCGTATTAGGATAAACCTCCTTACCAGAAACTATATTTAAGAATTCCTCTGAATGAACCGATTTTGGATCTATACCCAAAGATTCGGCCATGTCCATTGATACATGAATTAATTGCGGCTTTGAAGGTTGGAGCGGTGTCACAAAAGAATAAGCAGCCTCAAACACTTTTCGTCTTGTATTGTCTACATTTTCATCTTCCTTAAGTTCAACATTAAAAGAGTCTGCTATATTTATATTCTTCATTTACAATTCAATTAAAAGACAGGAGGTTACGCGTTGAGGGTCAAAATACCCAAAAGCCCTAGATAAAGTTACAAATAGCAGACTATTAAGACGATAAATTATTCTTAAATTAGTGCCAATAGTTTATCTCCATGGAAAAAGTAATAACTGCAGCAGAAGCTTATGTAGTAGAGTATCTAAATTCTCATCTAGACCCAAAATTTGTTTATCATAATTTAGCTCATACCCAAAGGGTTGTCAGCAAATTAAAAGAGCTTATTGAAGAGAGTGACCTTACTCAAACAGAAGAACAACACTTACTCATCGCGGCGTGGTTTCATGATACTGGATTCACTGAGACCATCGAAGGACACGAGATTGCCAGTGCTAAAATAGCAGCCTCTTTTTTAAAAAATCAAGGGCTAGAAGCATCGGATATAGAAGCCGTAGAGAAAATTATTTTGGCCACAGAGATGGCGTATGAACCCCAAAATAAATTGGAAGGGCTTATCCGAGATGCTGATTCTGCTCACGTATCTAGCAAAAGGTACGAAGATTATGCCTCACTTTTACGTAAAGAGTGGGAACTGACTCAGGGGAAAAAAATCTCCAGGGCCGATTGGCTTCAACAAAATATAGATTTCTTAACTAAGCACACCTTTTATTCGCAAGTGGCCATGAAAAAATGGCAAGACCGAAAAGGTAGGAATCTGGCGCAACTCATTCAGAGTCAAAATAAAATAAAGTCTAGGACGGAAAAACTTAAGCAAAAAAAGGCAGAACTAAAGTTCAAAAAAGAAAAACTAGACCTACCGGATCGCGGTATCGAGACCATGTTCAGGGTGGCCTTGCGGAACCATATAACGCTGAGCGATATTGCAGATACGAAAGCCAATATTTTATTATCGGTTAATGCCATCATCATCTCGGTAGCCTTATCTAATCTGTTGCCAAAGTTAGACAACCCTTCTAACACCTATCTTATATACCCAACACTAATATTTTTGTGTTTTACCGTGGCCTGTATTGTTTTATCGGTATTGGCAACAAGGCCCAATGTTACCAAAGGGCAATTTACCAAGGAAGATGTGGCCAAAAAGAAAGTGAATTTGCTCTTTTTTGGTAATTTTCATCAAATGCCATTGAATGAATTTGAATGGGCCATGCAAGAAATGATGCAAGACAAGAATTACCTGTACGGATCCTTGACAAAGGATTTGTATTTTCTAGGTCTTGTTTTAAACAGGAAATATAATCTCCTTAGGATTACTTATACCGTTTTTATGGTTGGCATCGTGGTCAGTGTCATTGCTTTTGGACTAGCATTTGCACTGTCGGAAAGACCAGCAAGCACGCTTATTTAGTCTACAATCTCCTTCATAAGGTCTTCATAAGTGTAAAGCCCATTGGAGTCTTGGTCTTTGTGATAAAGCACACTAACCCTTATGGCTTTTAGTCCAGTTACATCCTGCAGGTCTTGAAGCTCTACAACTTCCTCATCTGTATCTAAATACTGCTTTGCTTGCAAAAATTTAATGTACCTGAGGTACTCGCGCTCGTCTTCTTTTTGAGAATATACAATGGTAATTTTCCCTTTTTGGGTTACGCGTTTTTTCGTTCCTTTTATAAATGCCTTGTCCACACGCTTTTTCACTATTTCATAACGCGCATTATAAGTTCCATCTACATCGAATTGTTTTTCATCCATTCTAAAACTAATGGTCAATGGTTGATTAAAAACCAAAATCATTGAAGCCACATCCAAACTAACCGGAAGCTTTGACCTCATAAGATAATACGCATTTTCCATTTCTATCATGACCTGTAGCTGCCACAATCTTAAATTATACAGGTAAACAGGATTAAAGCTATCTTCCTTTGTTATAGACTCTCCGATGTACATATTGTGCTCAACACCATCGGTTTTGTATCTCTCAAAAAAATGCGGATACATGGACTGTGCCTCTTGCTGCTTCAAATCGAGCAGTGCAGACATTTCGTTGTTGATTAGAGCAATCGATTTATCATATTCTTTTCTGTAATAATACACCGAACGTGTTGTATGATCAATAAGTTCAAAATATTTGTCAACTTCTTGCTTTAAAGAACTTGATTTCACAACATGTTTTAATACAGGCTCAATTTCCTCTTTAATAAAAGACACGATCTGCTGCTCTGTATCTACTTGAAAATTTTCATTTAACTGATCTATGTAAGTGTTGATTTGAAAGACGTACTGCTCATAAATGGGAAGACTTCTTTGCTTCCGAGCTTCAACAACCAAGGTCTTGATAGATTTTAACTGCAATAACAAGTCCTTCTGTGTGGCTAGATTTCTTGCTTTTGAAGACCCCTTAATATCCATTTGCCCGTACAAAGGATAAACATTTTCAAAACCAATCTTTTTAAATGAAGGCTCCTTACCCTTTCGTTGGTCTTTAATGTAGTTTTTCGCTTCTTGCTCAAACCTCCAATGCACACTTTGGTGTATGGATGTACATTCCTTTTGTATGATTGCTTCTATAAGGTTTTCTTCCTCTTTTTTTGAGCGTTCAACAGCAGATACAATAAAAGGCATAACATCAACGAGCTTGTTGGCGTTTATGCTATTGAGATCCTTTGGTGTCTCTGATACGATTTCCAAAACGCCCATAAGACCGTCTTCGTTAGAAACAGGAGCAAAAATGGCACTTTTTATGCCTTGTTGGTGCATTGCGGCTATGTGCGGTGCCTTACCTTGGGACTTTTCATAAAGAACGTCTACATTCGAAACAGAGAAATATTTATTTTGTTTCAACAATTTCTTGTAAGATTGACCACATAGGGCATCCTTGCAGGCCGCAGCATCTCTTTTATTCAACAAAAAGCTTTTGATACCGTTTCCATGAATTTGCTCAAATGTATCCTCACTTTTATTGTAAATAGAAAAACCGACTTTAATAGTTTTTAATCCGAATAGCGAACGAAATATATTCTGGAAATCTTCCATAAAAATTTCGTTCTGCCTATTATTCTCATGAATTAACGCTGTTTTAATATTAGAAATGGACTGATCGTCAGTAACATCGAAAATATTGCAAATTAAAAAGCCTTTAAATTCATAACTTTTTGGTGGGAATTTCTCTTTCCACAAATCAATATTCTCAAAATTGTCCAACAATTCATCATAATCTTGCTGTGTAATGGAAACAGCGTTATCCTTTGGGATAATTTCGGTAAAGTCAGCGTTGTACAAGATTTTATAATAGCGCATGATGCCGTTGGCATCAGGAATCTCATAAAAAAAAGGACGTTTAAAGTTGAGATCGTACCCGTAACATTCTTTTAAGATTATGGAGCAAGCAATAATGTAGGTCTGGTCTGTGGGCATGTTTTTTACCTTGAGCTCAAAACTAGGACCAACCTTACTCAATATATCCTTGAAACGTTGAGACGACTTAAAGATGTGGTTAAAAAAAGGAACCTGCGCCGTTTTAATCTCATTGTGCGTCAAAAGACTGCTAAAGGCATCTTGCAAGAGCATGTCTATTTCTGCCTTGTAGGTATCCAATAGATCTAAATCACTAAAACCTTCGCGCAAAACAGGATGCTCAGCGGCTATATTAAGCACTTTTTGGGCATGCTCCGCAATATGCTGGCTCTTAGACGATGTGAGCTGCTCATATTGCTCTAGTAAGCGATTAAAACTCACCTTCATTTCAAAAGGTGACTCTGTATTAGCATTTATATCCATTCAATGAAATTGTGACTAACAAAGGTACTAATAATAAAATAGTCGCTCTTTAGGCGACTATCTTACAAATGATTTTTGATGTAATCTAAAAACCTAATTGACCATAAGTCCAATTAGAGCCATCACTTATAAAAATGAGTGTTTTGTTGGCATTAGTTATAGGAGAACCATTATCTGAATCCATATTCACTGGTCCTGCAAAGCCATTACTGCTGTTACCTGCGAAAAAGAACACACCATCAGCAATGGCCGCAGGATCCATAGTAACATCTGCATCTACATTATCGGTTACATTTCGAATTATATAAATACGCCCTGGGAAACTTCTTGGATCTGGCAGCTGGAATTCTTGATTATCAGCTGTAGGTGATAGTGAAATATAAACTCCATCATCAATTAAAGTCGCAGATGCAGCACCAGTCAATGAGACGTGCTTAACCGACAAATTCCCATTAATATCCAAAGTACTTAATGGTGTATCTGTATTAATACCCACTTGGGCACTCAGAGCGAAGCCCAAAAAGAGACTAAGCATAAATGTAATCTTTCTCATAGGGATAAAAATTAATTCAACTTCTTTTTTAAACTTATGGCAAAACCACCACCTTCAGCTAATCTAATATTAAGCTTAGAGGCTTTGGTTATGGTTTGTTTTTCTATTTGTAAATCGATCGGATTATCATTCCAATGCGCTGCGTCGCCGTCTTTATAAATGATAGCTTCGTATACCTCATCTTCATCTAAAAACCCAAAATCCACTTCTAAAGATACAGAATTTTCATCAGTGATGCCACCAACAAACCAGTTACCTGTATTCCGTTCTTGGCGTGCAATGGTCACATAGTCACCTACTTGACCATGTAATACTACCGATTTTTCCCAATCTACCCCAACATCTCGGATAAACTGCAAAGCTTCGGGATTAGCTTCATAATGCTCCACTAAATCTGCGGCCATCTGCACTGGACTGTATATCACTACATATAACGCTAATTGTTGCGCTAAGGTGGTATTCACTTGATTATCCTTTCGGTATTCATCAAATTTTATATTGAAAATTCCAGGTGTAAAATCTATGGGTCCAGCCAACATTCTAGTAAAGGCTACAATAGGCAAGTGCTCTGGAGGGTTGCCTCCATCACCAGCCCATGCATTAAATTCCTGTCCTCGCAAACCCTCGCGCGAAATAATATTTGGATAGGTACGACGCAAACCTGTTGCTTTTATGGGTTCGTGGGCATTAACGGCAACTTGATACTTGGCTGCTTTAATAGCGGCATTGTTATAGTGATTTACCATGTACTGCCCATGATGGTATTCGCCCTTAGGCAAAATTTTACCCACATAGCCAGACTTCACGGCATGCATACCATACTTTTGCATTAAGGCATAAGCTGTATCTTGTTGTTTCGTGTAAGTTTCCGTTGCTGCCGACGTTTCATGGTGCATAATAATTTGCACTCCCTTTTCTTCAGCATATCGTGTTACCTCATCTATATCGTAATCGGGATATGGTGTGACAAAATCAAATACACCTTCGCGGTCTTCAAAACCAATCCAACGCTCCCAGCCTGTATTCCAACCTTCAACTAAAACACCTTTAATATTATTTTTTGCTGAAAAATCTATAAACCGTTTTACATTTTCGGTCGTTGCACCATGTTTCCCATGTGCTTTTCCTGTATCCGTCCATTTTCCATCGACGAGCTCCATACCGTAATCCCAAGTGGATTTTCCTAAGTGCATTTCCCACCAAACACCAGTATATTTCATTGGCATAAACCAAGACATATCACCCAGTTTATTGGGCTCATTAAGATTAACAATAAGATTGGATGCTATTAAATCTGGTGCATTATCTGTAATTTGAATGGTGCGCCAAGGTGTGTGAAACGGTAGCGTTCGCTTTACTTTATACGGTGTATTCTCTGAACCTACGAGACTACTTTTCAAAGTTAAATTGGCAGTATCTACTTTAAGGGTCATCCCTGAGTAATCTATTAAAGCTGCTTCATGGAAACTGAGATGCAGTCCGTTTTCGCCTACCATAGTCACAGGTGTATTCACAGAATTTTCTGGAATGTAACTCTGTGCCAAATTGGTTTTTGGAATGTAGGATTGGGCATCAATCTCAGAGAGTTTAGTAGTGCTGTACAAATGCTCATAAATATCCCAATCGCCAGGAATCCAAAATGTTTTATAATCTTCTGTGAGGTTGAATTCAGTTTGTTCTTCCTTTATTAAGGCTTCCGTCCAGCCCTTTTGTTCAGGGAACTCATATCTGAACCCAATACCATCATTATAAACACGAAATTCAATAATGACTTGTCTATTTGGTACCTGGATTTCTTCAAACGTTGCTTTGATATATTTATAATTGTTCTCTACAAGACGTTGTTCTCCCCATGGCATTTCCCAAGTTTCATTGAAGCTGCTGACTTCAGATTGAATATGTTTTAA
>CAZGDG010000065.1:15734-16971 GCA_964524415.1 uncultured Flavobacteriaceae bacterium
AATCTGAAGTAAGCTCAACTTTTCCTTCATTCACAATCGCTTCTTGCTGTGAATAGGCATCTAATACCTTTGAACCATCGTCAAACACTCCCGACACATCGATTACCTTTTTGCCTTTTTTTGCATTCAACACCACAACAACCGCATCTTTATAGCCCTCCTTTTTGTAGATTCTTGAAAAGACGAAAGGCGAACTCGATATCTGTTTGTGCACTCCCGCACCAACCGCTGGATGTTTGGCCCTAAACTGTCCTAGTTTTTGCCAATGCGTCAATATCGCTGCATTAGCTTCTTGCTCCTCCCAATTCATGAACGAACGTAAATTGGCATCACCTTCCGCTCCTTCAACTTTTAAGATTCTTGCTGACTCATCACCATAATAGACTTGTGATGCTCCTGGCGCCAACAACAATTTTGTTCCAGTCTCAAATGGTTTTTCGCGCAAAGGGTCAAATGGACTGCTGTCATCGTGGGAACTCATATAATTGAGAACACCATAGCCTTTAAGGTCAGTTTGAAGTTTCTGGTTATACTTATTATAGAGGTTTTGAATTTTCATTTGTTTGGCGTTCCATTTAAATTCAAAATTGATTTGGCTCGTAAACATATCGTCAAAATAGTTGACCTTCTTATCGCCAAAATCAAATGCTTTTCCAGAAGAAATACCATAATTATAGACCTCGCCTACCAAATAAAAATCATTATTATCCAAAACTTTATCAGGATTGTTGGCTTTAAATTCTGCAAAGGCGTAATCACATTCTGTTTTAAATTCTTCCCACACAAAAGGTTCGGTATGTTTTACGGTATCGCAGCGGTAACCATCAATTCCAAATTCGGTAATGTAATCTGTTAGCCATTTCATGATGTAAAACCGTGGTGCACGCGGATGACCTGTACGCTCAAAGAAGGCATCGAGTTCGGCCACTTCTTGCTCATAGCGTCCTTCTGCCTTCCACTTTTCTACCAATTGCGGTGGTAGTTCAACGGATTCGTTAGATTCTGTTCTAATGTCTGGTAAATTAGCCACAAGGGTACAACTCACCGTGTTCTCGTAATTGTCATAGCTACATTGTTTGTCGGTACGCACCCACTCTTCTGGCCAAACAGGATCTTTTTCGGTTACTGGACCTGTGTGGTTGATAACGGCATCCAATACAATTCTTATACCTCTAGCATGGGCTTCTTTTACGAGCTCGTGCAAATCTGCAGCTGTTCCGTAATTAGGGTCAATGCT
>CAZGDG010000066.1:0-16778 GCA_964524415.1 uncultured Flavobacteriaceae bacterium
AATAAAAAGGGGAAAGCATCCATTTCTTTCAGCCATAAAAAAACCCTCAGTTTATAGAACCAAGGGCTTGTTTCATTTTATTACCTTAAA
The DNA here is from genome assembly GCA_964524415.1 of uncultured Flavobacteriaceae bacterium. Taxonomy (GTDB): domain Bacteria; phylum Bacteroidota; class Bacteroidia; order Flavobacteriales; family Flavobacteriaceae; genus Winogradskyella. The sequence goes on from CAZGDG010000066.1 coordinate 91, forward strand.
TTATATTATTTCTTCTTACGCTTTTGCTGTGCTTGTTTTTGTTGCTCAGCTTGCTCCATCATCTCCTTCATCTTTCTTTGGAAGCGATTTTCTTTCTTGGGCTTTTTCTTATTAACCTCAATTTTAGCCAACACCTTTTCTTCATCAATAATGTAATTTTTAATTACCAACATAATACCAATACTGATAAGGTTGGATATAAAGTAGTACAAACTTAACCCTGATGCATAGTTATTAAAGAAAACCAGCATTAACAATGGTGAGAAGTATATCATGTACTTCATCATTTTGCTCATATCTGGCATACCTTCTTGGGTCGGCTGTTGTGCCATTTGTTGTCCTGTCGTCATCTTCATGTAAAAGAAAATAGCAATAGCAGCTAAAATTGGAAAGAGACTGACATGATCCCCATAAAATGGAATATTAAACGGAAGCTCAAAAATAGAATCGTAAGAACTTAAATCATCTGCCCATAAGAAACTTTTCTGCCTTAAATCGAAAGCTGTTGGGAAGAACATAAACAGGGCATAGAACACTGGAATTTGCATTAAACCAGGCAAACAGCCACTCAATGGGCTGGCTCCTGCTTTACTTTGCAAAGCCATCGTTTCTTGTTGCGCTTTTAATTTATTGTCTTTGTATTTTGCTCTAATGGCATCTAGTTCTGGCTTAAGGATTTTCATTTTTGCCTGTGACAAAAATTGTTTGTATTGCACAAAGGACAATAAAATCTTAACCATAATGGTCATAACAATAATGGCTATACCATAAGGAAATATACTGCTCAACCATCCAAATAAAGGAATAAATAAAGCTTTATTGATCCAGCCAAAAATTCCCCAACCAAAAGGAATACTCTCCTCGAGGCTTTTGTCGTATGTCTTTAATATTTTACTATCCGTTGGACCGTAATACAGGCCAAGGTTTCTACTTAATTCACCTCCATTGAAATCTAAAGGAATCTTAGAGGTGTATAATTTGGTATATAAGGTATCCACCTCTTCATCCTCTACCAAATCTAAAGAAGCTAACTCGGCTTTCTTAAAGGGTTGGTCATTTGCTACCAAAATAGAACTAAAGAAGTGTTGCCTATACGATAACCATTCTACATCTTCTTCTACCTCATCGTCATCACTCATTTGGGCTAGTTTATCTACCTTACCGTCGTCATACATATATGTTAAACGTGTGTACCTGTTTTCGTAACTGATACTTTTGGCATGGCGTAAGCCTTTCATCTGCCAGTCAAGTGTTATGGGCTGAGATGAATTAAAGACGCCGCTTAATCCTTGCGAACGAATTGAAAAGTCAATCATGTAATCATCTGGCTTCAACTCGTAACGGTATTCCAAAAATTCAGATGGTGATATCTTCAATTTCATGGAAACAACAGTATTGCCATTATTAGTTGTTACCGATGGTTCAAAAGGAAAATCCTTAGTGTTTAAAATCCTATTATCGGTTGTACCAAAAGTGATATTAAAAACACTATTATCATTTTTAACGAGATAGATAGGTACAGAATCGTAATCGACGAAATTCTTTAGCTTAACCTCTTTTAAATGACCGCCTTTGGTGTTAAACTTCAATTCAAAAACATCTGTATTGACCATTGTATATTCTTTTTGGTCTGCGCCAATACTCAAGGCATAGGCAAAAGAGCCAACTTTTTGTTGGAGTGCAGCTTGGCCAGCAGAATCTAATTCTTTGGTGTTACCAAATGTTTCAGGCTGGGCAATTAAGGTCTCATCCTGTTTTTTTGATTGGGCTTGCGCCTCAACTTGTTCTTGTTTTGCTTTCTTTTGAGCTTCGAGTTCCTCTGGAGTCGGCTGATTTTGGTACATGATGTACAAGAGAATACCAAAAATGAGCACAAAGCCGATGATTGAATTAATGTCTAATTTCTTTTCTTCCATATAGTTTATGCACCAGTATTGGTGCTTCTTTTAATTAAAATGAAATAACCCAAAAAGCTATCCAAAATCGTTCTTACGCCAAAGTGGCATATTATTTTTTGTTCTTAAACTTTAAAGCCGCCTCTACAAAGGCCACAAATAATGGATGTGGACTTGCCACGGTACTTTTGTATTCCGGATGATATTGTACACCGATAAACCAAGGATGTGATGGGATTTCTACTATCTCAACCAAACCTGTTTCCGGGTTAAAGCCCGTAGCTTTCATACCAGCTTCTTCAATTTGTTTTTTATAATCGTCATTAAACTCATAACGATGCCTGTGACGCTCCTTTATTGCAGAGGTACCATAAATGGCATGGGCAAGGCTATTCTCTTTCAAGGTACAATCCCAAGCTCCAAGACGCATCGTTCCGCCTTTATCAACCACATTCTTTTGCGATTCCATCAAATCAATGACAGGGTGCTTACAGTTTTCGTCCATTTCGCTAGAATTAGCATCTTCCAATCCCAATACGTTTCTTGCAAACTCTATAACGGCCATTTGCATACCAAGACAAATACCTAAAAATGGAATATTGTTCTCACGTACGTAACGCACTGCTTCAATTTTACCTTCAATACCGCGTTCACCAAAACCAGGAGCCACAAGCACACCATCTAAATGTTCTAATTTAAAGGCTACATTTCCCTCGTTTAAATAGGCCGAATGAATAGGTTCTACATTAACACTTACTTCATTTTCCGCACCAGCATGAATAAAGGATTCTAAAATAGATTTATAGGAATCTTGAAGCTCTACATATTTACCAATAAGACCAATGGTAATTTCACTTTTAGGATTTTTATGGCGACTTAAAAACTCGTTCCAACGCTTTAGGTCTGGTGTATCACTCTTTAAAGCCAGCTTTTCCAAAACTACTTTATCTAAACCTTCATCCAACATAAGGTTTGGTACATCGTAGATCGTAGAGGCATCAATAGACTGAATAACTGCTTCTTTCTTTACGTTACAAAAACGTGCCAGTTTGGTTTTAATACTGTCGCTCAATTGATGTTCGGTTCTACACACTAAAATGTCTGCATGCACACCACTTTCCATTAACGTCTTAACACTGTGCTGTGTAGGCTTGGTCTTTAATTCGCCAGCAGCAGAAAGAAACGGAATTAAGGTTAGATGAATAACCAAGGCATTGTTTTCTCCCAAATCCCATTGCAACTGTCTTACCGCTTCTATATAAGGTAAGGATTCAATATCACCAACCGTGCCTCCTATTTCAGTAATAATAATATCGTAATCTCCAGAATTACCTAATATTTGGATTCGGTGTTTAATTTCATCCGTAATATGTGGAATGACCTGCACAGTCTTCCCTAAGAATTCACCTCTGCGTTCCTTATCTATTACGCTTTGGTAAATACGTCCGGTTGTTACATTATTGGCTTGTGAGGTGGCAACGTTTAAAAAGCGCTCATAATGCCCTAAGTCCAGGTCAGTTTCTGCACCATCATCGGTAACATAGCACTCGCCATGCTCGTAAGGATTTAAAGTACCTGGATCTACATTAATGTAAGGGTCTAATTTCTGTATGGTAGTTCTGTAACCTTGGGCTTGTAAAAGTTTGGCCAAAGAAGCAGCGATGATACCCTTCCCTAGTGAGGAAGACACACCACCTGTTACAAAAATATACTTGGGAGTTGTGGTCATGTTGCGTGATTAAACGCAGGCAAATTTACAAAATAAAACGAGTTAAAGAGGTATTGTTTATGGTTTGTTGATATGTTATGGAATATCACCTATTTCACTTATTCTTTAAAGACTATCCATTAGCACCAAATTTGTTTTTAATGCCGTGTATAAGGGATTCAAGACCATTAATTTTAATCTCATGCATTTGTTGCATCATAAATCCAAGCTTACCTTCTGGAAATCCTTTTTGCTTGAACCATGTATAATAATATTCAGGAATGTCAACAAGATATTCGCCTTTATACTTCCCAAAAGGCATTTTATAATTTGCTAACTCGAGCAAAGCTTCTTTACTATTGTCTAAATGCATGAAGATACAATAGGCTGTATTTTTAGATTACGGTATAATATTATATGGCTTCTCGCCTTACGCCCAAACAAAGGTCACATCCTTCTCAATGTCTGGATGCAAACTATAAAGCACAGGACAGGTTTTGGCAGTCTGCTCTAATTTTGTCTTTATCTTTTCATCTGGACTTGTTGACATGTGCAAGACCACTCCTATTTTTGAAATACGTCTTGGGTTACTTGCCATAATTTTGGAAACCTCGGCATAACTACCGGTTAAATCAACCTCCAAGTCCCTGGCCTTTATTCCCATAACCGTTAACATACAACTGGCCAAGCCGGTTGCTACTGTATCAGTGGGTGAAAATGCTTCGCCCTTACCGTTATTATCTAATGGAGCATCAGTAATAAAACTATTCCCAGATTTAAGATGTACACATTCTGTCCTGAGGTTCCCCAAATAGGTTACTTTAGAAGTCATACTAGTTAGCCTTTACGATATTGAAATTGTCATATTTTACAATGTACAATTCCTCATTAGTGTAGCCTCCGAAAAGGGCCTTTGTATATCTAAATTTGTTCTCCACATGTTCAGTAGCTATATCAGAACTTGAGGCCTCAAACAAATCTTCACCACTAGCTAGACGCAGTAAAATATCCAAGGTAACATCAAAGCCTCTGCATGCATATTTACTTGGAGAAACACCATAAGCTTTTCTGTACGCCTTTTCAAAGGATTTTGATTTAGCTTCTTCAAAAGCTCGATTTACAGAAGGATAATGAAACTTAAGATTGGACAAATGACCATTATCTATATTTTTACCTTCAAAGGCACTATTTTTATCTAATGTCGTTAGAACAATCTCTACGTCTTCATTTACCAAACCATTGAGCATACTAATCACACTCGAAGCAAACGGATTACTGTCCGTTTCTAAAAAGACTATGGTCTTTCCTGGGCTAAACACATTTTCCAAATCTAATGGGTAAATAAAAAATCCATCCTTTCCAGACTTCTTGTCCTTACGGGAATATATCTGTTTAGCTAAAGGAAACTCAGCTTTAAGTTTAGAACTTACAGGTACATGCTTAAGATCGGATATGATAACCACATTGTTTTTGGTGCTATCTGCCTTAACGAAATCCAACATAGCTTTTGCCAACAGCTTATCTTCTGGTATAGTCTGAAAGACATTGGTGTAGACTTCATTGGGCTTGTTAAGAGCGGCAATAACTGGCACCTTTTCACCTCTCAGTTCACGTGCTACACGATCAAAAGCCTCACTATTCATGGGACCAATTACAGCATCATAATCCGAAAAATCATTGCCTTCCAGTAGCTCTCTGGTTTTAGCCGCTTGATACCTTGTGTCCAACACTTTTAAATCTGTTGAAATACCTAATTGCTTTGCAGAATCTATGGCCATTAAAGCTCCTGCATAAAAATCTAAAACTACAGATAGGAGTTTTCTATTTCTTATGAGTTCTTTGGTTTCTTGCACAGAGTCCGTATCAATCCGATGCAATTGAAACGGGAGCATCATGGCTATTTTTTTAGTTTTGAAGTTCTTGAGGTTATCAATCAATTCCGTTGTTTCAACGGCATTTGTAGAAACCGTAGAGGTCGCATTTGCTGGAATTTTTAAAACCATTCCAGATTTTAAACCACCTTCTTTTAATTCTGGATTAAGGGCTTCCAATTCCTCTTGGTTAAGGCCTAATTTTATATTCAGCCTATAGAATCCTTCTTTTGGTTGCACCTCGTAGTAACGATAGGTCGTATCTATGGCCTTTTCTTCTTTAGTGCTGATGTTTGGAACATTCAATTGGTCTCCTGGTTGGATTACCTCATTCATGTTAGGATTTAGACTCTCCAATTCTTCAACCGTTATTCCAAATTTATAAGCAATACGCCATTTACCTTCCTTAGGCAATACCGTATATTTTTTTACGGTGTTTGATAAGGTTTGCTTATTGATTATTGTTCTGTATTTAGGAATGCGAATGCGATCGCCTCGCTTTAGATTTTCAGCATATAAAAATCTATTGGCCTTTTTAATCTCTTCCTGAGTAACGCCATAGGTTTTAGAGAGGCTGTATAGGGTTTCTTTACGTTTAACCTTATGTTTTTTATACCCAATGAGTTCCCTTATTTCTTCTTGGACAGGTTCATTTTTTACTTTTGAATTGGGAATAATTAATGTGGCTCCAGGCCTCAATTCTGATTTGGCATCTGGATTTAAGGCATAAATATCAAACGGTGTCACTAAATACGTTTTGGCGATATCCTCAATGGATTCGCCAGCTTTTACCGTATGCGTTTTATAATTTTGCGAATTAAGCTGTAAGGATAATACAATGCATATAAGGCCTAAAATCAATCTCATACGTTTCATTTATTCGTTATAAAAGGAACTCACTTCGACAAAATTGTCATTTTTATTCCCACTCTATAGTTGCAGGTGGCTTAGAACTGATGTCATACACTACTCTATTAACGCCTTTAACCTTATTTATTATCTCGTTAGAGGTTTTTTGCAAAAACTCATAAGGTAGATTTACCCAATCTGCGGTCATCCCATCTGTACTCTCCACGGCTCTTAAAGCTACACACTTCTCATAGGTACGTTCATCTCCCATTACTCCTACACTATTCACAGGCAATAACATAGCTCCCGCTTGCCATACCTTATCATAGAGGTTCCAGGATTTTAAATTATTAATAAAAATAGCATCGACCTCTTGTAATATACGAACTTTCTCACGGGTTAGATCTCCAAGAATGCGAATAGCCAAGCCAGGACCTGGAAATGGATGACGGCCTAATAGCTGACTATCCATGTTCATGGATGCTCCTACGCGCCTTACCTCATCCTTAAATAAGGACTTTAACGGTTCTACTACTTTTAGCTTCATAAAATCTGGAAGCCCTCCCACATTGTGGTGGCTTTTTATCGTGGCACTGGGTCCGCCTGTCGCCGAAACGCTTTCTATAACATCCGGATATATCGTTCCCTGCGCTAACCATTTTACATCTTTTATCCTATGGGCTTCATCATCAAAAACTTCAATAAACACGCGACCAATAATCTTTCGTTTTTCTTCTGGATCACTCTTTCCTGCCAAAGCATCCAAAAAGCGTGCCGAAGCATCTACGCCTTTTACATTTAGTCCCATGCCTTCATATTGATGTAAGACATCTTCAAATTCATTTTTTCTCAAAAGACCATTGTTTACAAAAATGCAAAACAGGTTTTTACCAATAGCCTTGTGTAATAGCATAGCTGCTACTGAGGAATCAACACCACCCGATAAACCTAACACCACTCTATCATTTCCCAATTTTTCTTGAAGGTTTTCTACGGTTTCCTCTACAAAAGATTGTGGCGTCCAGTCTTGATTTACACCAGCAATTTTTATTAAAAAATTATGAAGCAATTGATGTCCATCAGTTGAGTGGTACACTTCAGGGTGAAATTGTATCGCATAGGTTGGCTCCCCTTCTATTTTAAAGGCAGCATTTTCAACATCTTCAGTGCTTGCCAACAATTTGCCGCCTTCAGGTAATTCTCTTATCGTATCACTGTGGCTCATCCATACCTGACTACCTTCATGGATATTCTCAAAAAAGTCCTCTCCTTCCTTGATATAAGTAAGGTTAGCTCGGCCATATTCCCTAGTGCTAGACTCGGCTACCTCTCCTCCTGAAAAATGAGCCAAATACTGTGCACCGTAGCAAACGGCCAAAAGCGGAATCTTTCCTCTTATTTCACTTAAATCGGGATGTAAGGCATCCTCTGATCGTACAGAAATTGGACTACCAGATAAGACCACAGCTTTATACGAATCTATGTTGCCTGGAAGTTTGTTGTAAGGGCGAATTTCGGAGTAGATATTTAACTCCCTAACGCGGCGCGCAATTAACTGCGTGTATTGCGAACCAAAATCTAAAATGAGTACCTTATTGTGTTGCATGTGCAAAAATAACAATTGATTTCAGATTGGAGATTGACCATTTGTGATTTTTTTAATAGTTTTTAACAGCACAATGACGCTATCTGGAGGCTCCGAATTCTAGGATTAAAGTGGCATTTCCAAAACAGTAAATTCTAACTTAAGCGGCTCTAAACTATTCAATAAAACCGGAACCAAATCATGACCATATTCTAAGTACAATTCCGAAAAATTCAAGCTCCGTTCCTGTAATCCTTGATTAGGGAATAACTGCTCTTGCAAATCGGTAGAACGTTCAATTTGGTCTTTTAATTTTCGCTTTTGAGCTTTAAGCAATCTTTTCTCGAGCTTTTGTAAGCCTTTAATCTGCTTAACCTCCTGAGCTTTAACCGCACCTAAAAACGATTTGTCGGTCTGCTCTGCAAGCTTGTACAAATCCTTAAATTGTTGTTCTAAATGGTTAATCTGTTCGGAAAAATCTATATCTATATTTGATATTTTTCTAACTCGCTTATTAATAAAGGTATTACGCTCTAAAAATAAATCTGAACTTGAAATATCTAATTTCTTCAGTTTTTCCGTCTGCTTATTAGATTTTATGAGAACAGAATTTCTTGGTAGCAGTATAGGAAATGGAACTTTCTGCGCGTTGAAATTAGATTTTAACTGCAACCAATAAATCATTTCACCACCTCCGCCAATGTAGCATAGGTTGGGCAGTATCACCTCCTGATATAAAGGCCTTATGATAACATTGGGAGAAAATCGTTCTGGATGCTCATGCAGTTCGTGCCTTAGTTCTTCTTTACTCCATGAGATTTCAGTATTGACCACGGTGTACTTACCGTCGTCTAATACTATACGTTCCCGAAGTCCTTTCCTCATATAGAACAGATTTATATCTCTTGGATTCACCTGAATCTTTAAACCCATCTTTTCTAATAAGGCATTAGTCTCGGTTACGGTATTAAAACCAATTTGGTCAAACAATTCTTTTTCCAAATAAGGCACAAATTGTTGCTTCAACGCCTTGTCGTTAGCATCGACCACTACCAAACCATAAGTGCCAAACAACTCATTGGCAAGGTAACGTGTGGCATCTGCCAAAGTTTCATGACCGAGGTAAGCTTCTTTAAACCAGCTCTTTAATTGCTCTGCATTCTTACCGGAACCAAATTCTGCTGAAACTATATCAAAAACCTGATTTAAACCTGATGTGTCAAAGGGTCCAACCGCTCCTTCCTGATTTGAATTCCATTGTATTTTCTTCCCTTTAAAATTGAAGTAATTGATTTCTTCAAAATCATGGTCTTCTGAGGCCATCCAAAAAACAGGTACAAAGTTATAATCTGGGAACCTAGCTTTTAAGGTTTTCGTTAAATTAATGGTAGATACGATTTTATACAAAAAGTACAAGGGTCCGGTAAAAAGGTTTAACTGATGACCCGTTGTAACGGTAAATGTGGTATCCTTTTTTAATGCCTCAATATTATTGGCCGTGCTAGCACTGGTTTTAAGTTTTGAATATTGTTGGGCAATAACCTGAGCCAGTACAGCACGCGATTTACCATCAAACGATTTTCCCTTTTCATTGATTTGAGCCTCAAAATTTTCGAGCGTGGGAAACCTGTGGTAGAGCTCATTTAAATCAGGATCTTGATTAATATAACGACAAATAAATTCAGAAAAATATCCGGTATTACTATATGAGAGAAAATCTTTGGTCGGCTGTTTACTCATTATGGGCTCCAAACTCAACCTATATAAAGGTTATAATAGATGTTAACAAAGGCATAAATATAAGGTACATCATTTTTTTAACTGCTAATTTTTAGTTAATTCGCATTGACCATTTATATATGACATCAACTAATTATTTTCATATGCTACAGCGTTCCATTTTCTTCATTTTGCTTTTGTGTCTTCAATTTACACTTACAGCCCAAACAATTCCGTCGCCAAGCGACTTTTTAGGTTACGAATTGGGTAGCCATTTTAGCCGCCACCATGAAGTCGTAGATTACTTTAAAACGCTTTCCAAAATCAGACCTCAACAGCTAAGATTGGAACAATATGGCCTAACTAATGAAAGGAGACCTTTATATCTTGCCTTTGTTTCAAGCGAGGAGAATTTGGAAAACCTTGAAGCGATAAGGCGCAATCATCTCAAAAACGCTGGCATTATTGAAGGAGAGTCTTCTAATCCAGAGGTTGCCATAGTTTGGCTAAGTTACAACGTTCATGGTAATGAAGCGTCAAGTACCGAAGCTTCGATGCTAACACTTTATACCTTGCTCACAGAACGACAAGACTTACTAAAAAATACCGTTGTAATTATAGATCCATGTATTAATCCAGATGGTCGGGATCGCTATGTGAATTGGTACAATGAAACAGCGAGCCAACCTTATGACACAGACGTTCAAGCCTCTGAGCACAACGAACCATGGCCAGGAGGACGGCCAAACCATTATTTATTTGACCTTAATAGAGATTGGGCCTGGGCAACTCAAATTGAAACCCAGTCGCGCCTTAAAGTTTATAACAAGTGGATGCCCCACATCCATGTTGACTTTCATGAACAAGGCGTAAATGAGCCCTACTATTTTGCTCCAGCAGCTGAACCTTATCATGAAATAATTTCAGATTGGCAACGTGAATTTCAAACTAAAATTGGACAAAACCACGCCAAATATTTCGATGAAAACGGCTGGTTATTCTTTACGCGAGAACGCTTTGACTTGCTCTATCCCAGCTATGGAGACACCTATCCAACCTACATGGGAGCCATAGGTATGACTTACGAGCAGGCAGGACATGGAATGGCAGGTTTGGGCATTGTCAATGACGAAGGTGAATTGCTTACCTTAAAAGACCGATTACAACATCATACCACTACCGGAATTTCTACTGTTGAAATGGCCTCCAAAGAAGCTAAAAGATTGAATATTGAGTTCTCCGAATTTTTTGATAACTCTGATTTAAAGATAAAGAGTTTTGTGTTACGTGGTAATGAAGATAAGTTGAATGCCGTTAAATCACTCTTAGACAAACACGACATCTATTATTCCCATGCTAAACCAGGGAAGGTTTCAGGATATCATTACAGCAATGCAAAGGATGATAAGATGGAAACCTCAGAGAACGATTTGGTTATACATACAGATCAACCCAAAGGTAAAATGGTAAAGGTTTTGTTTGAGCCCAATACCAAGCTCTCTGATTCCTTAACATACGACATTACAGCGTGGAGTATCCCTTACGCTTATGGGCTAGAAGCTTTGGTAAGTACTTCTAAAGTTCCAAGTGAGGTAAAGTCTAAGGTTACAGAATCACAAAATCTAGTTGATGCCTACGGCTATGCTTGTCGTTGGGAATCCTTAGACGACGGTCTGTTTCTTGCCGATTTATTACAAAACGATTTTAAAGTTAGGTTTACGGAAAAGCCATTTAAATCCAATGGCGTTGATTTTAACCGTGGCTCTTTAATTATAACCAAAGGAGACAATAAGCATATAGAAAATTTCTTAGCAGAGTTGAGCGCGCTAGCAGAAAATCATAAACAAGAATTATTTGGTATAACAACAGGGTTTTCAGAAGTGATACCCGATATAGGTTCTCCAGACATTAAACTTATAAATAGACAACACATTGCAATCCTTTCTGGTAAAGGTACGTCTTCATTAAGTTATGGAGAACTCTGGCATTTTTTTGAAAAGCAATTACAATATCCTGTAACTTCCATAAATACGGAAGATTTGAGTCGGACAAACTTAAACCAGTACAATGTGCTTATTATGCCTAACGGATATTATAATTCAATTTTGGAGGAGCAAGATTTTACAAAAATTACAGATTGGGTGAAGCAAGGAGGTAAGGTCATTGCTATAGGAAACGCCCTAAGAAGTTTTGCTGGTAAAGATGGGTTCAGTCTAAAACCCAAATCCATTGCCCAGGATGAAGACCAAGTCAATCTTACGGCTTATGCAGAAAGGGAGCGTGCTGCTGTGAGTAACATGATTACAGGAGCTGTTTTTAAAACCAAAGTGGATAATACCCATCCAATGGCATTTGGATACTCGTCTGACTACTTTACCTTAAAGTTAGGAACGGCGAGCTACGAGTTACTCCAAAATGGTTTTAATGTAGCGCATATTAATAATCCCAAAGTATTTTCTGGATTTGCAGGCAGTAATGCCACTGAAAACCTCAAAGATTCGCTAGTATTTGGTGAGGAGCGCAAAGGAAGCGGCAGTTTTATTTATTTAGTTGACAATGTCATGTTTAGAAGCTTTTGGGAAAACGGAAAACTGTTTTTGGTCAATTCCATATTTTTCGTTAATCATAATGCTTTCACTCTTTAATAAAGGAATTGTCTGTCTTAACATAAGATCAAGAAATATCTGGTTTTTAGAACGTATATTCGATTAAAATTGTGAACAAAAAGGTGTCTCAAACCACAATTCTATCTTTATTTCAGTACGAAGGTTTTAAATCTAAATGGCAAGCCCTTGCTCGTATGGGACGACCTGCTTTGCGGCATCAGAACTTTCAAGGTCTAACCTTTTGGAAACCCTTTGGTACAGGAAGCGGAAACGGTTTTTCCATTTGGCCAGATTTTTCAACTTTTGGTCTGCTTACGGTTTTCGATTCGGAAGAAAACGCCAATAAATTTTTGGCAACAAAACCTTTAAAGGAATATGAAGCACCGTCAATAAAGCATTCCCATGTTTTAATGCATTCCATTAAAGCAAATGGACAATGGAGCAAACAAGAACCATTTGACTCTTCTATAAACTATGACGCCAACAAACCTTTAACTGTAATTACAAGGGCAACCATCAAACCTCAACTTGCCCATAAATTTTGGCGCTATGTGCCTTCTGTATCAAAATCCATGGATGGACATAAAGGACTGATCTACTCCAAAGGTATTGGCGAATGGCCCATTTTAATGCAAGCCACGTTCTCGTTTTGGCTAACCGGAGAGGATATGATGGCTTATGCTTACAAAAATCATAAACACGCCGAAATGGTGAAAAAGACACGTGAACTAGGATGGTACTCCGAAGAATTGTTTTCGCGATTTCATCCTTTTGAAGTTAAAGGAGATTTAATTGACTTCCGCATTGATTAGCGAACAAAAGCTATACTCTAGGTTATTATTTTGCCTAAATTAGACAAGTCTTGCGGCTATTAAAATTATTCGACAACTTCACCGTATAAATCAAAATCTTCAGCTTCAATAATTTTTACCGTGGTGTATTCGCCAGTTTTTAAATAAGTACTGGTGGCATCTATCAACACTTCGTTATCTACGTCAGGAGAGTCGTATTCTGTTCTGCCCACGAAATAATTGCCTTCCTTTCTATCTATAACTACTTTAAATTCCTGTCCGATTTTTTCTTGATTCAATTCCCAAGAAATCTGGGATTGAATTTCCATAATCTCATTGGCACGCTGAAGTTTTATCTCTTCTGGTACGTCATCTTCTAGATTATAGGCATGTGTATTTTCCTCATGGGAATAGGTAAAACAGCCCAAACGCTCAAAACGCATTTCCTTTACCCAATTCTTTAAAGTTTGGAAATCTTCTTCGGTTTCACCAGGATAACCAACTATAAGGGTGGTTCTTATGGCCATTTCTGGTACTTTACTTCTAAACTCCTTTAATAATTTCGTGGTTTTTTCCTGAGTTGTACCGCGCCGCATACTCTTGAGAATAGCGTCTGAAATATGCTGTAATGGAATATCTAGATAGTTACAGATTTTGGGTTCACGCTTCATAACATCTAGCACATCCATAGGAAACCCAGTTGGAAAGGCATAATGCAAACGTATCCATTCAATGCCATCGACTTTTACCAGATGTTCTAATAACTCAGCAAGATTTCGCTTTTTATAGAGATCTAAGCCATAATAGGTTAAATCTTGGGCAATTAAAATTAATTCCTTTACACCATTTGCTGCTAATTTCTCAGCTTCGGCAACTAAATCTTCAATTGGTGTACTTTTATGTTTTCCTCGCATTAAAGGAATAGCACAAAAACTGCAGGGGCGATCGCAACCTTCGGCTATTTTTAAATAGGCATAATTTTTTGGTGTTGTTGTGAGGCGCTCTCCAATTAATTCGTGCTTATAATCCGCGCCAAGAGCTTTCAAAAGACCTGGCAACTCAGTGGTACCAAAGTATTGATCTACATTTGGTATTTCTTTTTGTAAATCAGGTTTATAACGCTCACTGAGACAGCCTGTAACAAAAACCTTATCCACCTCTCCATCTTCCTTCTTTTGCATATAGTGCAAAATGGTATTTACACTTTCTTCCTTAGCATTATTAATAAATCCACAGGTGTTTATAACAACTACGTTGCCTTCCTGTTCATGGACAACATCTTTACCGCTTGCCTTTAGCTGACCCATCAACACCTCACTGTCATAGACATTCTTGCTACAACCAAGGGTAACGACATTAATTCTATTTTTCTTTAAGGATTTTGTTCGCATTACTTTTTAGAATGAGAGTGCAAAGGTACTGAACAAAAAAGACATGCGATTTATGTTTGTTTTGAAATTAGTTATAACCTTCTGGCGAGACTCGCATTTTTGAAGCCTGCTCATAAACATAAGCCCATTCCAGTAATAATTTTTCCTGCAAGCGCTTCCCTATAAATGTCAATCCCTTAGGCACACCTTCTTCCGTATAACCCATTGGTACCGTAATTGCTGGGTATTCTGCTACCGCTGCTTGCCCAGCATGGTAATTATTTATAGATAAGTAACCATCTAAATTGTACTCGGCCATTGGTATATCAAAAAACTGTTTGCCATTGGTCTTCAAAGTATCCTTAATACGTTTTAAGACGTCATCATCGCCCTTATCCTCAACGATTCCCTTAAACAAATTTTGTCCGTAAGGCATAGCTAATGCCGAATCCAATTTGTTAAAGGCCATGATATCTTCTACGGTTCTAAATGAAATTTCCTCATTGGCAAAATTCTCCAAATAAAGCGGTAAATCCTTTCGCATATCAAGATTCAAAAGGTTTATGAAATTGGGCAGATCAACATCCTCTTCCTCAATTTCAACAATTTCTGCACCTTGACTTTTTAAAACCTCTACTGCATTACGGAACAAACTGTCTTCTAAAAAACGCTTTGGTGCTCCAAATCGTTTGCCTTCTAAACTTGCTGTTTTTAGGTCCTTGGTATAAAAACCGGGTTGCCAGATTACCATAAACGCTTTAGCGTCATTTTCATCTTCACCAAAAATAGCATCCAAAACAATAGCATTGTCCACAACTGTTCTAGTAATAGGTCCCGCAGTATCCAACGTAGAAGAAATAGGAACAATTCCGCCTCGGCTAACCAAACCAACCGTTGGCTTTAAGCCTACTACCGAATTTTGACTTGCTGGAGACAAGATTGAACCAGATGTTTCGCTTCCTATAGTAGCCGCTGCGAAATTTGCTGCCGCAGCAACGCCACTACCAGAGCTAGATCCACCAGTATCAATGATTCTTCGACCGTATGGATTAAGTGTTTGGCCACCTATTGCCGAATATCCGCTTGGACAATCACCACAGAAGAAATAGGCCCACTCGCTTAGATTGGCTTTACCTAAAATCAATGCTCCTTTGGATTTTAATTGTTTCACGATAAAAGCGTCTTCAGTAGAATTATCTTTCAATGCCAATGCTCCTGCAGTTGTGGGTAAGTCTTCCGTATTAATATTATCCTTCAAAAGAATGGGCATTCCGTATATAGCATGGTGATCGGTCAAGGATTTTGCTTCTGCGTCTTTTTGTCTTGCCTGTTCTATAACATTGGGATTAACAGAAATTACGGAATTTAACGATAGCCCATTTTCCCTATCATATTTTCTGATGCGGTATAAGTAAAACTTAGTCAATTCTTCATAACTAAATTTACCCTCTGAAATATGTTTTTGAAGGGTTGGGATGTCTTGCTCAAGAATTAACGGTGCCAACCTCTCGTAAAGCACTTCTGTAAACCCGTCGAGCTCTGTGTTTAAAGGTGCCCAAATAGCTCCTTTTGTAATGATTTTAGAATCTAAAACCTCAAATTCGGTAAAATCCTTTGTGGAAATAGCCTCAAGGTCGTCCTCTGATGTCTCCTGTACATCTGTATTGTCAATTTCCGTTTCAGCTGCTTCTGTTGGTGTCTCTGTTACAGATTTCTTGTCATTCTTACATGAGAATGTAAAGAGCAGTACGAGTAAAATAAGTAAATAGCGCATGGTTAGTATTTTTGATAAAAATACGAAATACCGGCTTATTTGTTTTGCAAAATTAAGGCTTGTGTGGGTGTTACTCTAAGGATTAAGATTTGAAAAACGAATCCACAAACTCGTACTTGTTAAATACTTGCAAATCTTCGAGGCCTTCACCTACACCGATATATTTTACTGGAATTTTGAATTGATCACTAATTCCAATCACCACGCCTCCTTTTGCAGTGCCGTCCAATTTTGTTACAGCAAGAGAGGTCACCTCCGTTGCTGCTGTAAACTGTTTAGCTTGTTCAAAGGCATTTTGGCCAGTTGAACCGTCCAATACAAGCAACACATCATGTGGTGCATTATCTATCACTTTTTGCATCACGCGTTTTACCTTTGTGAGCTCGTTCATTAAATTAACTTTATTATGCAGTCGGCCAGCCGTGTCTATGATAACTACATCTGCATTTTGGGTTACGGCACTCTGCAAGGTGTCATAGGCTACCGATGCTGGGTCACTTCCCATTTTTTGCTTTACGAT
>CAZGDG010000067.1:0-16340 GCA_964524415.1 uncultured Flavobacteriaceae bacterium
TCTAGAACTGTGCTTTATCTCCCTTTTGTGCCAAAGGGCTTACTAACTAACTAAAATTAACTTAAAAAATTAACTGCGACGTTTGCAGAAACCACAATTACGGAGACTATGGTAAGGAGCACAATTAAAAATTTGTCAGAGGTTTGCGGTTGATGTTCCATGTTGTAAGTAATTATATATTTTAAAAAAGCCTTGAACCGTTCTCAATCCAAGGCTTTTAAGAATTGAATTTGAGGCCGTTGATTAATAGCATTGTAAAATTGGCTATTAAAACGATGCTCCGCAATACGTAACCTTACGTATTTTTAGTATTGAATCCACAAAAAAAGCCTTGGACGTAAATCCAAGGCTACTTAATCCCCTAAGAACTAATTAATAGCTCGTTATTAACCCTTAATTAATAACTACGTAAAATTCAGAAATAAAATAATGAGACACTATACGTAACCTTACGTATATTTTAGATTAAATGCTCTTGGTGCTCTTTAGCCCAGATCAACAGGCTGTTAGGTGTTTTATCAATCTCTAGCTTCCTTATAATATTGCTTTTGTGCTTCTCAACGGTCCGTCTAGAGCAAAATAATTCGTCACCAATTTCCTTAGCAGTCTTATTTTGTGCGATTAGCTTGAGAATATTCAACTCCGAAGGCGTTAGTTCCTCCAAAAGTTTTGGGGTATCGTCAACTTCGATATAGGCAATGAGTTCAGGACTAAAATACGGTTTGTCCTTTATAACCGTAGCAATACAGGTTTCAATTTCATCTAAAGCGAATTCCTTGAGAACATAGCCGTAAACACCAAGAGATTTAGCGGCCTTGTACACACTTTCGTCTTTCTCGAAGGTTATAAGTACGATTTTAGTCTTTATACCATCAGTTTTACATTTTTCGGCGATTTCCAGACCTGAATAAAAAGGCATTTTAATATCCAATATGGCTAATTCTGGTCTGTGTGCTTTTATTAGAGCTAAGGCTTCCTTTCCGTTTTTAGCGCTAGCAAGGACATTGTACTTTTTTTCGTTTAAAAAATCGTGCAGTCCTTTTAGCACTAAGGGGTGATCGTCTGCAATTATAATACTAGGTTTCATGGTGAGTTTGGGCTTATTTAGATTTACGATTTAGTGCCTGCATTTTTAAATACAGGTACTTTTTTTCGTAATCAATGATGGCTTTGCCTTTTTTAAGGATGTCTGCACCAATGATGCCATCTACAGGTTCAGCATTATGATTAATAAGGCCTTCATTTACATGAGTAAGGTTAAATAGGATTAAAGCAACCCTATTCTTTTTCCATTTGCCAATTTTGAGGTTGTTTGATTTTGAGATTTTGGTCGCCATATTAGAAGCACCAGCACCTACGGCTTTGATTTCAGAATCCTTAACTTTTAGGTTGAAGCGCTCTATGGCTTCAAAACCTACACAGCTACTTGATGCACCTGTATCTAGTATAAAACGGCCTTTGACGCCATTGATTTGGGCTTTTATTTCAAAATGATTGGTTTTGGTGAGTTTCAGTTTAATTTTTGAATAACCTTTGTCCAACAAAAAATCATGTAATACCTCCATAGCGTTGTTTTGTGTAAATATAACATTCTAAACGATTATTTTTGCATCATGATTATAACAGATACGCATACCCATTTGTATTCTGAGGCTTTTAATGATGATAGGGACAGCATGATAAAGCGTGCCCTGGACATTGGAGTTGACAGATTTTTTGTGCCGGCCATAGATTCCACTTATACTGCAGATATGTTAAAATTAGAAAAGGCTTACCCCAAGCATATTTTTCTTATGATGGGTCTGCATCCAACACACGTTAAAGGCAATTATGAGAAAGAGCTGGCTCATGTGCAGCAAATGCTTAGTACCCATAAATTTTATGCGGTAGGGGAAATTGGTATTGACCTTTATTGGGATACCTCTACCCTGGATATACAGATTGATGCCTTTAAACGACAAATAGAATTAGCTAGAATGCATAAACTACCTATAGTGATTCATTGCAGGGAAGCCTTTGATGAAATATTTAAGGTATTGGAAGAGGAACAGCCCGACGACCTATTTGGTATTTTCCATTGTTTTACCGGAACCCTGGAACAAGCCCAGCATGCTATAGCCTTAAACATGAAACTTGGCATTGGAGGTGTGGTTACCTTTAAAAATGGTAAAATTGACCAGTTTATTAACAAAATAGACCTTAAGCATATTGTTTTAGAAACGGATGCACCATATTTAGCCCCTAAACCCTACAGAGGCAAACGGAATGAAAGTGCCTATATCTACAAGGTGTTGGAAAGGTTGTCTGAACTCTATGGCATAAGTACCGAAGAAGTGGCTCGAATAACCACTGAAAACTCAAAGCAAATTTTTGGCATATAATTAATATGGAAAATCCTAAGATTTTACTGATTTACACAGGTGGCACCATTGGGATGATGAAGGATGCCGATACAGGCGCATTAAGGGCTTTTGATTTTGACAGCATCCTACAACGCATCCCTGAGTTACGACTTTTAGAATGTGAGATTGCCACGGTGTCATTTGATGAGCCTATAGATTCCTCAAATATGAACCCAGTGTATTGGGCAGATATTGCCAATATTGTGCATTACAATTATGAGGCATATGATGGCTTTGTTGTACTCCACGGCAGTGATACCATGAGCTATTCGGCATCAGCGTTAAGCTTTATGCTAGAGAATTTAGATAAACCGGTAATTTTCACGGGTTCTCAATTGCCAATAGGAGATTTAAGAACAGATGCCAAGGAGAATCTCATCACCTCCATACAGATGGCCTCGCTTCAGCAAGATGGTAAACCCGTAATAAGAGAGGTGTGCCTTTATTTTGAATATAAACTATATAGAGGCAATAGAACAACCAAGATCAATTCAGAACACTTTGAAGCCTTCGCCTCTCCAAATTATCCAACTTTAGCAGAGTCTGGGGTTCACCTTAAGATAAATTACGAATTTTTAAGGCGCGAGACCTATAAGGACGGTTTAATTGTAAGGACGGCGATGGATACCAATATTGGTATACTAAAATTGTTTCCAGGGATGTCGAAGCCAATTTTAGAAGCTGTTTTTGAGAAACGACTGCTAAAGGGCCTCATCTTGGAGACTTATGGAGCAGGTAATGCCACAACCGACACCTGGTTTATCAATTTATTAAAAAAAGCTATCTCTAATGGCTTGTATATCATAAATGTAACACAGTGTACAGCAGGTAGCGTAAACATGGGTCAATACGAAACAAGTTCCCAGTTAAAGTCTATTGGTGTCATTTCTGGTAAGGATATGACTACAGAAGCAGCGGTGACCAAGTTAATGTATCTATTGGGCTATGGTTTAAAGCCTTCTGAATTCAAGTACTACTTTGAGAAATCCTTACGTGGAGAAATGGCTTAAAAATAACCACGTAAATTTTAGTGTTTAAAGAATTTTTCGTTATTTCACGACCTGTTAATTTGAAATAGGCTATTCAGAGAGGTGGCCGAGTGGTCGAAGGCGCACGCCTGGAAAGTGTGTATACCCCAAAAGGGTATCGAGGGTTCGAATCCCTTCCTCTCTGCTTTTATTTTAAGTTTCAGTAATATATTTTTTTTATCTTTAACACATTAACTAATAAAATTAAGATTAAGAACAATGAAAAGATTATTTTCTATCCTTGCCATTACATGTTTAATGGCTTTCGGAACTGCTAATGCCAATGCATCAACATACGCAACTGCAGTGGCAACCGTAACAACAGTGGCTCAAGATGACGCTCCAGCAGAGAACATTAGTTTTCATCAAGAATTGAAAAAACGTTTTATTGAAGGAGGTCCTGGATTTATGGGCATCGTATTGTTATGTTTAATTCTTGGATTAGCCATAGCTATAGAGAGAATTATCTTTTTAAATCTTTCTACAACAAATACAAAGAAGCTTACTAAAAATGTTGAGGACGCTCTTGCTTCAGGTGGTATCGAAGCCGCAAAAGAAGTTTGTAGAAATACAAAAGGTCCTGTTGCATCGATTTTTTATCAAGGGCTAGATAGAGCTGACGAAGACATCGACGCTGCTGAGAAGGCTGTTGTAGCCTATGGTGGTGTGCAAATGGGACAATTAGAGAAAAACGTATCGTGGATTTCCTTATTTATTGCCTTGGCACCAATGCTTGGGTTCATGGGAACGGTAATTGGTATGATTACAGCATTCGATAAAATTGAAGCTGCTGGTGATATGCAACCTTCATTGGTAGCAGGTGGTATTAAAGTAGCACTTTTAACAACGGTATTTGGTCTTATTGTTGCCATTATTCTTCAAATATTCTACAACTACATTATTGCTAAGATAGACGGTATTGTAAATGATATGGAAGATGCATCCATTACTCTAATGGATTTATTGGTAAGACATAAAAAATAATTAAAAGACCAAAAACATTATGTTACACAAAATATTAAAAATTGTTGCAGCACTTCTCAGCGTTCTGGGCATCGTATTCTTAGGAAGAATCATTGCCGAGGGTGACGATGAAATCAAAGCTGCTGCACTTGCGGGAGATACGGCTATCGTTGATCCAATTGCAATCGTGGCTTACATAACTTTAGGTCTTGTTCTGTTATTTGTAGTGGTTTTTGTTCTTAAAAACCTATTCACGAATACCGCAGGCCTTAGAAACACCTTAATTGGTGTTGGCGCCTTTGCAGCAGTACTTGTAATCTCTTACGTTGTTTCCGGAGGAGATACTATGCAATACAAACTAAGAGAAGGCTTTGCAACAGAATCACAATCGCAATTAGTAGGTGCAGGATTAACGGCATTCTACATATTAATAATCGTTGCTGTTGTTGCAATGATTTTCTCAGGAGTTAAAAAAGTAATTAGTAAATAAACAATTATGGCAAAAAGAGCAGCACCAGAAGTTAATGCAGGGTCAATGGCCGATATTGCTTTCTTACTGCTAATCTTTTTCTTGGTAACTACTACCATAGAAAAAGATAAAGGGATACTTAGAAGTTTGCCTCCAATAGACGATTCTGAGACCGAGCCACCAATAATTAAGCAAAAGAATCTGTTTACCGTGCTTATCAACAGGAACAATCAACTTTTGGTTGAAGATGAGCAAATGGAGCTTAAGGATTTAAGACAAGCTGCAATAGACTTTTTAGATAATGGTGGTGGAGAAAATGCAGAAGGAGAACGATGTGATTATTGTCGTGGTAAGCGCGACCCATCGTCATCTGACCATCCTGATAAGGCAATTATCTCCATGAAGCACGATAGGGAGACTTCTTATGAGCAATATATCGAAGTTCAAAATGAACTTGTGGCAGCTTATAATTACTTGAGAGAAAGAGAGGCACAGCGTCTATACAATAGATCTTTTGAGTCTATGTTGGCAGAGAAAGAAAAAAATCAGTTTAAGAAAGACGAGAAATTGAACGAGCAGATAGAGACCATAAAAACAATGTTCCCTATGAAGCTCTCTGAAGCAGAACCAGATAAAAATTAAAAGTAACACTTATGTCTAAGTTTAAGAATAAGAAACAAGGAGACTTGCCAGCGATTTCAACGGCATCCTTACCAGATATTGTATTTATGTTGCTTTTCTTTTTTATGGTGGCAACAGTGATGCGAGACAGCTCCTTAATGATTGAAAACATCTTGCCCAGTGCAGATCAGGTTGAAAAACTGAAAAAAGACCGTACGACTTTTATTTATGCAGGGAAACCAAGCAGCCAGTATAAGCAGTTTGGAGATGAGCCTCGTATTCAAATCAATGATCAATTTGTTGGCATAGAAGACATAATGCCAGCTGTACTTCAGGCACAATCTGAATTAAATGAGGAGTTGCAAAGTAAAATCGTGGTTGGTCTTAAGGTAGATAAAAATACCCATGCAGGATTGGTTTCAGACATCAAGCAAGAATTGCGTAAAGCAAACACCTTGAAAGTGATGTATATCACTAACGCAAGAGCGGACGAATAAAAATTTAATTCTTAATTTTATTAAAAAGCGTTTTGATAACAATCAAGACGCTTTTTTTGTATGGAGTGGCCCAAAGATTTTGTAGCTTTAATCTATGAAATATTTAATAGCCCTCGGTTGGTTTTTAGTGGTTTGCAATAGTTGGTGTCAATCTCTTTCTACAAGAGATAATGAAGAGTTATACAAAGATTATAGAGAAGATCAATTTTATATTTCAATTACATATAACGTTTTAAATAATAAAATAGACCCTATTGCACAAGCAGGTTTCTCTCCAGGATTTCATTTTGGCTTTATAAGGGACATGCCCATAAATGAAAGACGCAACGTGGCCTTAGGTATTGGTCTCGGGCTTTCTGCTAATTCCTACAATCAGAACCTTTCCATTGTTGATAGCGGGAGCGCAATAGAATTTACCGTGTTTAACGAGCGTATTATAAACGTAGATAAAAATCGGTTTTCAACTTATTTGGTAGAGCTACCCATAGAATTTCGATGGCGTACTTCTACACCAACGAAGTACAGCTTTTGGCGTATATATGCTGGAATGAAGTTAGGCTATATGTTCTATAATTCAGCAGTCTTGGAAAGTTCCTTGGGAAATCAACGTTTGTCTAATTTAGACGTATTTAACAGGTTACAGTACGGGCTAACCTTTAGTGCAGGCTTAAACACTTGGAACTTACATCTTAATTATAACTTGTCTTCATTATTTAGTGATGGCGCTCTCCTAAACGACGCTCCAATTGAGCTAGCAGCCTTTAAAATAGGTCTTATCTTCTACCTTCTATAACCAATAGTTTACAAAAATAAGTTGTGGAAATAAGCCTGTAAATAATCCGATAATAAGTTCTTGGTTGGTATGGGCTTTAAGGTGCAGCCGCGAGGTGGCAATGGCGCCTAGGATAATCATCATCAATGCTATTGTCCCATTGATATTTATTTTATAATGGATGCCTAGTGCTACGGCAAACATAAAAAAACCTGAAGCCGCAATCATATGAATGCTCGCTTTTATCTTAAAAAGCGCTAGAATAAAGCAAGCTAGGGTAGAACAGAGAATGCCTAAAAAGAAGTAATAGAGCTCTAAAATTTCACTGGGCGGTAATACCCTTATTAAGATCAGTGTAACTATAATACAATTGATGAGAAGTGGGATAAGACGTTCCTTAGTCTTTTTGAGGTAAATGGTCTCAACCTTATTTATAGTTTTGAGTAGAAAAAAAAGTAAAATGGGTAAAATAATTGTTAGGATAACGATAGAAAAAATCTTTGCCTTCATCACGGGCTCCGGAATAAAGCGTGGTGTTTTGGAAAAATAGAATAAGACACCAAGCAATGGCATAATGAGCGGATGGAAAACAAACGAAATACTCTTCAAGATAAAATCCTTCATAAGAAAAGAACTAAATTTTCTTTCTAAGCCGAGCTACAGGGATATCTAACTGCTCTCTGTATTTAGCGACGGTCCGTCGTGCAATTGGATAGCCTTTACCTTTTAAAATTTTTGATAAGGCTTCGTCCGTAAGGGGCTTCTTTTTGTTTTCTTCTTCTATAACCGTTTCTAAAATTTTTTTAATTTCTCGTGTTGAAACTTCCTCACCCTGATCATTAGTCATTGATTCCGAAAAGAATTCTTTAATAAGCTTTGTACCGTATGGCGTGTCTACATATTTACTATTGGCCACACGAGAAACGGTAGATACATCCATATCAATTTCATCTGCAATATCTTTTAAGATCATGGGCCGTAATTTGCGCTCATCTCCCGTAAGAAAATATTCTTTTTGGTAGTTCATTATGGCACTCATTGTAACAAAAAGCGTTTGTTGTCGTTGCTGTACGGCCTCAATAAACCATTTTGCAGCATCGAGTTTTTGCTTAATAAAAAGTACAGCGTCCTTTTGTGATTTAGACTTTTCCTTACTGGCCTTGTATGCCTTAAGCATATTGCTATACTCTTTAGACACGTGGAGTTCTGGAGCATTTCTGCCGTTGAGGGTAAGCTCTAGTTCGCCATCTACAATTCGGATGGCAAAATCTGGAACAATGTGTTCTATAATTCTGTTATTGCCAGCGTATGTACCTCCTGGTTTTGGGTTGAGGCGCTCGATCTCTTCAACAGCTTCTCTAAGTTGGTCTTCGTTAATGTTGAATTTTTGCATTAACTTTTTGTAGTGCTTTTTCGTAAAATGCTCAAAGGCATCATCAATGATAGAAATAGCTAATTCAATAGATTCGGTCTTAGGCTTCCTGTGGAGTTGGATACTTAAGCACTCTTGTAAATTTCTTGCTGCGACGCCTGGTGGATCTAGTTGCTGTACAATATGGAGTATTTTTTCAACCTCTTCTTCCGTAGTGTAAACATTTTGGGTAAAGGCCAGGTCGTCCGTGATATCAGAGAGCGACCGTCTTATGTAGCCGCTATCGTCAACGCTTCCAACCAAAAAGTAGGCGACTTCTTCTTCCTGCTCATCTAGCCTAAAGGTATTTAACTGATTGATAAGGTGCTGGGTGAATGTGGTGCCCGAGGCATAGGGAATTTGCTTTTCCTCATCATCGGAACTATAGTTGTTGGCCTGCGTGCGGTAGTCTGGTATTTCATCGTCACTAAGATATTCGTCTACATTAATATCTTCGGCATCAATGACATCATTGTCATCGTAGTCATCTGCAGAATTGTCAAATTCGTCTAAACTATCCTCTGTATTTGTATCCTTGCCGGTATCTAAAGCAGGGTTTTCCTCAAGCTCTTGTTTTAAGCGCTGTTCAAATGCCTGGGTAGGCAATTGAATCAGTTTCATTAACTGAATTTGCTGTGGCGAGAGCTTTTGAGAAAGTTTAAATTGTAAAAACTGCTTTAAGGCCATGAGTGCGTGTAAGAATTACTATAAAAATATAAAAAAACCTAGCAGCTTTCTACTAACTCTAGGTTTTATTGGTCCTAGAATTCTGCATTTTGGGGCGTACGTGGATATGGGATAACATCCCTAATATTGCCCATGCCTGTGGCGAACATCACTAAGCGTTCAAAACCAAGTCCGAAGCCAGAGTGAACGGCTGTGCCATATTTTCTCAAATCGAGATACCACCAAAGGTCTTCTTCCGGAATGTCCAGTGCCTTCATCTTTTCTTTTAGGACCTCTAAACGTTCTTCACGTTGTGAACCACCAACCATCTCACCAATACCTGGGAATAGAATGTCCATAGCTCTCACGGTTTTTCCATCCTCGTTTAAACGCATGTAAAACGCTTTGATATTAGCCGGATAGTCAAATAAGATAACAGGACATTTAAAGTGTTTCTCCACTAAATAGCGTTCGTGTTCAGATTGTAGGTCAGCGCCCCATTCAGAAATTAAATATTTAAACTTCTTCTTTTTGTTGGGTTTAGAATTTTTCAAAATCTCAATGGCCTCAGTATAGCTAACCCGCTTAAAATTATTGTCAACTACAAATTTTATTTTTTCAATAAGCGGCATTGGGCTGCGCTCTGCTTGGGGTTTTGTTTTTTCTTCGTCGATAAGACGTTTTTCAAGAAACTCTAAATCCTGGGCATTGTTCTCTAAAATATAGTTGAGTACGCTTTTAAGAAAATCTTCTGCCAAATCCATGTTTCCATCCAAATCCATAAAAGCCACTTCTGGTTCGATCATCCAAAACTCTGCTAAATGTCTAGAGGTGTTAGAATTTTCAGCTCTAAAGGTTGGTCCAAAGGTGTACACCTTACCTAATGACATGGCATAGGTTTCTGCTTCTAGCTGCCCAGACACCGTTAAATTGGTTTCCTTACCAAAAAAGTCTTCCTTGTAATTTACAGAACCATCCGGATTTAAGGGAGGCGATTTAGGGTCTAGGGTAGATACTCTAAACATTTCTCCTGCTCCTTCTGCATCACTTCCTGTAATAATAGGCGTATGCATGTTATAGAACCCATTTTCCGTAAAATATTTATGTATGGCAAAGGATAACGATGATCGTAAGCGCATAACGGCGCTGAAGGTGTTGGTACGTGTGCGTAAATGAGCATTTTTCCGGAGGAATTCAAAGGTGTGTTTTTTAGGTTGAATTGGGTACTCCTCAGGATGCGAATCTCCTAAAACCTTTAAGTCTTTAACTTGAATTTCCACAGACTGACCCTTGCCTTGGCTTTCAACCAAATCACCAGTAACATGTATAGCGGCACCAGTTGTAATGCGCTTTAATATATCTTCAGTAAAATTTTCAAAATCAACAACACATTGAATATTATTTAGGCAAGATCCATCATTTAAGGCAATGAATCTGTTTGCTCTGAACGTCCTTACCCATCCTTTTACAGAAACTTCTTCTAATGTTATGTCTTTAGCCAATAACTCAGCTACGGTTTTTGATGTCATGGAATGTTAATTTAAAGTGCTAAAATACATCTTATTCTTATTTATCTAAATCCTCATCTTCGGAGGGAATGATATCAATCGCTGGTTTTCTTAAAACTTCTTTATTTGCAATATTTCGCTCTAATGATAAAAGTAAAGACGGCAATAATAACAAATTAGACAACATAGCAAACAATAGAGTTATTGAAACCAAAGCACCAAGCGCTACTGTGCCACCAAAGCTTGAGATGGTAAACACTGAAAATCCAAAGAACAGCACTATGGAGGTATAAAACATACTTACTCCAGTTTCTCTCAATGCCGCATACACAGATTTCCTAATTTTCCAATGATTGGCCTGCAATTCTTGTCTATACTTGGCTAAGAAGTGAATGGTGTCATCTACAGATATACCAAAGGCTATACTAAATACTAAAATTGTTGATGGTTTTATGGGCACACCCAGATAACCCATGAGACCAGCGGTAACCAATAGAGGAAGTAGGTTTGGGATGAGTGATACAATGATCATTCTAAATGAACGGAATAAATACGCCATAAAGAGCGATATGAGAAATATGGCTAGTGATAATGAAATAATGAGATTCCGTACAAGATATTTGGTACCTTTTTGAAACACCAAAGCCTTTCCTGTCATAGTGACGTCATAACGTTCCTTGGGAAATACTTTATTGATTTTATTTTGGATATCTTCCTGGATACGTTCCATCTTATCTGTGCCTATGTCTTTCATAAAGGTGGTAATACGTGCGTATTGACCAGTGCTGTCAACGAAATTCTTGAGCAAGTCTACATCAGAATTAGAGTTTTTAGCATATGACAATATGAAACTGTTTTCCTGGCTGGTTGGCAGTTGGTAGTATTTTGGGTTGCCGTTGTAATAGGCCTGTTTACTGTATTTTACCAAGCTTACAACTGAAATTGGTTTAGATAATTCTGGGATGTCATTTATTAATTCTTCAACCTCGTTTATGCGCTTAAGGGTGGCCAGTTTCATTACACCCTTTTTACGTTTGGTATCTACCATTATTTCCAATGGCATAATTCCATTAAACTCGTTTTCAAAGAAACGGATGTCTTTAAAAAATTGTTTGTTTTTGGGCATGTCTTCAATGAGGCTACCGGAAATCTTAATTTGATTGATTCCGATCATACTCGCCATCATCAAGATAACGGCTGTGGTGTAAATAGTTATTTTTTTGTGTTTTACCATGCGCTCCATCCAATCTACAAAACCACCAATCCAGCGCTTATTAAGATGTTCCAGATGTCTATCTTTAGGATAAGGTAAAAACGTGTAGATAATAGGAATGATAAGAAGACATAGGATAAAAATGGCCAGGATACTCAACGATGCTACAATACCAAATTCCTTTAATAGTTTACTTTCTGTAAGAATAAAGGTGGCAAAGCCAGAAGCTGTAGTAACGTTTGTCATTAACGTTGCATTTCCTATTTTGGTAATAACCCGTTGTAGGGATTTTACCTTATTGCCATGAGATTTAACCTCATGTTGGTATTTATTAATTAAGAAAATACAGTTGGGAATGCCAATAACAATAATCAGAGGCGGTATAAGAGCTGTTAGAACGGTGATTTCGTAATTGAGAAGCCCAAGGATACCAAAGGTCCACATGACACCAATACAAACTACAATTAATGAAATGAAGGTAGCTCTGAACGACCTAAAGAAGAAAAAGAAAATTATAGAAGTAACCAGCAGTGCGGCAACGATAAATATGCCGATTTCATCAACAATATTTTGTGAATTTAAAGTGCGTATATAGGGCATCCCAGACACGCGAACATCAAGGTTGTTTGCTTTTTCAAACGCTTCAATCTCCGCTTGTAAATCCTCAATGATAAAATCTTTACGTACAGAGGTGTTCACAATATCCTTTTTTAGGTATAATGCTGTTCTAAGGGTTTTTGTCTGGGCATTGAACAAAAAATTATCATAAAAAGGGTACTTCTTAAACAAGTCGTTTTGAAGTTGTTTGATTTCCTCAATGCTCGATATGGAATCTTGGATAAATGGTTCTAGCTCAAACTGTTTCTCATCTGTATTCTTAACCAGTTTTTGCAGATCTTTGATAGAGATTACGGTCTCAATCTCGTCATAGGCTTTAAAACGCTCTGCTAGGTTATTCCATGCATTCAATTTTTCAACCTCATATACGCTAGAATCTTTAATGCCAAGAACAATGAGGTTGCCTTCTTCTCCAAAAATTTCTAAAAACGCATTGTACGTGAGATTTACCTCGTGATCATCTGGCAGAAGATTGGCTTCGGTGTAAGTAAACCGCATGTTCTTCCACTGCAGGCTTAAAAAAATGGTTGCTGCTGCAATTGCAATAAGAATAAAGATTTTATTGCGAAGAATAAGTCGTGCAACAGCCTCCCAAAATCCAGTTGTTAAAAGTTTAAGCATGCAGTTCTGAAAATGAGCCGCAAAGGTAGAAAAAAGCTATAGGAAAAAATGAGGTTTTAGAAAGATTTTACAAGGGGTTACGAAGGCTTTAACATTAGAATTTCATTTCGTATCGAAATAAAAAATTCTTCTGGTGCTACTGCATTTTTTCTTCATAGTAACCGATAGCTTATTGAGAGCTCTTTCTCCTAAAGTTTTAAGTTGAATTTATGCCCGTTCATTAGTGTGTTTTTATACTACAGCGATAGATTGAATGTAAATTTAAAGGCAATATTGTCTTCAAAATTGGGCAGATGATAAGCCCCATAGCGGTATGCGAAGCTCAATCCAAAACCGAAAATCAGCTTATTGATTTCAAATCCAGATTCAGTGTACAAGTGATTTAAGGTGTTAAATGTAAGCCCTTGGTGTCGGTCAATACTGTTCATATCGCCAAGTGCAAATCTAGAAATGAGAACGAGTTGGGGTTTAAACCATTCAGAAAATTTAAAGGGTTTAAAAAAGTGTTTAAACTGAAGTGTAGAGAATTTATCGCTAAAGAATTCATTAAAGTACATGGTCTCAAAACTATTGAGTCCGGCCACCGAAAAACGTTGAAGAATAGTTTCTTTAT
Organism: uncultured Flavobacteriaceae bacterium; assembly: GCA_964524415.1. GTDB lineage: Bacteria > Bacteroidota > Bacteroidia > Flavobacteriales > Flavobacteriaceae > Winogradskyella. The sequence goes on from CAZGDG010000067.1 coordinate 13,403, forward strand.
TAATGTTGTTTGGATAGGCGTGATAGAGATGGGTTAAAGGTGCTTCTCCGCCAGCAATTCCGGCAACTAGTGTAAGTTCCGTAGTACTTTCATTACGATGCATAAAGCGCTGAATCGTTCTGAAATCTAATTTAGTAAAGGTAAAATCACTCCCAAATACAGAACTAAAGGCCTGTGTCACTTGCAATGTAAATTTGGGATACCCATTCTTTTTTTCTACAGCTCTATCGTTGACAATTTCATAAATACTAAACGGACTCCATTGTAGGCTCACCTTGGCCATGCTCAAGTCGTAGTTTGTAAATTGTTCGTCACCCAATACGAAGGTGTAATTGTAAGTTGGGTCTATTTTACTAGTAGATAACTGGGTCTCCGATAAGAGGCGTGGGGAGATTTGATGCTCTACACCAACCGTTTTTGTAATGTGCCTATGAAATAAATCTATGTTTAAAAGTCGTGGCTCAAAGAAAGTAAAATAGCGCTTATCCGTAAGAAAGGTTGAGCTACCGGTTTCTTGTAGGTCATCGGTATAACTAAGGTTTATCCAAGTATTTGTTGGTTCGTGTATTCTGAAGCCACCACCAAAACTGTATTTGTAGCGTTTATCCCTAAATCCGTAAACGCCATAGGCGTTTAGACGATAAATTTTAGAGAATTTATCATTGGTGGTACCGCCAAGGCCAGTTCTAAAGCCTTCATACTGATTAAATTTTATGAGATATCTTAAATCTAGATTAAAGAAACTAATAGGTAAATAGCCATTACCTAAATTTTTAAAAAACGCTGCTTTACGAATAGAGTCTTTTTCCCTTTTGATGGAATCTTTTTCTTGGCTAACCGGATTTTGAGCAACACTGGTTGTTAGAAAAACCATTGAAAGAACAACCAGTAAATGCTTAATCATTTGAATAGAGTATAAAAAAACATCCCATGGCTATTACATGGGATGTTTTTTATGAGTTTTAGTACTACACGGTCATAATCTCTTTTTCTTTGACATCTAGAATGTCGTCTATACGCTTAACGTATTTATCCGTTAATTCTTGTACATCAATTTCTGCGTTGCTTTGAAGGTCTTCAGAAACATCGGCTTTCTTAATGTCGTTCATGGCCTCTTTGCGAGCACTTCTTACACCAACTTTTGCATCTTCGGCTTCTGATTTTGCTTGTTTTGCCAGAGTTTTTCTGCGCTCTTCTGTTAACGGAGGAACGTTAATGATTATCATCTCTCCATTATTCATAGGGTTGAAGCCTATATTTGCCAGCATTATAGCGCGTTCTATTTCCTGTAGCATACTTTTTTCCCATGGTTGTACAGAAATTGTTCTACCATCGGGTGTATTTACATTGGCGACTTGATTCAAAGGTGTTTGAGAACCGTAGTACTCCACCATAACACTGCCTAACATGGCTGGACTGGCCTTGCCCGCGCGAATGTTAACAAACTCTTTTTCCAGATGTTTTACGGCAGCTTCCATGGCTTCCTTGGCCGTGTCTAAAATAAATTCAATTTCTTCGTTCATAACGTATTGTTTAATTGAGCTATGATAGCCCTTGCTATGTTTACAATTTAACCTTGGTCCCTATATTTTCACCAGAAACTACTTTAAGTAGATTTCCTTTTTTATTCATGTCAAAAACAATAATTGGGAGCTTATTTTCTTGACTTAACGTAAATGCAGTGGTGTCCATAACCTTTAAGCCTTTTCTCAGGACATCTTCAAAAGTGATGTCATCAAATTTTATGGCTGAATTGTCCTTTTCTGGATCCGTGTTATAAATTCCATCTACGCGTGTTCCTTTTAAGATAACATCTGCCTCAATTTCAATAGCTCTGAGCACTGCTGCAGAATCTGTAGTAAAATAAGGGTTACCTGTTCCTCCTCCAAAGATAACTACGCGCCCCTTTTCTAAATGTCGAAGCGCCTTTCTTCGAATAAAAGGCTCTGCAACTTCATTAATTTTTATGGCCGATTGCAGCCGTGTTGGTATGCCAGCGTCTTCGAGAGCGCTCTGAAGCGCTAGGCCGTTGATTACTGTAGCTAACATTCCCATGTGATCGCCTTGAACGCGATCCATCCCATTACTAGCTCCTGCTACGCCTCTAAAAATATTTCCACCACCAATAACAATGGCAACCTGAACGCCTTTATCCGTAATGGATTTAATATCTTGTGCGTATTCCGCTAGCCGTTCAGGGTCAATGCCGTATTGGCGTTTTCCCATTAGGGCTTCTCCAGATAGTTTGAGTAGTATTCTATTGTATTTCATCAGTGGCTGTAATGGTCTATTATTATAGTTGTAACCTAAAATTTAATCTCAAATTTTAATTGAGATGAACGCTAATTACAAATCAAACAAAACTACATAATTATTGCTAGTCTTAAAAGCGAAAAAAAATCAAAAAAAAAGCCTCCAATGGAGACTTTTTAATTTATTTAATTTTGAATGGCTATCCTAAAGCTACTCTACTGTAAGATGTAACCTTAACGTCACCGATAGACTTAACATAGTCTGCGACACTAACTTTACTATCTTTAATAAAGGCTTGGTTAACCAAGGTATTGTCTTTAAAGAAACGCTTTAGCTTACCTTTTGCAATGTTGTCTAACATAGCTTCTGGTTTGCCTTCTTGGCGCAACTGATCTTTAGCGATCTCAATTTCTTTTTCTACTGTTTCTGCATCTACAGCATCTTCATCAAGAGCTATAGGATTCATGGCAGCAACTTGCATGGCAACATCTTTAGCTACGGTCTCAGCACCTTCAACATTGTCTGAAAGGCCAACCATAGAAGCAATTTTATTACCAGCATGGATATAAGACCCAACAAATGGCGCTTCGATTTTTTCAAAAGCGTTGATGTCTAATTTCTCACCGATAACACCTGTTTGTTCGATTAATTTATCAGCAACGGTCATCCCATTGAAATCAGCTGC
>CAZGDG010000068.1:0-3138 GCA_964524415.1 uncultured Flavobacteriaceae bacterium
GGAACAAAACCTTTAATTATAAACAAATTGCCTCAAAGCTTGGTGTTGATGACGCTAGCAGTCGTAATCAAATCATTAAGAAACTTCAACAACTTAAGGCTAAAGGGGATATAGAAGAGGTTGAGCGTGGTAAATTTAAAGCTGTCGTAAACACAGAGTATTTTACCGGGATTTTGGATATGAGTGCCAAGGGTAATGGCTATATTATTTCAGATGACTTTGAGGATGATGTTTTTGTGGCTTCCAATAACCTGAACAAGGCTCTTGATGGAGATGAAGTTGAATTCTATGCCTACCGCAGAAAACATCGTGGAAAGCAAGAAGGTGAAATTACTAACATTATAAAGCGCGGAAAAACCCAGTATGTAGGAACAATCCAAGTTCAAGAGAAGAAAAATTTCGCTTTTGTAGTACCAGACAGTACAAAAATGTACACGGATATTTTTGTTCCTATCAATAAGACCAAAAAAGCTCAAGACGGTGATAAAGTTGTAGTAAGTTTAACGGATTGGCCAGAAAAAGCGAGTTCACCTTATGGTGAAGTCATTGAGGTTTTGGGAAAACCTGGCGAACACAGCACTGAAATTCATGCTATTTTGGCTGAGTATGGCTTACCTCATGAGTTTCCTAAAGAAGTTGAAGACTTTGCCAATCAATTAGATACGTCTATTACCAAAGAAGAAATTGCCAAACGTCGCGATATGCGTAAGGATTTAACCTTTACCATAGACCCGAAAGATGCTAAGGATTTTGACGATGCCTTGTCTTTTAAAGTCTTGGATAATGGTTTGTATGAAATAGGTATCCATATTGCCGATGTATCACATTATGTAAGGCCAGATACGGTTTTAGATGACGAAGCTTATGAGCGTGCCACCTCAATTTATCTGGTGGATAGGGTAGTGCCTATGTTGCCTGAGATTCTATCCAATAAAGCGTGTTCGCTGCGTCCTCACGAAGAAAAATATACCTTTTCTGCTGTTTTTAAGTTAAACGATAGAGGAGAGGTGAAGCACCAATGGTTTGGAAGAACAGTGACCTATAGCGATACACGATTTTCCTATGAAGAGGCTCAAGCTATAATTGAAAACAATCCTAGCGTAATATTGGGAAGTATTGTAGCTTCTCAATTAAAAACAAACATACCGGAAGAAGTGTCCTTAACTGGGAAATCCTACACTACGGATCCTAAAATTGCGGAGGCCGTTTTGGTTTTAGATCGCCTTGCAAAAAAAATGCGAGCCAAGCGTATGCGATCTGGAGCCATTTCTTTTGATAAGGTCGAAGTTAAATTTAGCTTGGACGAAGCTAATAATCCTACAGGAGTTTTCTTTAAAACAAGTAAAGACGCCAATAAACTTATTGAAGAATTTATGCTTCTGGCAAATAAAAAGGTTTCAGAGTTTGTTGGAAAACAAGACCCTAAGAAAACCTTTGTCTATCGTGTTCACGATGAACCCGATGAATCTAAATTGGCACAATTGCAAACCATTGTAGGGCGGTTTGGGCATAAATTGAATTTTAAGAATAGAAGTTCAATTTCATCATCCTTAAATAAATTACTAACCGATGTTGTAGGAAAAAAAGAGCAAAATCTAGTGGATACGTTGGCTATACGCACTATGGCTAAGGCAGAGTATACCACACATAATATTGGGCATTATGGATTGGCTTTTGATTACTATAGTCATTTTACGTCACCCATTAGGCGCTATCCTGATGTGATGGCGCATCGATTATTGCAGCGCTACTTAGATGGCGGTAAATCTGCTAATGAAGAGGTTTATGAAGACAAGTGTAAACACTGTAGTAATATGGAGTATCTAGCCACCAAGGCAGAGCGCGATTCCATTAAATACATGCAAATTAGATTTATGCAAGATCATGAAGATGATGAATTTTTAGGTGTAATATCTGGTGTAACGGATTGGGGCATATATGTTGAAATCATAGCCAACAAATGTGAGGGTATGGTAAGTATTAGGGATATGAAGGATGATACTTATGACTTTGATAAAGATCATTATGCTATGGTTGGTAGGCATTCCAAAACAATGTATCAGCTTGGTGATGAGGTAGTCGTTAAAGTAAAAAATACAGATTTAGTTAAAAAACACCTCGACTTTTACATGATTGGTAAAGCCGAATCTTAAGCGCGATTTTGGATTTTAATTTAGTATCTGTTAGTTTTATAATACGGAAATAGCGCTACCTTAATTATTATGATATTAACCACAACCAATTCAATAGAAGGCTTTAAAATAGTAGATTACTTGGGTATTGTTACTGGTGTTGCGTTGCACGATGAAGTTCTAGCCATGGGATTCAGTATGTCTAAATACATGAAAAAAATACAGGATAGTGTTGATGCTACCAAGGAAAAAGCTTTTCAAGCCTTAACAGAAAATGCTAGGAATCTTGGCGCCAATGCCGTTGTAGGCATAAAAATTGAAATTGAGTTGACCACCAGCAATTATGCTATGGTATCCGTTACAGGAACTGCGGTAAAAGTAGCGCATTAGAGAAAGGCTTCCAGCATAAATCTTTTATAGGATTTACTCATCAGTAAGGTATTCTTGGGCTAATCCAGCGCTCATTTAATATTCCTTACATATTTTCTATTTTTGTGAAAACAGCCACTTTCAATGATCGATGATATTTTAACGGCCATTCCTTTTGGTATTATCCTTGCTTTTACCATTGGGCCTGTTTTCTTTGTATTATTGGAAACAGGCGCTACGAAAGGCTTTAAAAGTGCTGTTATTTTTGATTTGGGCGTCATTTTTGCAGATATCATTTTTATACTTTTAGCGTTTTACAGTACAAATAAGCTCATTGATAAAATCAAGGACGATCCTAACTTTCTGATTTTTGGAGGTGTATTATTGGTGGTCTATGGTGTTATATCATTCATTAAAACATCAAAGTCCTTTAGATCAATAGTAAGGGAGCATCACAGGGTTAAATTACCGAAGAAGCATTATGGAAAACTCTTCGTAAAAGGGTTTCTTTTAAACTTCATAAACATAGGCGTTTTATTGGGATGGCTGGGTTTTATCGTCATTGGCACCTCGCTTACCTCCTCTGAGAATGGTACTTTAATCTTCATCGGGACGATGTTAGTAACCTATTTTGTTA
>CAZGDG010000068.1:3238-8340 GCA_964524415.1 uncultured Flavobacteriaceae bacterium
TCTGAGAATGGTACTTTAATCTTCATCGGGACGATGTTAGTAACCTATTTTGTTACCGATCTTATAAAAATAGCCGCTGCTAAGAGGCTCAAAAGCAAGCTCACCCCAAGACGTATTTTTAAGACTAAAAAGATTATAGCTTTAGTCATTCTTGGTTTCGGTATTTTATTGCTATCGCAAGGTCTTTTTCCAAACCTTTATGAGAAGGGTAAAGAGCAAATAGATAAGGTTAATCCTATAAATTAAAAAATCCCCAATTAAATTGAGGATTTTCTGAGGCGTCTAGCGGATTCGAACCGCTGTACAAGGTTTTGCAGACCTTTGCCTAGCCACTCGGCCAAGACGCCTTATTTAGCGTGAGCAAATATATAAATATTTAAGGTTTTTCACCATTTAAGAGCTTATTTTCGCTTCTTTGTCAACTCTATTGTTACCATTTCAACATCACCACCTATAGGCGGGTTTAATTTACTTACGGCAACGGTAGCTTTTTTCACTCGAGTATCTTCAGTTAAGATACGGTTTAATATACGTTCCGCCACGGTTTCCAATAATTTAGAGGGTTTTGCCATTTCTTCCCTAATAACTTTATTCAGAAACACATAATCTACCGTATCACTCAGGGCGTCCGTAACCGCTGAAGTGGATAAATCTGTTTTAATATTAAGATCAACCCTGTAGTCACTACCAATAACACTCTCTTCCTTTAAGCAACCGTGATTGGCATAGATCCGTACGTTTTTTAGTTTAATTGTTCCCATATCGCAAAAATACGTCGACGAAAGTAGTTTACCTTTTATTAAAAGGGAAATTTATGTTCTATAATTTAAATAAATCTTATACTAGATCTTAGTTTGTGAAAAAGTCGAAAATATTGCCGATGGTGCTTGTGCTAGCTTTAAAAAACTCGGTATACGTACAATTTTTACAGGTTACGGTCGTAAATTTTTTATTTTGAATATTGAATAATTTTGAAAAAGTCCCTCCGGTTGCTTGTATTTGGTCAATATCGTAGGTTGTATTATTACATTTAGGACATTTGTAATGCATAGGTTTTGTGATTTTTGATTTATATACAACTATAGGTGTGGTATACGCTATAAATGTTACATTTTACTTAATTTTGCCAGATGTTAACCTCTGTATTTTTCAAGGTTAATTTATTTAATTCAAATCGATGTCAGAAGAAACTAGGTCGCTCAATTTCATTGAGCATATCATTGAAGAAGATTTAGCAAACGGAATGCCAAAAGAGCAGTTGCGCTTTCGTTTTCCGCCAGAGCCCAATGGCTATTTGCATATTGGTCATACCAAGGCCATTGGCATTAGTTTTGGTCTTGGCGAAAAGTACAATGCTCCGGTTAATTTGCGTTTTGATGATACCAACCCATCTAAGGAAGAACAAGAGTATGTGGATGCCATAAAACGCGATATAAGTTGGCTTGGCTATAAATGGGACAAGGAATTGTATTCTTCAGATTATTTTCAGGAACTATTTGATTGGGCCGTATTGCTTATTAAAGATGGAAAAGCTTATGTAGACAGCCAATCATCTGAAGCAATTGCAGAACAGAAAGGCACACCAACCCAAGCAGGAACCAATAGTCCTTATCGAAATCGAAGCGTTGAGGAAAACTTGGATTTATTTCTTAGAATGAAAGCTGGGGAATTTAAGGAAGGCGAACATGTCTTACGCGCCAAGATTGATATGGCAGACCCTAATATGTTGATGCGAGATCCAATAATGTACCGTATTATGTATGCTCGTCACCATAGAACAGGTAATGACTGGTGTATTTATCCGATGTATGATTGGACCCATGGCGAAAGCGATTATCTCGAACAGATTTCCCACTCTTTGTGCTCACTAGAGTTCAAACCACATAGAAAGCTCTATAATTGGTTTAGGGATAATGTCTTTGAGTATAGTAAAAATAAATTACCGTTAGTTCCCAAACAACGGGAATTTGCTCGGCTAAATCTAAGTTACACTGTAATGAGCAAACGCAAATTGTTGCGTTTGGTTGAAGATGGTATCGTATCAGGTTGGGATGATCCGCGCATGCCCACAATTTCTGGCTTAAGGCGTCGAGGTTATACACCTAAATCAATTCGGAATTTTATTGAAAAGGTTGGTGTGGCAAGACGGGAAAATATAATTGATGTTTCTTTATTGGAGTTTTGTATTCGGGAAGATTTAAACAAAACGGCTAATAGGGTAATGGCGGTACTCGATCCGGTTAAGGTTGTTATAACCAATTACCCAGAAGACAAAGAAGAATGGTTAGAGGCCGAAAATAACCAAGAAGACGAAAACGCTGGATACAGGAAAATTCCATTTTCAAGAGAAATATACATAGAGCGTGAAGATTTTAGGGAAGAAGCAGGCAGAAAGTATTTTACTTTTGATGAACATTAGGTGGCGAGGTGCGTTTAAAGAACGCTTACATTATAACGGCCAATAAGGTGATTAAAGATGAGAACGGCCAAATACAAGAAGTACATTGTACCTACGACACCAATACCGATAAGAAGGTTAAGGGCACTTTGCATTGGGTGTCTGTGAAGCATGCCATCACAGCAGAAGTGCGCGAATATGACCGCCTATTTGGGCACGAGGCTCCAGACGCTGACAAAGAAAAAGATTTTATGGAGTTTCTTAATCCAGATTCCTTAAAGATAAAAACGGGCTATTTAGAATCTGGATTGGCTTCGGCCAAACCTGGCGAGAGATTTCAATTTCAGCGCATAGGATACTTTGTGGTAGATAGTGACTCTAAACCTAATAACCTGGTATTTAATAAAACAGTTGGATTACGCGATAGTTGGGCCAAGAAGTCTAAACCGGGTAACAAGCCTAAAAACACACCACAAAACAATCCGCAACAAAAGCGCAGTGCATTGAGCCTTATTCAACAATTAGGTAAGAAATACACAAATTTACCTTTAGAAAAACAGGAAAAGGCAAAAGCAGAAATAAAACACTTAGCTCAAGATGTTTCTTATGAAGAGCTTGAACCGTTGTTCGGTACTTCTGTAAAAAAGACTGGTACCAGAATCGCCGTTATGATTACATTAAAAGAGCTCCTTAAAAATGGTTTAAAGCCCAATGAACAAATTGAGGATTTTATTAAAAATGCGCTTAATGATGAAAATCAATTACTCGCGGAAGAGGCGAGAAGCATTTAGCATTTAAATGACATAACGTTTTATATTATAGACCCCTAAGTATTGTCTTAGGGGTTTTTTTGTACCTTTCAAATACTAACTAAAATCTTTCAAACTATGGAAATTCCTGTAAATCCTGTTGCAATCCCTGTTGCAGCTGTAGCTGCTTTGGTCATCGGAGCTGTTTGGTACAATCCCAATATTGGTTTCGGCCATATTTGGATGCGAGAGTCTGGCATGACAGAAGAAAAGATGAGGTCCGGTAAAATCGGAATTATTTTCGCTTTGGCACTATTATTTGCTGCTCTTTTGGCCGTGCTTTTAATGCAATTTACCAATCATCAATTTGGAGCCTTTGGCATGGTAGGTGCAAAACCTGAATTAGCAAAACCGTCTTATGACGCATTTATGAGCGATTATGGCAACGTTTTTAGAACCTTTAAACACGGTGCTTTACACGGTAGCATTTTTGGGGTTTTGGGTGCTTTGCCAATTCTAGGAACAATAGCGCTTTTTGAGCGCAAAAGCCCTAAATATATTTTGGTAAATTCAGGATATTGGATTATTACCACAACAGTTATGGGTGCTATCTTATGCGGCCTTTAACCAAGATACAAGCATCACTTAAAATTGATTAAAGAATAGTATCCATACGATACTATTCTTTTTTGTTATTAGCATTTTTCATGGCCTCACCAATTTGATTGCTAGCTGTAAAACTAGCTACCATATCGTTTAACATATTGCTTCCAGCTTGAGGCGCATTGGGCAATAGAATCAGGTTGCTATTGGTTTCCTCTCCAAGCGATTGCAAAGTATCATAATGTTGTGTAACAACAATCAATGCCGAGGCCTCTTGTGAGTTTATTCCAACCCTGTTTAAGACTTCAACGGACTCCTCTAGACCTCTAGCGATTTCGCGACGTTGGTCTGCAATACCCTGTCCTTGGAGACGTTTACTTTCGGCTTCCGCTTTTGCTTTTTCTACAATAAGAATGCGCGCTGCATCGCCCTCAAATTGAGCTGCAATTTTTTCACGCTCAGAAGCATTGATTCTATTCATAGCTGCTTTTACTTGAGCGTCTGGATCAATATCAGTAACCAGCGTTTTTATGATATCATAACCGTATTCAGACATATATTCTTGTAATTCGCGTTTTACCGCTATAGCAATATCATCTTTTTTCACGAACACATCATCGAGCTTCATTTTAGGCACTTCGGCCCTTACCACATCAAATACAAACGAAGTGATCTGGTCATGAGCATATTCTAACTTATAAAAGGCATCATAGACCTGCTCTCTTAAAACGACAAATTGTACGGATACCTTTATTTTCACGAATACATCGTCCAGGGTTTTGGTTTCTATGATAACATCCAATTGCTGAATTCTAAGACTTAACCTGCCCGCAACTCTGTCCACCAAAGGAATTTTCATTTGTAAACCAGACTGTCTAATGCTTTGAAAGCGACCAAAGCGCTCAATAATGGCAGCGGTTTGCTGCTTTACAATAAAAAATGAGGAAATAAGGATAACAAGCCCCAAGAAAATAAAAGGATAAACTAGAAAATTGCTCATGATAAAATATTTTAAGTGTGTTGAATGCGTTTATAAATTTAAGTAATATTAATTCTTTTTAGTACGTTTGTTGTAATAAGCTCCAAATCAAGATGAAAAGACTTAAACCCTTTGTATTAGTAGCCATTACCCTAGGTTTTGTTACAGCATCATATGCACAACATAAGCGTTATGCTATTAGAAACGGCATTGGCTTGCAAGGAGGGTTGACACAGTTTGACATTTTAACGGATAATTTTAAAACAAAATCCCAGACGGGCTATATTGGAGGATTAACGGCGTGGGTAGATATTCCTCATAAATGGTACAACGTAAGCTATAATATTCAATTATCTGAAAACAATGTAGATAT
>CAZGDG010000068.1:8440-16098 GCA_964524415.1 uncultured Flavobacteriaceae bacterium
CTAATAATGAAAAATTTAAGGGCAATCAATCCATGTTTTCATTGACCGCCCTTCTGTTTTTTTAACCAACTCTATGATATGTTATTCGGAAAGCTGATATTGAATTAATTGGTCGATACGCTTTATCGTTTCGTTCTTACCAATCATAAACATAATTTCAAAAATATCTGGACCCTGTAAGGCACCCACTAGTGAGAGTCGAAGAGGCATCATCACTTTTCCAAAACCAATGTTTTCTTCCGTAATCCAGCCCTTAATTTTAGTTTGCAGGTTTTCTACTGTGAATTCTCGGGTTGCCGTAACCAGTTCTATCACCTTTTGCATGTAATCTAAAGTCTCAGCTTTAATGGCTTTTTTAATGGCCTTATCATCGTATTGTTCTGGCGCCGTGAAAAAGAAATGGCCTAAGTCCCAAAATTCACTTATGAATGTAGCACGTTCCTTTATTAAGCCAACAACCAAAGCAATGTAATTAATATCGATAGCTTCCAGTTCGGGCCTAATGGTCTTGAATCTTTGTGCCAATTCTAAATCGGACTTTTGCTGCATGTAATGGTGATTGAACCATTTTGTTTTATCAGGATCAAAACGTGCACCGCCTTTTTGTACTTTATTTAAATCGAAACTAGTAATGAGGTCATTGAGACTAAACACTTCCTGTTCTGTTCCAGGGTTCCAGCCTAAAAGAGCTAGGAAGTTAACAACAGTCTCTGGGAAATAGCCTTCCTCTCTGAAGCCTAGGGAATGTTCTTTAGAATCTGGGTTAGTCCATTCCAATGGAAAAACAGGAATACCCAATTTAGATGCGTGACGTTTACTCAACTTTCCTTTGCCTGTAGGATTAAGAATAAGGGGTAAATGCGCAAATTGAGGCGCTTCCCATTGAAAAGCATCGTATAACAAGTTATGAAGTGCCAATGAGGGCAACCATTCTTCACCTCTGATTACATGTGTAATCTGCATTAAATGGTCATCTACAATATTGGCCAAATGATAGGTTGGCATGCCGTCACTTTTAAAAAGGACCTTGTCATCTAGAGTATTACTATCTATACTGATGTCGCCTCTAATAATATCCTTTAACTCAACTATTTGGTCTTGAGGTGATTTAAATCTAATTACATAATCTTCTCCAGAAGCTATTTTGCCCTTGGTTTCGTCTTCAGATAGGACCAAGGAGTTAACTAACCTACCTTTTTCTCGATTATGCCAATTATAAATGAAGGTTTTGCCTTCGGCCTCATGTTGCTTTCTGTGAGCATTTAATTGGTCTGCTGTGTCAAAAGCATAATAAGCTTTTCCTTCCTCTATTAGCTTATTGACATATTTTTCATAAAGTGCTTTGCGTTCACTTTGTCTGTAGGGTCCAAAGCTTCCTTCTTTTCCTGGCCCTTCATCAAATGGGATATCGCACCAATTCAATGCCTCAATTATATAATCTTCAGCGCCTTCAACATAGCGGTTTTGGTCAGTATCTTCAATTCGTAAGACAAAATCACCATCATGCTTTTTGGCAAATAGGTAATTGAAAAGGGCAGTTCTTACACCGCCAATATGTAAAGGTCCTGTTGGGCTAGGCGCAAAGCGCACACGAACTCGTTTCGACATGGTTAATTATTTAAACCGCAAAGATAGTTTGCTAACCACAGAGAACAAAGAAATGGCGTTTAAGATAGTATCATTTGTTTTGGGATGCGCTTATTCATTATTTTAAACCATAGTGGCGGCAATAGAGCTAAAACCATAGAAGTAGGATAGCCAAAGGGCATTTGAGGACTTTGCTCATGGCAATCCAGGATTTGATATTTTTTAGATGATTTATAGTGGTGGTCACTGTGCCTTGTTAGTTCATATAGCACTATGCGCCCTATAACATGGTTGGAATTCCAAGAATGAATTTCCTTGACCCGTTCATAACGTCCAGACTTGGTTTTTTGTCGAAGCAGACCATAATGCTCTATGTAGTTTACGGTTTCCAACAAGATAAATCCAACAATTCCTGCTAATACAGCAAATAAAAGACCCTTAGCGCCAAACAGAAAATAAACCACACACAGATAGCTCAGTTGCAGAACCGTATACCATAGCATATCGTTTTTTATGGAATATAACGGCTTTCGGTTATTTTTTAAAAGCTTCTTCTGAATACGCCATGCATTAAAATACTGTCTAATGGTAGAGGTAAACCAAAAGGAATACACGCTTTGATTGTATCTTGCCGTGGCAGGATCCTCAGGAGTTGCAGCGTGCAGGTGGTGGCCGTAATTATGCTCGATATAAAAGTGCATATAAAAGGATGGCAATAAAAGGGCTTTGCCCAGAAAGCGTTCCGGTGTATTTTGACGGTGGCCAAGTTCGTGCCCAACATTGATGCCGTTAACACCCAACACGATACCAACGGAAAATATGAGCCCAATAAATTCATAGAGCTCTAGGCCATTGCTGGTAATAGTGAAAAGCGCATAAATTAAAATGCCGTAAACTACGGGTAGGTTTAGATATAGCAACCAATCAAAAAGTTTATCCTTCAATTTATCTTCAGCAGCCTGCTCGTCTAGATTGCTGTTGTCTATAGGGAAAATCAACTCTAAAATTGGAATACAGCCAAAAGCAAATATAGGCGTAGCCCATACCCAATAACCTTTTAAATAGAGACCTAGAACGGCCGTAGCCGGAATGGAAAATGCTGCTAAATATTTTAGGTCTTTCATAGCAACTGGCTTAAAAATTAACAAACAAGGATTTCAAATTAACAGAATCTTACCAAATTTAACGAAATCGTAATTAAAATAAAATTGTAGATTAGTCTTGTATAAGGCAATATGAGAGACTTTAAAATCATCATAAGTAAATTAGAGCAGTTCATTAAGAAGTACTATGTTAATGAGTTGCTTAAAGGGCTGATTTTGTTTTTTGCCATTGGCTTGCTCTATTTTTTGTTAACGTTGTTTATTGAGCATATGCTATGGCTAAGTACTTCTGCAAGAACTGTGCTTTTTGTATGCTTTGTTATTGTTGAATTAGGCTTATTTGTGAAGTTTATTTTAATGCCCTTATTGCATTTGTTTAAATTACGAAAGGGCATTGATTACGAAAAAGCTTCTGCTTTGATAGGCCGCCATTTCAATGAGGTTAATGACAAGCTTCTAAACATTTTACAGTTAAACCAGAGCCCAGAGCAATCCGACTTATTACTGGCCAGCATTGATCAAAAGTCCAAAGAGTTGACTCCAGTACCATTTACCTCGGCCATTGATTTTAAATCCAATGTCAAATATTTAAAGTATGCTGCCATTCCCTTGGCCATAATACTGCTATCTTGGGTGTCTGGTAAATTTGAGTGGTTCAGCACAAGTTATGAGCGTGTTGTGAATTACAAAACTGCGTATGAACCACCTGCTCCGTTTCAGTTTTTCGTTGGTAATACTGCCCTAGAGGCCATAGAGGGCAAAAACTTTTTACTCCAGGTAACAACCGTTGGAGATTTAGTGCCCGAATCCGTTCAAATAGAATTCAATAACCAAAGCTATTTTCTTCAAAATCTGGGAGGCGGTAAATTTCAATATGAATTTCAGCTCCCAAAAGCAACCACAGAGTTTGTTTTGGTTGCCAATGAGGTTAGGTCCAAACCCTATGTACTCAACGTACTCAACACACCTAATATCTTAAATTTTGAAATGCTATTGGACTATCCAAGCTATACAAAAAAGCAGGACGAAACAATTAAAAGCTCTGGTTCTGCAATTATACCAGAGGGCACACGTATCACCTGGAAGGCCAAAACAAAGGCAACAGATAAGGTAAAAATATACGCCAAGGACACCATAAATTTTGAAGCTAGTGATGGAGATACCTTTAAGGCGTCCAGACAACTGTTCTCAAATTTCAGCTATACACTCACTACGAGCAACTCAAATCTTGAAGACTATGAAAATCTAGCTTATAATATCGGTGTTGTAAAAGACGCATACCCAGAGCTGAGTATCACGATGAAAAAGGACAGCCTCAATGAGGAGCGTCTATTGTTTTACGGTCAGATCAGCGATGATTACGGGTTGAGCAAACTTCAGTTGGTGTATTATCCAATAGACAATGAAGACGAAAAAACTTATAAACAAATCCCTATTTCTACAACCAATTTCAGTGAGTTTGTAAGTGTTTTTCCAGATGGAGCAAAAGTTGTTGACGGGCAGAGTTACCAGTTGTACTTTGAAGGGTTTGACAATGACGCCCTACACAACTATAAAAGCGTAAAAAGCCAGGTTTTCACCTTTAGAAAGGCAACGCAGGAAGAAGAAGCTCAAAAACAATTACAAGAGCAGAAAAAAACCATAAATGACATCAGCGAAACGTTTGAGAAGTTAAAGGAACAAGACAAAAAACTCGAAGAGTTCTCTAAGACTCAAAAGGAAAAGGATCGCTTGAATTTTAACGATAAGAAGCGGTTTGAAGAGTTCATTAAGCGACAGAAGCAGCAAGAGCAGCTAATGAAAAATTTCAACAAGAAGCTTCAAGACAATTTGGAGGAATTTCAGAAAAATCAGGAAAAGAAGGATGAGTTTAAAGAGGATTTAAAGGAACGTCTAAAGGAAAATGAAGAGCAGCTAAAGAAAGATGAGGAGTTACTTAGAGAACTAGAGGAATATAAGGATAAAATAAACAAGGAAGAATTGGCACAGAAACTTGAGGAATTGGCCAAACAAAATAAGAACAAACAGCGAAGCATGAAGCAGCTCTTAGAACTAACTAAGCGGTTTTATGTTATGAAGAAGGTAGAAAAGATCGCCAACGAATTGGAAGAATTGGCTAAAAAACAAGAGCGCCTTTCAAACAAAGAGAAGGAAAACACTAGCGAGGCACAAGAGGAATTGAATAAAGAGTTCAAAAAGATTCAAGAGAGTTTAGACGATTTAAAGCAAGAGGATAGGCGACTGCAAAAGCCCATGGATGTACCCAGGGACGAATTTTTGGAGGACGAAATTGAGTATGATCAAAAAGAGGCCAAAGAAGCTTTAGATCAGCAAAACACTGAAACGGACCAACAAGAGAGCAACGGGTCAAAATCACAACAACAAAAGGCCAGTAAAAAACAAAAGCAGGCAGCTAAGAAGATGAAACAAATGAGTGAAATGTTGGCTCAAATGATGTCTGGCGGTGGCGGAGGCGGTGATCAAATGGCTGAGGACATTGATATGTTACGCCAAATCTTGGAGAATCTGCTTTTATTTTCCTTTGATCAAGAGGCTTTAATGAACACCTTTGAATCGATTGATGTAGATAATAACTACTATGGTAAGCACATCATAAAACAAAGTAATCTCAGAGAACATTTTGAGCATATAGATGACAGCTTGTTTGCATTGTCGCTAAGACAACCAAAATTATCAGAAAGAGTTAATGCGCAAATTACCGATGTCTACTTTAATATCGATAAAGCTTTAGACCTATTAAGCGAGAATAGTATATATCAAGGAGTGGCGGCCCAACAATACGCCATAACGGCTAGTAATGAATTAGCGAGCTTTTTAAGTGATGTTTTGGACAATATGGAATTGTCCATGAACCCATCACCTGGTCAAGGTGAAGGCGGAATGCAATTACCAGATATCATTAAATCCCAAGAAGAACTGCGAAAGGAAATGGAAGAAGGCATGCAGAAAGGTGAGAAAGGTCAAGACGGACAAGAGGAACAGAAAGGTGATGAAGGCGAGAAAGGTCAAGACGGACAGAAAGGTGAGAAAGGACAGGAAGGCGAGAAGGGACAACAAGGGCAAGAAGGTAATCAGGGATCAGAAGGAGGAGAGTCCAATGACGGGAAAAGTGGTCAAAATGGTAATCAAATGGGGAATTCAGAGGGTAGTGAAGGGGAGCGCGGACAGAATGGAAAATCAGGTGGGGAAGGTAGCAATGGCAACAATTCTGGCAAAGAAAATAATGATGGTTACGGCCAAGGCGGGCAAGAAGAACAAAACGCAAGATTGTTTGAAATATACCAAAGACAACAACAGCTAAGGCAAGCGTTGGAAGATAAGTTAGCTAAGGAGGGCAGAATTCAGTCTGCAGGAGAGCTGATTAAACAAATGGAGGATGTCGAATCTGATTTATTAAACTATGGCTTTACTAACCAAACGCTTCAAAAGATGATGGATTTACAGCACCAACTGTTAAAACTGGAAAACGCTACATTTCTACAAGGTGAAGACTCAAAAAGACAGAGCGAGACAAATAAAGAAGTTTTTAATCAGGAAGGTTCTACCAAAGTACCTGATGCTCGAGAATTTTTCAATTCAACTGAAATACTATACAGACAACCGCTACCTTTGCAAAACCATGTAAAGAAAAAAATAAAGGAGTATTTCAAAGCAAACAATGATTGATTTTAATTACGAAACCAACTTTAAATTGAAAAAACCAAAAAGATGGTCTGATTGGTTGGAGCAAGTTATTAGTGACGAGAATCGAAAAGAAGGTGAGCTGAATTACATTTTCTGTGACGATGCCTATTTGCATGAGCTTAATTTCAAATATTTAAATCACGATACTCTAACGGATATTATTACCTTTGATTACACAGTAGGAAAAAGATTACATGGGGATATTTACATTTCGGTAGAACGGATACTTGAAAATGCCAAAGAGTACGACGTAATTTTTGAGAAGGAACTTGCAAGAGTTATGGTACATGGCGTTTTACATCTTTGTGGCTATAAAGATAAAGCATCAGCTGACATTATATTGATGCGAGCCAAAGAAGACCACTACATATCACAGCTTTCGCAATTTGGGAAGTAAGATGTATCTTTGCGCGCCAAAGATGCCATGACAAGGCATCAAAAAGAAATTAGAAATTGGTATTTGTTCCACGTGGAACATTAAAAATTTACAAAATGTTTAGTAGTGTTTATGATGTTGTCGTAGTTGGTGGTGGGCATGCAGGAAGTGAAGCTGCCGCAGCTGCCGCTAATATGGGAAGTAAAACCCTGCTGATAACAATGAATCTTCAGAATATTGCCCAGATGTCTTGCAATCCTGCCATGGGCGGAATAGCCAAAGGTCAGATTGTGCGAGAAATTGATGCTTTAGGTGGGTATAGTGGTATTGTGTCTGACAATTCGGCTATTCAATTTAAAATGTTGAATAAATCCAAAGGACCAGCTATGTGGAGTCCGCGCGTTCAAAGCGACCGTATGCGATTTGCTGAAGAATGGCGCTTAATGCTTGAAAACACGCCAAATCTAGATTTTTATCAAGAGATGGTGTCAGGACTTTTGATAGAAAACAATAAAGTAGTGGGTGTCAAAACCTCTTTAGGAATTGAGGTTAGAGCAAAAAGCGTTGTGCTTACTAATGGTACTTTTTTAAATGGTCTTATTCATATTGGAGATAAGAATTTTGGTGGTGGTAGAGCAGGTGAACGTGCAGCCACAGGAATAACAGAACAGCTTATCGAACTGGGCTTTGATGCCGGAAGGATGAAAACAGGTACACCGCCTAGGGTAGATGGTAGGTCGTTGGACTATTCTAAAATGATAGAACAACCCGGTGACAATAGGCCTGAAAAGTTCTCCTATTTAGATGTTACGAAGCCACTAAAAGAACAGCGGTCATGCCATATGACGTATACGAGTCCAGAGGTTCATGAGTTACTTCGTGAAGGA
>CAZGDG010000069.1:0-15827 GCA_964524415.1 uncultured Flavobacteriaceae bacterium
TTTTAGATGTGAGGACAGCAGAAGAAGTTGAAATGGGTATAATTCCAAATGCGATTCATATAGACATTTACAAAGGCCAGGGATTCATTGATGAAATAAACAAACTTGATAAATCCAAAAATTACTATGTTTATTGTAAAGCGGGAGGAAGAAGTGGCCAGGCCTGTGCAATAATGAATCAATTAGGATTTAAAAATGCGTTTAATCTAATAGGTGGCTTCACGCAATGGCAGGGCGAGGTTGCCGATTTAAAAAAATAAATCAATATGAAAAAAATGAAATTAATGATGCTCTCTTTACTTCTTGTAGTGGCGGTGGTGAGCTGTAAAGAAAAAGAAACCGTAGATGGCATCCAACTAGTTACTGCTGAAGAGATGCAGACCATATTGGAGCTAGAGGATGTACAATTGATAGATGTTCGTACACCACAGGAATATGATGAAATTCGTATCGCTAACGCTCAGAATATAGATTTTATGTCGCCAACGTTTGATGAAGACATTGCTAAGCTAGACAAGACCAAACCTGTAATTTTGTACTGTAAGTCAGGCAGACGAAGTGCCAAATGTGCAGAAAAAATGAAGAAAGCTGGGTTTGAGAAAATCTATGATTTAGAAGGTGGTATATCTAAATGGAAACACAGCGATAAACTAGATATAGAGGTAAAATCTTAAAACCGTAACCGAGAGCTATCTCGGTTTTTTGTTCCGTCAAAGTTTTTGGTATTCTTAAGGTTATTATAAAAAGAATCTTTGATGGTTAAAGCTAAAGCATCAAGGCTTACATTTGCGATATACTTAATATGTTATGGATTTAAAACATAGACTGCTTACTGGCATTTTTGCCTTTTTATTTTCATTAGTTTCCTTTTCTCAGATTTTAGAACCTGTAAAATGGGATCATAAAATTGAACAAGTATCCGATACAGAATATGAACTCACTTTTACCGCATTCATTGATAATGGCTGGTACGTTTATTCCCAAGAGGAACCTGATGGTATTGGCCCAATTCCAACCTTATTCACCTTTAATAATCAAGAAGGCAACTATAAGTTACTAGGCGAAACATCTGAGCCTAAAGTAGAACCCAAGTTTGACAAGGTTTTTGAGCTTGACCTTAAAAAATTTCAAGGTGAAGCAGACTTCAAACAAAGGATTACTGTACTGAATCCAGATTTAAATCTTATCGAAGTTATCGTAGATTATCAAACCTGTAATGACGAAAAGTGTATTCCAGGGGACTTTACTTTTAGAATTACTTTAGATGGTTCTGAGATACAGGCTGAGGAAGCTACAGTGGATGAGAGAAGTGAGCGTATGTCTAAGGCCTTGGAATTGAATATTAAGGGCTTGGACAAGTACCAGGCTAAAACAGAAGAAGAACAATCTTACTTCAGTATTTTTCTTTTGGGATTTTTAGGTGGACTTATAGCGCTGTTAACGCCCTGTGTTTTTCCAATGATACCCTTAACGGTTTCGTTTTTTACGAAAAGCAGTAGCGATTCCAATAAAGGTCTTATAAATTCCTTGTTATATGGCTTTTTCATATTCCTTATTTATGTCTTGTTGAGTTTGCCATTCCATGTTTTGGATTCACTAGACCCGGGTATACTCAATAACATCTCCACTAATGTTACCCTTAATATTATTTTCTTTATCATTTTTATAGTATTTGCATTTTCGTTTTTTGGTTATTATGAATTAACCTTACCACAATCATGGAGCGCTGCCATGGATAGCAAAGCCAATAAAATAGGCGGTTTTATTGGAATTTTCTTCATGGCCTTGACGTTGGCTATTGTCTCATTTTCGTGTACAGGTCCCATTTTGGGAACTTTGCTTGGTAGTTCTTTAACTGCTGATGGTGGCGCTATGCAGTTATCCATGGGCATGAGTGGTTTTGGTCTTGCTCTGGCACTGCCTTTTAGTCTTTTTGCAATGTTTCCCAAATGGTTAAACTCTTTGCCAAAATCAGGTGGTTGGCTTAATACGGTAAAAGTTGTTCTTGGGTTTATTGAATTGGCGCTGGCTTTAAAATTCTTATCCAATGCAGATCTTGTAGAACATTGGGGCTTACTAAAGCGCGAGGTATTCATTGGTCTTTGGATTTTAATTGCCATAGGCTTGGTACTCTATTTATTTGGAAAAATAAAATTTCCGCATGATGGCCCTGTTGGTAAATTAAGTAAATACAGAATAACAACAGCTTTGTTGTTCTTAGCCTTTGCTATTTACCTAATTCCAGGTTTAACTAATAGCAAATATGCCAATTTGAAGCTGTTGAGCGGTTTTCCGCCACCATTATTTTATAGTTTGTACGATAAAAGTTCAGATTGTCCATTAGATCTAAATTGTTACAAAGACTTAGAGTTAGGTTTAGCACAAGCAAAACAACAGGATAAACCTATCTTATTGGACTTTACAGGGTGGGCTTGTGTCAATTGTCGTAAAATGGAAGAGCAGGTTTGGAGTACAACAGATGTATATGAGATGTTGAGCGAAAACTATGTTATAATTTCCTTATATGTAGACGACAAGAAATTGTTGCCCGAAGAAGAACAGTTTCAATATTTGAGACCCAATGGAACGGTAAAGGACATTGAAACCATTGGTGATAAGTGGGCTACGTTGCAAACCATTAATTTTAAAAACAATTCACAGCCTTATTATGTGTTAATGGATTATAATTTAGAACTGCTCAATGTCACTAATGCCTACGAGCCAAATCCAGATGATTTTTATGAGTGGTTGAAAACAGGATTGGAAAATTATAGGCAATAAGCTAAATGTTGTGATAAACATCTTCAAAGGGAACTCTGAAGCGTGGACCATAAATACCTTTAGCTTCATCTCGTATTCCACAGCCTATAACCATATTGATTTCAGCACCTCTAGGTAAATTCAAAATCTTTTTAACGCGAAGGGTGTCACTTCCTTCCATAGGACAGGTATCATAACCTATTGCCGCCATGGAAATCATAAAATTTTGTGCCGTTAATCCCGCACTTTTGTGCGCAACGATACGCATGTCACTAAGACGGGTTTGGCGGTATATTGGCCTAAATAATCCAACCAACTGAAATGCCCAGTACTTTAGGAATCCCAAAATTCCAAAAATGTCAAAATAAATTGTTGGTATCACTTTGGAATAGTAATCTGTTGCTTGCTTTTTTCGTTTTAGCATTCTCTCACTTAGGTTGGGTTTGTCAAAAGCTTTATTAAGGAATGCTATATTGGCTTTGGCGCGCTGGCGCCAAAGATCTTTTCGCGTTACCACTATAACGAGTTGTTGTGCTGTCTTTGCAGCATTTTGATTGAAACAGGCCTTAGCGAGTTCATTCAATTTTTCCTTGTTTGTAACATGATAAAATTCCCAAAGTTGAAGATTGCTACTTGTCGGCGCTAACGAAGCATTAACCAAACATTCTTTGACCTTTTCTGGGTCAATAGCTTCATCTGTATAGACGCGTGTGGATCGTCTGTATTTAATTGCTTCAGAAACCGTTTTTTCCATATTTAAAGCTTAAAAGAGTATATCGTAAATTCTCTGTCCAATCCAATAGCCAAATCCTAATGTTAATGGATACCCAACAAAAAGCCATATATAATCCAAGACATTTATAGTTTTGAATCCTGCAAGTCCAGAATCTTTTAGAAGGCTTAAAAAGTCGTACCAAGTTTTTAGACCCAACCTCATGGCTACAGCATTGGCAATAATTGCAACAATTAAAATAGCAATTCCTATAATGTAATATCTCATCATACCGATTTTACTGCCAATTAAGTTGGCTACGCTCAGACCAATAAGTTTTGGAGTCAATTTTCAATGCGTAGAGTTCATTTAGCGTTTTTAAAGGTAGTTGAAATTTTAGACAATCCATATTGGAATGCAATTGTTGACAGTTTGAAGCTCCGCTTAGAACCATATCTGGCTCTAACGAATCTATTACAAAGCGCAAGGCCACTGCATCTATGCCAACATTAAAAGTTTTTGCCTGCTCCTTCAATATGTCAAGACAGTCGGAATAGGGTGATTTTTTATACCACGGTAAAACCCTGCCATTGGCCAGAGCTTCTTTAATGATAATGGTTTTGCCATTACGTTTGAGGTTTTGCAACGTTTTGTGCACGCTCTGTTCCAGTACATTGTAGGTTACTTGGTACGCATCAATTAATGAAAGACCTTCCACAACAATGGATTCTGCTTTCTCAATAATCTCAGATTGATTGGTGCCGCTCGTTGAGATGCCTATTTTAAAAGCGTGTTTATGTTTTAATTCAAATAATCGCTTATGAACCTCTTTATTATCAAGGACACCACTTTCCAAGGTTGCCGAATGAATTTGATAAAGACTCAGCCAGGGCATAAATTGTTGTGAAAACTGCCATTGTTCATTAAGCTTTTTGAGGCTGTGCTCCTTAACTTCATGTTTTCCGGTGTAGCCAATCTGCCAGTCGGCCACATAGGTGTAGCCCCATTTGGCAGATACAGTTACGTCACTTGGGTCATTGGCTTTTAACCAATCTAATAAAAATTGTTCCCCAAAACCATAAGAAGCGGCAACATCAAAATGGCGTAAACCAAGTCTATATGCCTCATCTAATACATTGAATGTATTTTCTCTGTAGGCATTAACAGATTTATCTTTGGGTTTATTTTCTCTGATGTTAATATAATCGGGACGCCCAAGAGCAGCTAATCCAAGGCCAATTTCGGTCATATTTTAAGCGTCTCTTTTAAGTTTATCTGCGTGAAGCTTACGTAACGTCATCAATTTTGGTGTTATAACGTAATTACAATAGCCTTGGTTTGGGTTGCGTCTGTAAAAATCCTGATGTTCGTTTTCGGCCTCATAGAAGACGTCCAAAGGACTGATTTCAGTTACAATTGGGTCTTCGTAATATTTGGCCATGGCTTTACAAACCTTTTCAGCAATGACTTTTTGCTCCTCATTATGATAGAAGATTACTGATCGATATTGCGTTCCTCTATCGGCACCTTGACGGTTCAAGGTTGTGGGATTGTGCGTAGTCATAAAAATTACCAATAGATCTTCGTACGATATCGTGTTGGCATCAAATGTGATTTGTATTACTTCTGCATGTCCTGTAAGACCAGAACATATTTCCCGATAGGTCGGTCTACCAGGAACATTTCCTCCAGAGTAACCAGAGACTACAGACTCCACACCTTTAACTTCTTGGAAAACTGCTTCCGTGCACCAAAAACAGCCACCACCAAAAGTAGCTTGTTCCAATTGCTTAGTTTTCATCCTTAGCTTCTTTTTCTAAGGTCATAGATTCCGAATTTATACAGAATCTCAGGCCACTTGGTTCTGGACCATCAGGGAAAACATGGCCCAAATGGGCATCACAGGTATTACACATCACTTCGACCCGTACCATGCCGTAGGATGTATCTTTTTCATACTTTATGGCGTTTTCTTTGATGGGCTGCGTAAAGCTTGGCCACCCAGTGCCAGAACTAAATTTAATGCTTGAGTCAAACAATGGCGTACCACAGCAAACACAATTGTATTTACCACTGTCGTATACAGTGCATAGTTCACCACTGTGCGGTCGCTCAGTCCCTTTTTGCCGAGTTATTCTAAATTGCTCAGGGGTTAATTCCGATTTCCATTCGGCTTCTGTTTTTTCAACGCGTTTGTCAGGTTCGGGATTACCATTAACAGCGAAGTTTATAACATCTTTCCAGGTTAGCATAATTTCTTTTTCATTTTTGTAAAATTAATTGAATTAAGCGGTAAACTTCTACTAAATAAATCATAAAATCAGAGAAGTAGTTTAATAGAGATAATGCATCAATTCATAGAATTGTTTGCTCAAAGGGTTGGCAACTTTTTATCTTTGGTCTAAATGAAAGTAATGTCTTTGCATGAGAACACTCAAACTCGCTTTAGATTGGAGGCCTAATACCAATCACACTGGATTTTTTATAGCAAAACATCTGGGCTTTTATGAAGAGGAGGGCTTAGATGTTGTGATAATTTCAGCAGAGGAAGATAATTACAAGTTAACGCCTGCTAAAAAAGTTGAGTTGGGCCAAGTAGATTTTGCACTAGGTCCTATGGAAAGCCTGGTAAGTTATAGAACAAAGGATAAACCTTTTGATGCTGTAGGTATTGCTACTATTTTCCAGGAAGATATAAGTGCCATTTGCGCCTTAAAGTCAAGTGGGATAACTCGTCCTAGGGATTTAGATAATAGGATTTACGCGTCTTATAATGCGAGGTATGAGGATAAGATTGTAGAGCAGATGATCAAGAACGACAAAGGACGAGGAAACATTACTATCAAATATCCTGAAAAGCTTGGTATTTGGGATACTTTATTGAATGGAGAGGCTGATGCTACCTGGATTTTTGTGAATTGGGAAGGGATAGAAGCAGAGGCTCAAGGGGTAGAACTCAATTTATTTAGAATGTCCGAGTATGGGATTCCTTATGGCTATTCGCCTGTAATTATGACCTCTAAGACGAAAATAAACGAAAATCAAGCGGATTATGCGGCGTTTTTGAGAGCTACTAAAAAGGGCTTTCAGTATGCCATTAACCACGTTGAAAATGCAGCACAGATTCTAGATTTGTATGTCTCTAAGGCAGATAAATACGTAGATATCGTAAAAAGCCAAATAATGACCTCTCCGAGCTATGGTAATCCTGAAGAATGGGGTAAAATGGATCTGAAAAAAGTCCAGACTTTTTTAGATTGGCTCCGAAAGCACAAATTAGAACGCACTAAATTAAAGGCAAATCAACTTGTAACAAATAAGTTATTTGAAATTTAGGCAAAAAGAAAACCGGTTAGACCGGTTAATAATTTCTTTATTGTAAAACTGTTTATGCCAATTCTGCATAGGTTGATGCTACAGCTACTATTAACATAAAGAGTACAGTAGATACAAATCTAGCACCAACAATAGTTAGTTTATCTTTTTGAAAGATATAATCTCTACGTTTTTCATTTTTCTTCTTCACAAATTTCATATCACTTGTTTTTTAAAATTCAACCACATATAATATAATGAAAATAAGTGGATTATGAAATTTAAGTACCCCTTTAACAAAAGAATAATAAGAGATATTAATGAATGTTAATTTAATCCTTCTCCTGTTTTTCCTTTTCTTTTTCTAGTTTTCTGAAATATCTTCTGGTAAGGAAGTTGTGTTGTAAGGCTTCCATATTTTGATCGAATTTATGTGTGCCCTTTTTTACATTTTCGAGTATTTCTTCGATTTGTTTTACAAGTTCAGGATCGGTGGATAAATAATTTAGGGCGCCATCGCCATTTTTTATTTGATCTAGAGTGGCGTTAAGGTTTTCCATCACGACTTGCATTTCTTCACTGGATTGGTGAAGGTTGCTAATGATGTTGCGCACTTTTCTTGCTTCCGTTGAGTCGTTTAAAATTACACCTGCAACACTATTGTTAAAATTAATGGAGCTTACAATCTTGTTAAGTTCTGTAATTGACCGGTTAGCTTCAACACTTGTTAGTTTAAGATTACTTACGGTTTCCTTTAAGTTTTGAGACATGGTTGAGTCGGAAATAAGCATCCCAAGAGTGCCTTTGCCTTCATTGATGTTATTGGCAATATTTAGCAATTTAGAAATAAGCAAAGCCGCATTTTCATTTGTGCTGCTTAAGGTATTGAGCATTTCGTCAGTTCTAATTTTTGTATAGGATGCAATAAAGTCGCCATCTTTTACATTTGTTGTCCCGTTTTCGCCAGGAGTTATGTTCACAATAACGTTTCCAACGAGTCCGTCAGTTCCTATGGTAGCAATGGCATCGGTTTTAATATGATCAATCATTTTTTCCTCAAGAAGCATTTCAACACGGATAAGGGAATCATTTTCCATTTGGATGCGCTTTATGGTCCCTATGTTTATGCCAGAATAACGTACATTATTTCCAGGGATTAGACCATTGACATTGGTGAAATAAGAATTCAACGTAAAGGTCTCGGCAAAGAGATTTTGGCTTTGTCCTATAAAATAGACTGCGGTAATAAATATGGCTAATCCCGTGGTTACAAAAATGCCTAACTTCAGTTTTTCGCTTCTAGTTTTTTTCATCTTAGTCAACTTTTAATGTTTAAAGAACGCCTTGATTTTTTTGTCCTGGGCAGAAGCCAATTCATTATACGTTCCTTCGGCATAGTTAATACCGTCTACCAATAAAATCATGCGTTCGGCTACAACACGTGCACAGTCTACATCGTGGGTTATTATGAGTGACGATGTTTTGTATTGTTTCTGAATATTTCGCATCAATTCAATAATTTCTTTAGATGTGATAGGATCCAAGCCACTTGTAGGTTCATCGTAAAGAATGATTTTTGGTTTAAGTATTAATGTTCTTGCCAGTGCTATACGTCTCTTCATGCCACCAGATAATTCGGCAGGCATTAAATTTATGGCGTCCAGAAGTCCAACATTTTTTAGGGCTTCTTCTACCAAAGGCGTGGTGTCCT
This sequence comes from uncultured Flavobacteriaceae bacterium, assembly GCA_964524415.1. Taxonomy (GTDB): domain Bacteria; phylum Bacteroidota; class Bacteroidia; order Flavobacteriales; family Flavobacteriaceae; genus Winogradskyella. The sequence continues at coordinate 8,499 of CAZGDG010000069.1, forward strand.
CGACAATACCAAACTTGTGCTTGTGCCTTCTTAACGGAAATTCTAAATTTTCCCTTACGGTCATGGAATCATACAAAGCACTGCCCTGGAATAAAAATCCAACTTCTGTTCTAAGCTCGTCTAAATCGGAGCGGCTTAAACGCGATAGGTCGCGTCCCATGATTTCTATATAGCCAGAGTCGGGTTCCATAAGTCCTATGAGGCACTTGATCATTACAGATTTACCACTGCCTGATTTACCCATAATGACTAGGTTTTCGCCTTCGTAAAGCTCTAAATTGAATCCTTTTAAGACGGCATTGTCACCAAAGGATTTCATTAAATTCTCAATTTTTATAATTGCATTTCCCTTGGTGGCTTTTTCCTTCGGTATGTTTTCTCTATAAGTCATTCTCCTAGTCTAGATTTCAAAAAATATATCCGTTATAAATACAGCAATAAAGTCTAAAATGAACAACAACATTGAGGCAAAGACTACAGCAGAATTAGCAGCTAAGCCTACACCAACAGTTCCTTTCTCACAGTAATAACCCTTGAAGCACCCAACCAAACCAATGGCAAAGCCAAAGAAAAACGTCTTAATTGTGGCTGGAACCAAATCTCCAAAGGCCAGTGCATTTAGCGCCTTGTTAAAATAGAGCCTGAAGGAAACATCTCCCTTTAAATTTTCAATAATGTACGAGCCATAAAGGGCTATTGCATCGCCAATTATTACAAGAATGGGAAGCATAAGAGTGGTGGCCAGTATTCGGGTAATAACCAAATATTTAAATGGATTAGTGCCCGAAACTTCCATAGCGTCTATCTGCTCTGTAACGCGCATGGATCCAAGTTCTGCTCCAATACCAGAAGCAATGCGACCAGCAAATGTCAATGCGATAATAACCGGTCCTATTTCCCTAATTATTGAAATACTTACCATGGAAGGCATCCAAGACTCGGCACCAAACTCTTGTAGTGTTGGTCTGGTTTGCAATGTAATAACGAGCCCAATGATAAAAGCCGTAACTCCAACTAATAATAAAGAACGATTGCCAATATTGTAGCATTGTCGCAAAAATTCCTTGAATTCAAAAGGTCTGGAAAATACTTCCTTAAAAAACCGTTTGGTAAAATAAGATAAGTCTCCAACCTCAATGAAAAATCGTTCAATAGAATTAGAACCAAGCATAACGGTGTTTATTAGTTGTTTAAATATACGGTTGTAGGCTTAGTCTTAAAATGATATCAGTCAGCGCTAAGTAAGCTCTTTATCTGCCAGGATAAATTAAGGTCAGTCTTTTTTGTTGAGGTAGTACCTTATCATATCTGCAGTTGTGATTATGCCTACCATTTTAGCGTTTTCTACAACTGGTAAAGCGCGATATCTACCTTTAGACAGCATTTGGGCTATCTCCGAAATTTTAGCATCTGAGGGAACATATTTTGGGTTTGGCATCATGATATCCTTAACTGTTTTCTCTGTGTAAATACTGCTATTATCGTCTAAACCGGCACCATTAACACCGTACATGAAATCAGCCAAACTTATCATGCCCACAAGTTTTTCGCCTTCTGTAACCGGAATGTGGTGGTGAAAATGTTTCTTTTCGTAAATATGTTTTACATCTAATAAGGTCTGGTCTGTAGAAACACTAACAACGTTTTTAGTCATTATGTCCTTAATTGTATCTGTTTTCATGGCCTTGGATTTTCACCTATAAATTTAGTATATGAATTTCTTTGAATAAATGACCTAGATCATATTTAAAGTCTCTTTTATATAATACATTTAGATTTCTAATGTATTAATTCATCTCAGCCATGAAAACTAAAACAATCATTGAGTTATTGACCTTATCATCCAGTCTTTATGTCTTGGCCAAAGAGCATAATTTATTTGATCGGATACATGAGATGTCAGAAAAAGGGAAGGCACATTTTAACAGTATCGCTGAGGCTGACATTTTAGACGAAAATGGCAACGAAATTGAATTTGTAGATAAGTTAATTCTAAAAGTCAACCAGGCTAAAGACGAGTTAGAAACCCAAATAGAGGAACTCATTGTAAAATTTTACAAAAAAATAAACGTCGCTCATTTAGACGAAATTAAGGCGCTACATCTTAAACTCGAAAAGTCCGAAGATAAAATAGCACTTCTTGAGGCACGGTTAAATCATTTAGAAGCAAATAATTGACATGGGTATTGTAGCCAGCATAAAACGTAAATACAAATCTGTATCGCGCTATAATGAAATTTTAAAAGTTCTCATAAAGTACGGTTTTGAAGATTTAGTGCAGCACTTAGAAGAACATAAGCGCTATACCTTTTTGAGAAATTTAATCCCAAAGCAATCTAGGATAGACGCATTGCAATTCTCAAAGTGGGAAAAGATGCGCTTGGTCTGTGAAGAATTGGGACCAACTTTCATAAAGTTTGGTCAAATTTTAAGTAATAGACCCGATCTTATACCATTTGAGCTTGTTTTAGAATTTGAAAAGCTGCAAGATCGTGTGCCTCCAATGCCAGACCGCAGGGTTAAAGAAGTAGTGGTGTCTGAATTAAAGAAGGATATCGATGAATTATTTGCCTGGTTCGATCCACATCCCTTTGCTTCTGCCTCAATGGCACAGGTTCATAAAGTAACCTTGCATTCTGGTAAGCGCGTTGCTTTAAAGATTCAAAGACCAGGCATTAAAGACATCATCTTAGAAGATATAAAGGTGATGTACACTATTGCAGAAATTCTTGAAAATAGAATTCCCTCCTTAAAGAGCTTTGATCCTGTTGGATTGGTAAAGAATTTTGAAAGCTCCATCTTAAAAGAGTTAGATTTCATCAATGAATCCATTAATATTCAAAGATTCTATAATAATCTCATTACCGATGATAGCGTAGAGCAGTTTGCCCAAGCTCCAAAAGTGTATAGGGACTTTACCACAGAAAAGGTTTTGGCCATGGAATTTATGGCTGGCATTAAAATAGATCGCTTAGAAGAGCTTAAGGCCAAAGGGTTTGATACAAAAGTCATTGCTAGACGTTTAAGTATAAGTTTTTTCAAGCAGATATTTGAATATGGCTTTTTCCATGCCGATCCACATCCTGGTAATTTATTGGTCTTACCAAATAGACATATAGGATATTTAGACTTTGGTATGATGGGTACCATTTTGCCAAGGGATATTAAGGTTTTTGGACAACTATTCAGTTCAATTACTGATCGCGATGTAAAGAAAATAATCCATGTTATTCAACAGCTTTCAGATACTACGGTAATAAAGGACATGAGAGCTTTGGAATTTGATATTAACGAGTTTGTAGAAAAGTATTATGTCCGCGATGTGCACGACAATGAAATGAGTACCGTTCTGTTGGAATTAAAAGACATCATCGTAGCGCACGGCTTAAAGGTTCCTACCTATTTTTATCTCTTCGCTAGAGCTCTCGTCACTTTGGAAGGTGTATTGGAGAAATTAGACCCTAAGTTAGACCAATTTGAGATGGTAAAACCTTATCTCTCTAAAAGTATAACCAGGAATTTTAGTCCTGTGGCCATGGGCAAGAAAGTGTTCAATTCCATCTACGAGCTTACGGATTACATGGAAGAGTTTCCAAGAGACCTTAAGAACGCTATTAGAAAAATAAATAAAGGCGAGATTAAGGTAGATCTTACCCATAAAGGTGTTGACCCTCTTATTCATACTTTCAAGCGTTTAACAACTCATTTAGTATCTGCTTTTATTATGGTGGCGTTGATTATAGGGTCTTCATTATTTATAATTTCCAAGATTCCACCGTTATGGAACAATGTCTCCGTGATTGGAATTTTAGGACTTGTAATTACCGTCATTTTAGGTTTGGGCATGTTACGCGACATCAAAAAGAAAGATTATTACAATTGGTAACAAAAAAGCCTGTATATAAAGTCAATTTACATACAGGCATGTTAAGGTTATAGATAAATCAATTTAAGCCTATTTATTTCTTAAAGGCTTGTTTAAAATGTTTAAAGGCTTCTGACATTTCTCCTTGAAAATGTTCCCAAGTTGTGTCTTCCTTTTCTTTTTCGTATTTCTTTTTGAATTTTTCTACAAAGTCTAAAAATTCTTGTTTTCCTTTGTCGTAGTTAGTTTTAAAGGAATCTTTACCTTTTTCCAGATTGTTTTCTAAAATTTCCAACTTCACTTTAAACATCTCAATATCCAATAATAATTGTTGGTAGAAATTATTCAGGGTTTCGTTGGTTTTAACCTTGACTTCAATCTCGTGTATTTTTGATAGTATTTTACCCTTTTGTTCCTTAAAAGCATCAACAGTTTCTGCCTTGCCAAGATTAAGTTGTACAATGAGCTCATCAAATAAGGTTCTCATCTCATCATACTTGTCCTTTCCTTGTTTCATTTTAAATTTAGAATCATGTATGAATTGATTGAATTTCTTCTTGGTATCCTCATACGTATCCTGCAATTCTGCTTTGCCTAAAGAGGCTTGTACTTGGAACTCTTCTAATTCAACGGCTGCCTTTCTTAGAAAGTCAACAGCCTTGTCAATAATTTTGGTGTTTTCTGCCGTTTTCATCTGTTTGGTATTTAAGTTGTCTTTAAAAATACAATACAGAATTTAGGTTTAAAATGATATTTATCATTCATAGGAAAGGAAAAGGATAAATTAAACGTGGTTTTGTGTTATGTTTAAAATAAATATAATCGCCTTAAAACGGCACAGGTAAATTCTAGCTTAATGAAATCTCTCCAACCATGTAAAGTCTGGCCTGGCCACTAATCTCAACTCTATCATTTAGCAGTTTACACTTTAAGTAGCCTCCACGTGCAGAAACTTGCTTGGCGGTTAGCTCAGGCTTGTTAAGTACCTTGGTCCAATAAGGCGTTAAAGTCGTGTGTGCCGAACCTGTCACAGGGTCTTCATTGATGCCGCACTGAGGCGTAAAAAAGCGCGAAACAAAGTCTGCAGATGTGCCTTTAGCTGTAACGATAATACCTCTGCAATCCAGTTTCCCAATTTCAATGAAATCTGGTTTAAGATCTATTATGTCACTTTCAGTCTCAAAGACAAAAAGGTAGTCTGTCTTGCCTTTGTAAACGGCTTTGGGTTTTATATTAAAACCTTTATACAGTTCATCGGTTAATTTGAGTTCGATGAGCTCATCCGCTGGAAAATCTAGAGTTAACCAATCGCCACGGCGCATTACTTTTAGGTCGCCACTTCGTGCCGAATGAAAATGTATTGTTTCTTTAACGTGTTTCTCATGATTAAATAGAACGTAAGCCGCGGCAAGCGTGGCATGGCCACATAGATCCACTTCAACTTCTGGCGTAAACCACCTGATTTGATAGCCATTTCCAACCTTAACGTAAAAAGCAGTTTCGGAGAGGTTGTTTTCTTGTGCAATCTTTTGCATCAGGGCATCGCTAGGCCATGAATCTAGTGGGCACACCGCTGCTGGATTGCCGCCAAAAAGTATGTCTGTAAAAGCGTCTACTTGATAAATTCTGCTGGCCATAGTCAATTTTTAGGTTTTGTGGATAAGGCTGAACGAAGTTAGATTTTTTAATCTTTTTACGAAACAGATAACCTTACAAATCATAATATGATTCATTTAATTGTCCAAACTGATTGCCATCATTGATTTGTATTTATTATGGAGGTATTTTAGGTCGATTAAATTATTAAGAGGTTTAAGTTGCGTGATTTTTTGGGTGGATTTATGGTCGTGATAAACTTACAATTTCTTAAATCAAATTTCTTCAGTAGTGGGTTTAACCTTTAAAAAGTTTAGTATTTAAAATACTGCTCCAGCGGAAGTCGAAAAGCTAAATAGAGTAGACATTCTTAAAAACCAATGAATTATGAAAACACTTAGTTTAAAAGTATTGAGTATGCTTCTAGTAATTGGAGTTTTATTCACGAGTTGTAGCGATGATGATGATAATAATATCATTGTTGACCCTAATGCCTTAGAGGATATAGATATTGTTATTGACGCTGACCAGACCTTTAACATGACCAGTTTTGTGATGTCCTTTGAACAATTATTTGGTTCAGATTCGCGATGGATGTGGAATTATTCACACGACGTGCAAGATGGTAAGGCTTTAACTAGCTATCAAAACCTAAAAATAGCTGGTGAGTTTGGGGACAAAGTATTTACCATCAATCACGAGTTTGATACAGATGGCGTAATAATCTCTTCAAACCGCATCGTTACTTTCGAATATGACGACGATGAAGAGCTAACATTTACCTATGTTTATGACAGTGATGGAAAAATTGTAGAATTAACCAAAATTAAAGAAGGACAAATTAGAGATGTCGTTGAATTAGAGTACAATTCAAACAACCAATTGGTTAAAAAAATCCATAGAGGAAACTATAATTTTGATGATGGTGATGAGGAAATTTTCACATATAACGCAGATGGAACAATTAAAAGTTATGAGAATGAAGCTTGGACGCAAAATTTTAATTATACCTACACCAATGGTAACATGACCCGTCAAGAATTAAATTATGATGGTAATACAGTAGTTCAAATTATTGAATATGATTCTCAAAGGCGCGTTGTGAATTTTTACGATGAAGCAAACAGTAATAACAAAACTTTAATTGAGTATTACGACAACTTCTTTAGAGAAAAAGAGTACTATGATTACAATGGGACTAGTCGCCTATATGATATCGAAGATTATAGTGCTTATGAGGTAGAAATTAAGGAATGGGATTTTTATTATGATGGCCCTGCATTTAATTACTGTAAGACAAAAGAATACTACTATGTTGAGAATCACTATCGTAAGTTGGTAAGCAAGAAAGAATATTTTGAAGGCACACCAGAAAACTTAACGCTTGTAGGTTATGTTACAGTAGATACGAGAGATGCGGCAAATGATTTTAGAAAAACCAAAGAAAGTATTTATGATGCCAATGACACTTTATTGTATTATGTAACGTATGAAGTTTCCAATGGCTCCATCTTAAGTCATCAGGTCTATCTTCCAGATGGTACTCCAATCGAGGATTATGAAATGGAAGACTTCATGTGGATGGAAGTATTGATATCAGATATAAATATAACGTAATCTTTTGTTTTTATGAGTAGAAAAGCTCCCTTTTAGGGAGCTTTTTTCTTTATAAAATTCTGAAGGATGTGGAGCCGGAGAGATTAACTTCGTTGTTCTCTAATGACTTCAAAGTTGCAAATACAACTGCCTGTCTTTAGTAAGACAGGTGCCTTAAAAAACAAAAACCCAAACAAGTAAACTTGATGGATTTTTTACTTTAAGTCACAAGGCAGTTGTGAGTGTCGTGGAGCCGGAGAGAATCGAACTCT
>CAZGDG010000070.1:0-15562 GCA_964524415.1 uncultured Flavobacteriaceae bacterium
TTGCAATTTCTGAAGCTATTTCAGCTGTTGTACGCCTGTACACATAAGCGAAATACCCAAGGGGACTTTTAGATGAAATACATTCGTAGATGATCGCGTCTAATTCATCTAAAACTTCATTAATTGTAGTGGGTTTGGACATTTTATTCGTTTAATGAATGTGTTTTCTTAATAGATTTTGAGATTTACGTAACAAAATTATAAATGTATTTGAAATAATATTTTTTTACCCGAGAATAATTCCTAATGATTAAAAAACTAAAATCAAAATATCCTGATTAGAGAATAAAAGTATAATTTTAAGAGGTTAGAGATGCTAATATTTGTTAAAATAATCTAAATTTATATTTTTGAATACAACTAGAATTTAAGGAATAGTTGTTCGTGCATTTGTCCTTATCCAAATTTATGAGACTTTTTACTAAAATATATTTGTTATTACTGTTATGCTTTATCACTATTCCGACACAGTCGCAAATTATAGATTTTAAAAAGTTTTCAATAAATGAAGGCCTGCCACACAGTGACGTGACAAGTATTGTACAAGACTCTTTAGGTTTTTTATGGTTTGGCACCTATAATGGATTATGCCGGTTTGATGGATACAATACTAAAGTTTTTCGTTACGACAAGTATGATGACAATAGCATAAGTGGCAATAGAATTTTGACGCTCTACGCCGATAAATCAAACAATTTATGGATAGGTACAGAATTAGATGGTCTTAATAAGCTTAACCTTACAAACTACCAAATTGAAAAAATGGCTCACGACCCCAACAATAAAGGGAGTTTAAGTAGTAATTTGGTTAAAGCTGTTTTTGAAGACAATTCAGGTACGATTTGGGTAGGCACAAACAAAGGCCTTAACGAATTACAAAATAAAAACTTTAAGCAATACCTTAATCCGAATACTACCGTCAATGCCATAATTGGAGACCAGAACTCCCTATGGATAGGAACTGGCGAAGGCCTTATCCATTTTAACACAGAAAACAAAAGCCATCTGTTTTATGGTTCTATAGAGTACGGAGCGGTAAACTACATTTTGCAAGACCAGGATGATAAAAACAAATTATGGCAGGGAATGGGTTCTGGATTGTACAGTTTTGACAAAACGTCTAAAACTTTTGAAAGGTTTTACGATACTGAAGTGCTAACTGTAGCCTATGATCATGTTGGTAATATTTGGTATGGCACTCGAAACGAAGGCATTTTTGAAATAGATGTGTCCGGTAAAAAATACCATTATAAGAAAAGTACTTTTTTTAATGAAGGCTTAAGCAATAACGAAGTTTCGTCTCTATTTGAAGATTATTCTGGTGTCATGTGGATTGGAACTTTAGGAGGCGGTACGAATTATTACGACACAAGACAGAAAAAATTTGAACTCTTTAAGATCAGACCAAATTTTGAAAATAGCATTAGCAGCGATGTCATTATTTGTTTTAACGAAGATCAAAATCGAAACCTATGGATAGGCACCAGAGGTGGTGGGATTAACATCTTGGACAGGAAGACAGGCATAATCCGGTACTTCGATACATTTATAAATGAGGAAGGTCTAAAACACAATAATATTTCTGCTTTTTACAGAGACGATTTAAACAATCTCCTTGTGGGCACTTGGGGCGGTTTATATGTGTTGGATGATAAAGCCCAAGAAAAAATACTGAACAACAAGACGCCTGAATATTTAGATCTGTTATCAGCATGGGATATGGAGTCGATAAGTGTGTTTCGCATAAGAGCCGATAGCGAAGGCCACGTCTGGATAGGAACAAACCAAGGCCTGATAGAATATATCCCAAACGTATCCGGAGATTATATACATGGAACTTTAAAGCACTACAATAAGGGCAGTCATGCTTTAGACCTCTCTGATAATACCATAACAGATTTATTAATCGAAATTGTCGAACACGACACAAAAATCGTTTGGGTGGCAACGCGATATGGCCTAAATAAAATGGTGCTTAAAAACGGGACGGTTTTAAGTGTTCAAAAAATATATCACGAACCGGAAAGACAAGATGGTTTAACCGCCAATTATATTTCTTTTATACACAAGGACTCGACTAATCAACTGTGGATAGGGACGCTTGGTGGAGGGCTTTGCAGGATGTTAAACAGTAGAAATAGCAGCCATTTTTCTTTTGAATCATTTACGCAAAACAATGGTCTTGTAAATAATGATGTCGAAGCCGTTTTAGAAGACGAAAAAGGCAACCTCTGGCTTTCTGGGGAAGGCATCACGAAGTTTAATTATCAAAAAAAATCCTTTAGACATTATACTGTAGAAGATGGATTACAAAGCAATTCGTTTAAAATCTGGTCCGCCTACAAAAACAGTTCCGGAGAGCTAATGTTTGGAGGCATCAATGGATTTAACATCTTTAATCCCAGCGACATTGTAGACAATCCTATCCCACCTAAAGTGAGTATTACGGAGCTAAAAGTCTTTAATAATATTGTCGAACCAAACAAAAAAGTAAATGGTAATATTATACTTACCAGTGCTATTAATCAAACGTCTAGCATAAACCTTAAACACAACCTCAACAACTTTACTTTAGGATTTTCTGCACTCCACTACACCTCTCCAAAAAATAATATTTACAAGTACAAGCTTGAAGGAGCAGACGAAAACTGGTCCTTTGCTTCTGGCGATAAACGCTCTATATCCTATGCAAATCTAAATTCCGGGAGTTATACTTTTAAAATTATGGCAGCCAATTCCGACGGGATATGGGGAGCTCCTATCAGCCTTGATATTACCATAGGAACACCCTGGTGGTTCTCCAACATCGCATTTGTGATTTATGCTTTTGTTTTCTTAGGCTTGCTATATATGTTTAACAAATATGCTTTAATACGAGTAAACGAAAAGAACAGGCTAGAACTGGAAAGTGTGTTGCATAAACAAAAAGAAGAGATCAATCAAATTAAACTTCGCTTTTTTACAGATATTTCTCATGAGATCAGAACACCATTATCGCTTATTGTCGCACCGATTAAGGAACTACTTAACGATTTTGATTTAAGCAATAATGTCAAAACCAAAATTAATATTGTACAGCGTAATGTAAATATGCTGGCGCGACTTACTAATGAGATAATGGACTTTAGTAAGTATGAAAAACGAAAAATGGGCATCTATGCTGCAGAAAGTGATATCATTACATTTCTTAAAGAAATAAAATCGCATTTTGACTATAAAGCAGAAAGAAGAGGAATTACATTTACCTTTTATGCGGATGAGGAAGAGCTTTTCGTGTGGTTTGAAAAAAACAAGCTAGAAAAGGTAATCTTCAATTTATTGAGCAATGCCTTTAAGTTTACCCACGATAATGGAGAAATACGTTTGATCTGTAAAAAAAATACAATAGAAAATCATGTTGAAGTTAGCGTTTTCAATACAGGTATGGGTATTCCGGAAAAAGAGCTACCCCAAATTTTTAAACGCTATTACCAGTTAGAAAATAATACAAAACATACTGGGTCAGGAATTGGATTATCCTTAAGCAAATACATTATAGAACAACACAAAGGCAAAATTTGGGCAGAAAGCGAATTGCATAAACACGCCACATTTAAATTTCAAATTCCTTTAGGGAATAAACATTTTGCCAGTCATGAATTAATGGACACACAAGCAATAGAATTTAATCCGGAACTCTACAAGGCAATTACAGAAACAAGTGCTGAGGAAACAGAACCTACCATCAAAAACACTGCGAATCTTAACGTTCTAGTTGTGGAAGACAACGACGACTTAAGGACTTTTCTAAAAAATAGCTTGTCTAAATTCTACAACATTACCGAAGCCGAAAATGGGGAAAAAGCATTCGAATTAGTTTCAAAAAATAGGTTTGATCTTGTAATTAGCGATGTCATGATGCCTGTAATGGATGGGATTACACTCTGTCATAAATTAAAAACGACTATTTCTACTAGCCATATTCCTGTAATTTTACTTACTGCAAAATCTTCGCTGTCGCATAAACTTGACGGGTACAAAACAGGCGCAGACGATTACATCACAAAACCATTTGATTTGGAACTCCTGTATATAAGGGCTAAAAACCTGATTGAGTCTCGAGTAAAACTACAAAGCCGTTTTAAACAGAATATTTACACAAATCCCAAAGAAATTACAGTGACTTCCTTAGACGAAAAATTATTGAAAAAATGCTTAGATGTCATTGAGGAAAAAATGGCCGATCCTGATTTTAGCGTAGAAAGCCTATGTACTCAAATTGGAGTAAGCAGGTCTCAATTGTATCGCAAAATTATGGCCCTTACTAACATGTCTATAAACAATTTTATCAAAACTGTCCGACTCAAAAGAGCTGCCCAAATCCTTATACAAGACGATTCTTCTATAGCAGATGTGATGATAAGAGTAGGATTTTCAAACAATTCTTATTTTACAAGAGCGTTTAAGGCCGAATTTGGGTGTACCCCAAAGCAATACAAATCAAAATTCAGCAAAATCCTGAACTAAATTTTTCTGCTTAAACTTCCTTTTTATGAAATGGGGTATTTGGTTGTATCCGTACATCCCATTTAAAGTAGTCTTTCTCTTTTAATTTTTGTATTGAAACTTCAATAATGTTAAAAATCAACATAGTTGTTTAAGGTATCAGCTGTTTTGCGTCAACAAATTAGGTAAAAATCGAACATTGGGCAATGAGTGTTAATATTTGGTTAATGAGTGTTAATGGTTTTTTAACATAAAATTTACTTTTACTTAAGAAAAAATGGCAGAATGCCAGAGGTTTCTATCATCTAATATTAAAAACTAAACTTTTAAATTATGAAACAAAAACTTTTATCATTATTAACTCTATTAGTAATTAGTTTTGTTTTAATTGGCACTTTTTCTTGTGAAGATTCAGACGATGCTAATGAACCTAATCGAACAAAGGAGTTTCTTACAAGAATTACTGAAACCAGAACAGTAGTTGATCAAGAAATAGTACTGTCAGATTTGTCGCTAGGTGTAGAAAGTCGTTTATGGACTTTTGAAGGTGGCACACCCACAAGCTCTACAGAACCAGAAGTATTTGTTAGTTTCTCGGAAGTAGGTCTTAAAAATTGTTCAATAACCGTTATATATTTTGATGGTACTGAAGAAAGTCAAGACTTTACCATAGAGGTATTACCACCGCTTATAGCCAATTTTGAAAATTCAAGTGTCGAGGTTGGACTACCTGTTCAATTTACCGATACTAGTGAGGGAGGTCCGGATGAGTGGTCTTGGGTATTTCCAAACGGAACGCCAGCTACATCTACCGACCCGAACCCCGTAGTAACCTGGTCTTCGGAACAAGAAGTAACCGTATCTCTTACTGTAACAAGATCTTCAGATGGGATATCTACTACAGAAGAAAGAACATTATCTGTAGGTCCTCCAAATCTGTTCTCAAGAGATGTTCATGGGTTTGAAAGTCCCGATGCACCTTCCGCATGGCAAACCTGGGATGGTGGTGGCCCATTTCCTGCAAATACGATAACAAGGGTTCCCGGAGGTGCTAATGGCACAGCTTTTACTGGTCGAGTAGAATATAATGGTGCCGGCTATTGGGGAATGATTACTAGAGATTCCAGATTTGCAAACACTACTATACAACAAGGAGGCACATACAGATTAAGTTTTTACATCAAAGCACAGACTGAAACTTCAATACCTTTTGTGCGTTTTGCAAATTTAATCCCTGCTTGGTGGCCGGACGACCTTGCAAACGGCGATCCTCCACAGGATTTTTATTCACAAGGCATTTATGGAATAGCGGTAACAACAGAATGGCAAAAATTTGAGGCAGAATTCACTATAAATGATCTTCCTTATCCAGAGGGTTTAAACACATTCGCTGATATAGAATTGCAAGGTGGTGTCTCCCCTAATGTCATCTTTATAGACGAAATATCTCTTCAAAAACTAAATTAAACCAAATCAAACTATGAAAAATATAAAAGAAAAGTTACTGTTTGTCATACTTGTATTTTCTAGTACATTCTTATATGCTCAAGAATTTACGATTAAAGGAAAAATAGTTGATGCGGTAACTCAGGAACCTTTAATGGGTGTGAATATTATGATTCTGGACTCCGAAAAAGGCACAACTACAGATTATGACGGCAGCTACTCAATAGGTGCAAATAATGGAGATGTTATAGAATTCTCTTATCTAGGATACGATACTTTTACGGTTACGGCAAATAGCAATACTAAAACTGTGAATGTACAACTTAATCCTAGCGAGGATGCACTCTCGGAAGTAGTCGTTATTGGATATGGTACATCTACCAAGAAGGATTTGTCAGGCTCTGTAGCTTCGATTAAGCCGGAAGGTTTCGTAGATCGTCCGATAACAACCCTAGAAGATGCATTGCAAGGAAATGCCTCTGGTCTTCTTATCCAAAGTTCAGGTGGGCAACCTGGAGCTGCCGCTAATATCAACATAAGGGGTATTACGTCACTTACAGGTAGCACGCAACCACTTATCGTTATAGACGGATTCCCACTTTTTGAACTTTCTACAAGTGGTGGTGGTGGCCTAGAAGCATTTAGTGGACAGATAAGTTCTTTCGCCTTTATCAATCCTAATGATATCGCTTCTGTTGAAGTACTTAAGGATGCTTCTGCCACTGCAATATATGGTAATAGAGGAGCTAATGGTGTTATCATGATTACAACAAAGAAAGGTAAATATGGAAAGCCTAAACTAAGTTATAACTCTTATGTTGGTGTACGAGAGATTGAAAATGAATTAGACATGCTTTCTTTTGCAGATTACGCAAGGTACCAGCAAAATACAAATCCACAGAACATTCTTTACACAAATCCTCAAACTGGCGAGCCTTATCAATTTGATCCAGGATTAAACTCTATAAACTGGCAGGATAGAATTTATAGAACAGGTATTATTCAAAACCATTCTTTGTCCTTACAAGGAGGTGATGAAAATACAAAATACTTCTTATCAGGTTCCTTTATGGACGATAGACCAATAATAAGAGAAACAAACTTTGAGAAATATGACCTTAAACTTAATTTAGACCAAAGGTTAGCAAAAAACGTAAAAATAGGTGCTTCCTTAAGTTATAACTTTATAGCAAACACAGGTGTTCCTACAGACGGTAGAGAAGGTACTGCTTTTGGTGTAGTTATGGGCTCCTTAATAGGTGTTCCACTAAGGATGGATGAAGATACCCAAGCTTATTTTAGAAGAGCAGGAGTAGAACAAATTAACATTGGCAATTTTGCAGACAATTATCTTGGTGATCCGGAAAATATAGCGAGAAACACAGACCTGGATAAAAAATTAAGCCGTTTTATAGCCAACTCCTATATGGATTGGAATATTACAAAAAAACTTAACCTTAGAGTTAGTGGTGGTGTAGACATGTTTAATGGGAAAGACCAGCAATTTTACCCAACCAACACCCCATGGGGATTCTTGACTCAAGGCTCTGCAATCGTTGCTTCTTTCCTTAACAGAAGTTGGTTAAACGAAAATATATTAACCTATAACGACAGTTTTGGAGAAAATCATAAGATAAATATTGTAGGTGGTGCGACCGTTCAAAGCAGCCGTTTTGAATTTTTAAGAACAGAAAATAACTCTTTCGAAAATGAAATTTTAGGGTACAACCAAATAGGTTCTGCCGGAACATTCAGAAACATCTCTGACGTACAGAATCTTAAACTTTTGGGCTTTTTATTAAGAGCAAATTATACCTTTAAGGACAAACTAATCTTTACACTTAGTGGTCGTAGAGACGGCACGTCGGTATTTAAAAACAACAAATGGGGTAACTTTTACTCTGGTGCCATTGCTTACAACTTAGGCGAAGAAGATTTTTTGAAAGAAGTGGAAAATGTTTCTTTATTCAAGCTTAGAGCTAGTGTTGGGGAAACAGGTAATGCCAATGTATCTACACTGGGTGCTTTTTCTCAATTACGTACCACGAATTACAACTTTGACGATGGCGAAGTGCAAGGGCAATCTCCTGCGAACTTGGCTAACGAGAATTTATCTTGGGAGACCACACAGCAAATTAACTTTGGTATCGACTTAGGTCTTTTTAAAGATAGGCTTTCTCTTACAGCAGATTATTACGTTAAGAATACTAAAGATCTGATACTACAAACCCCTATTCCAAATGTTTCCGGATTCGACTTTGCCTTCCAAAATATTGGTGAAATTCAAAACTCCGGTATAGAGTTCTCCTTGAGCACATTAAATATCAAAACCAAAGATTTTGAATGGAACACAAACTTTAATATTACCTATAATTCAAGTGAAATAAAAGAATTAGGCCAAGGTGGACAGCCTATATTTGTAGATGTAAACTTTGACAATGTTATAAAAGACGAAGTAATACTTCAGGAAGGTGGAGAAATTGGTTCTATATTTGGTTACCAACAAGAAGGAATTTACTTGCCTGAAGACTTTGACGATTCTGGCAATTTACTGGTTCCTGGTCGAGGTGTAGGCGAAATACCAGGTGACATTAGATTTAGAGATGTTAATGGCGATGGTGTTGTAAATGCAGATGATAGAGTAGTGATAGGCAATACGCTTCCAGACTTTTTTGGTGCTTTAAACAACACATTTAGATACAAAGGTTTTGATTTAAATATTTTGCTTCAATACTCGATTGGCAATGATGTATTTAATGCAACCCGAACCCGAACAGAGGCATTTGTTGGAGGTGGAGAAAACCAGTCTATAAATTACTTGAACAGATGGACACCTGAAAACCCAACAAGCACTCAGTATGCGCGTTTCAACTCTCTTGTGGCGGCTTCTACTTTTGTTGAAGATGCATCCTTTGTCCGTATAAGAAACGTAAGACTTGGGTACAACTTGCCACCAAACATAACAGATAAAGTAGGGATGGATAATATTAGACTTTATGTGTCTGCAGATAATCTTGCAGTATTTACAAACTACAGCGGTTACGATCCGGAGATAAGTACAAACCAAGCGGATGGCGGAAGAAGCTCTGTGCTTTCTAGCGGCTTTGATTACGGTGGTTTTCCACGTGCAAGAACCATTACTTTCGGTTTAAATCTCGATTTCTAATTTTTAAAATTATCAAACAATGAAAAAAATATTTTTAATACTAATTTTATTCGCGTTTTCATGCGATTCTACGCTAGATGTCGAAGTAGAAAATAACATTTCTACTGCAAATTTCTTTCGAACTCAGGAGGATTTTGACCTAGCCCTCGCAGGTGTTTATGACATTTTAGGAAACCACCAAGACGACTCAGGTTTTGGAACTTATTTTAGAGGCCTGCTTGTTATGGGAAGAGCAGGTACAGACGAAGGCTATATCATACCTTCATTTGCCCAGTATGGTGTAGAAGTGTCAAATTATACATTTACATCGGTATCTCAAATACCTGACAGGGTATGGGCTTTTCAATACAAAGGTATTGCACGAGCTAATACTGTAATAAACAGATTACAACAGGCAGGAGACGTAGATATTCCTGATACTGAGGTTGAGAGAATAGAAGGTGAAGCGCACTTTTTAAGAGCCTTCTATTATTTCCAGTTGGTACGCTATTTTGGAGCTGTACCAATCGTAAATGAAGAAGTTACAGATGTAGCTCAACTTTCGTTAGAAAGAGCTCCTGTAGAAGATGTATACGCGCAAATTATTGCAGACTTTACAAAAGCAGAAGAACTTCTGCCCTTGAGTAATACAAATGGTAGAGCCGAAAAAATGGCCGCTACTACCATGCTTGCAAAAGTGTATTTACAAATGTCTGGTTTTCCACTCCAAGACCAAAATGCAGCAGCACTAGCCGCACAAAAAGCTAGCGAAGTAATTAACAGTGGTATGTATGCTTTATTACCAAATTATCAAGATGTATTTAAACTCGAAAATGAGTATAGTAGTGAATATATTTTTAGTGTACAATTTACGTTCTGTGGTAACTGTGAAGGTGGACAAGTAGGAACGTGGGATGGAGTGCCGGGAGAATGGACCTATGCTAGAACCTATAGCATCTTTAGAGCATTTAATGAATTTTACGACTCTTACGCTCCTGAAGATCCTAGAAGAGATTATAATGTGGTAAATTATAATATCATAGATGTGGAAGGCAATACCCAACCCACAAACGATGGTAACCTATTTGCGTTTAAGTGGCGCCATGACCCTAATCCTGAAAACAGACCCGGTGGTGGTGGATTTTTTGAATGGCAATCGCCTTTCGATTTTCCTATAACACGTTACGCAGACATCCTTTTAACTTATGCGGAAGCCGTAAATAGAAGTAACGGCTCTCCATCTCTAGAAGCTTACGAAGCTATAAATAAAGTAAGAAGAAGAGGTTATGGACTTGATGTAAATACCCCAAATGCGGAAGTCGATTTAGCGCCAGGCATGTCCTTTAACGAATTTCAAGAGGCTATCCTAAACGAACGTAAGTGGGAACTTTGTTATGAAGGCCACCGTTGGCACGATTTAGTAAGATTTGGCAAGTTGGTTGAAGCTGTGCAAAGCATAAATTCTCCCGAATCTATTGACAGATCAAGTGCGGCAAACAACGTACAACCCAAACATGTGCTATTCCCTATTCCGCAATCACAGATTCAAGTTAGTGATGGTGCACTTACACAAAACGAAGGTTATTAAATTTTATACTTAAAAAAACATTCAAATGGTAAAATATCTTTTTTCAATAATTTTTATTTTAAACGTTATAGGGTTGCATGCCCAAAAATTTGACAACCTTGCATTAACACCTCCTATGGGATGGAATAGCTGGAACAAATTTAAATGCAATGTAAGCGAAACCCTAATTATGGAGACTGCAGATGCTATGGTAGCATCTGGCATGAAAGACGCCGGTTACCAATATATTGTAATCGACGATTGCTGGCAAATAGAAAGAGATAAAAGTGGCAAAATCGTTGCCGATCCTGAGCGCTTTCCTTCCGGGATAAAAGCACTGGCAGATTACATACACAGCAAAGGCTTAAAATTTGGTATTTATTCTTGTGCAGGCACACAAACTTGTGAAAAACGCCCTGGAAGCCATGACAAAGAACTTATAGACGCAAAAACCTATGCCGAATGGGGTGTAGATTACTTAAAATACGACTGGTGTTTTACAGATGGTCTTGACGCTCAAGAAGCCTATACAACTATGAGCAAAGCCATCAAAAAAGCTGGTCGCCCTATGGTATTTAGTATCTGTGAATGGGGCCTTAGCGAACCATGGAAATGGGCTAAAGATGTAGGGCACTTATGGCGTACTACCTACGACATCAGAGATTGGTATGATGGCGATATTGATGGCAATTTTCTTGGCTGGAGTAAGATTTTGGACAAACAAGTTGGATTAGAAAAGTACTCAGGACCAGGGCATTGGAACGATCCTGACATGTTAGAAGTTGGTAACGGCAGACAAACCAATACAGAATATACAGCACATTTTAGTTTTTGGGCATTGTTAAACGCTCCTCTTATTGCAGGTAATGATTTAAGAAGCATGGACAAGGAAACTCAAAAAATCCTTACCAATAAAGAGGTGATTGCTATTAACCAAGATAAGCTGGGTAAGCAAGGCTACAAAATTTCTGATGAAGGAGACAAAGAAATTTGGTTAAAGGAATTGGAAAATGGCGATTATAGCATCATCTTATTTAACAGAGGTTCAGAAAATCAACATGTTTCAGCGTATTGGGAAATGATAGACCCCAAGTACAAATCCTCAACATTTTTTGTAAGAGATTTATGGGAACATGAAGATTTAGGAGAATTTAAATTTGGCTTTTCTGCGCTTGTCCCCTCGCATGGCGTCAAAATGATAAAAATTACGGTGCAAAACAAAAATAATTTAGCTGTAGATGAATAAATACATTTAAAAAAATACTTCTGGTCTATTATAACTTAACTTACACCTCATTGTGTTTTAGTCCTATAACTCCTTCATAATAGACCAGATTTTTTTAATTTTAAAAACACCCTAACACATTAGTTTTAAATAATATGAAAAAAAAATATACATTCTTTTTAATAATAACACTCCTATATCTTGGTTTACCTTCCAAGGCATTTTCGCAATGCTGGGATTTTACTCTAGGTGATGCAGTATCGACCATAGACCAAAATATGTTCCCTGCATCAGACAGGGATTATTTTCCGGATGGAAACATTAATGTCCTGCAAATAGGTTCTACACATTATGCGTTCTGGAGCATGTATCAAAATTACAGAACACAAAACACCTCGCCTCTACTCCAGGACCATGAATACCAATTAAACCCAACGACACCTGTATTTGGTGGACGTGAGCCAGATAATGGGGTTTCAAATGGTTTTAATGATGGTGGTATGTGGCTTGTTGGGGTTAGAGCACTTAACAATGGAGATCTTGTTGGCTTCTTCCATGCAGAGTCACATTGGTACCCCAGAACTACAAATGGTTGGTTCGCTTACAAATCTTTGGGTGTAGCGTATTCTTCAGACAATGGACAAACTTGGGGCACTCCTCAATTAATTTTAAAACATGTTAATAATAAACCTTCAACTCCGCAATGGTCTGGCTTAGGTGATGCTTGTGTAATCTATAATCACCTTAACAACAAATACTATTGTTATTACACCCCTGTATCAGGATCAACGGCTTTATCTATGGCCTCTTCTTCGGACCCTTTTGGTACTCCGGGAAGTTGGCAAAAATGGAATAACGGCAGCTTTTCACAACCAGGAATTAGTGGTTTAGAAAGTGCCTTGCCCGGGCTTTCCCAAAAACCAGGAGCTAATCCTTCTGTGCATTGGAATACCTATTTAAATAAATTTATCATGGTATGGCACGGCTGGGACGAAAAACTTTACATCTCTGCCAGCGACGATGGTGAAGTATGGGATGATGCAAGACTTTTACTGGACGAAGGCAGCAAAACTTGGTATCCTGTTGTAATAGGAACCGACAGTGTAAATGGTGGACAAACGGTAACCTTGTATTATGCAAACAATTTTCAGCCTGATGGACGAAGAACGATGTCTTACAGGACGCTTTCCTTTTCTAAAGGTATAGACCAAACTAACGACCAACTCTTGCCCAACGGCAGATATGAGATAAGAAATACGTCTAACAACAAAAATCTCGCGGCTACCGGGGCCAGTAATTTTGATGGTGTATTGGTCTTTCCGGATATCTATACAGATCAGCGATGGGATGTAGAACACCTAGGAAACAACGAATACCGTTTAACACACGCTTGTTGCGGTGGGCGATTGGATGTGGAAAATTCAGGCTGTGCTGAAGGTGCTCAGGTACTAAGCACTACTGCAGACGACAGTAGCACGAGCCAAATATGGAAAATAGATAGATTAGTTGGAGGTAATTATACCATAAGACCTACACATTGTTTAACACAATCACTTAGTAGAGAAAGCACAACATCTGATAATATTATCACTTCTACCGACGATATTTGTAACGAACTGCAAACCTGGTCTTTTATTGAAGAAACTTTATCTGTCGAAGAGGCAAAAAAAAATTCGCTAAACCTAGTGCCAAATCCCGTTTATGAAAATTGTAAAATAACAGGTTTTGATCAGAATGGATGGTTAAACGTTGAGGTTTACAGTATAAATGGTCAACTCGTTAAAGCTGAAAATATATTTGTAGATCAAAATGCTACAGAGTTAAACATGCAAGACCTTCAAAAAGGCTTATATATATTAAAGCTAAAACAGAACAACCGCATAAACGTTATGAAACTAATAAAACAATAGCATAAAAAGAGCTCTAATCAACAAACATGACGAGGACAACAGTATTAGGTTTTATACTTTTATATATACTGTCGATTCAAGGAGTTTACTCTAAAATTAAACTCCCTGCGATAGTGTCCTCCAATATGGTGCTACAAAGAAATAGCGAGATCACAATTTGGGGTTGGGCAGATGTTGGCGAGCAGATTAAAGTTGAGAGCTCCTGGTTGAATACAACTTTTAATGTAAAAACAGGTGTAGATGGAAAGTGGAGACTTAAATTAAAAACCACAGGCGATAAAAATCCCCAACACATCAAATTGAGTAGTGAAAGTTCTAAAATAATATTAGATAATATTCTATTTGGTGAAGTTTGGCTATGCTCCGGGCAATCAAATATGGAGCAACCTGTTAAAGGCTATTATGGTCAGCCTACTTTTGGAGGACAAGACGCCATTTTATATAGTAGAAATCCAAACTTAAGATTATTTACTGTAAAACAAGCCGGCTCGAAACAACCTCTTGAAGACATTGGTAAATACTCTGCTTGGGAAGAAGCCAATCCAAGTAATGTTTCAGCGTTTAGTGCTGTTGGCTATTTTTTTGGAGAACAACTTCAAAAAATCTTAGATTGCCCCGTGGGATTAATTAATGCTTCCTATGGGTCTAGCTTTGTAGAAGCATGGATGAGTTTTGAAGAGTTATCAAAATTTCAAAACGTAGCTTTGGATGAGTACGATATAAACGAAAAAACGTTTAAAGTGCCAACGGCTTTATTTAATGCAATGATTAAGCCTATAATCCCCTACACCATCAAAGGGACCATATGGTATCAGGGCGAAAGTAATAGATACAAACCCGAGGAATATAAAATGCTCTTTCCTGCAATGGTTAAACAATGGAGAACAGAGTGGGACATCGGCAATTTTCCTTTTTATTTTACACAAATCGCTCCTTTTAATTATTGGGAAGACCCTGAAAATACCGAATTTAATACACCCGTAAATTCAGCATTTATGCGAGAAGCACAATTAGAATGTGCTGAATGGATTCCAAATTCAGGTATTGCCGTTACCCTAGATGTAGGTGACGAAAATTGCATTCATCCTCCAAAGAAAAAAGAAGTGGCCGGTAGATTATTGCTACATGCTTTACATAAAACTTATCATCATAAAATTGATTGTGACTCTCCAGCTTATGAGAGCTTAGAGCAAAAAGATGGTGGTATTCTATTGAAATTTAAAAACAATAACATGGGTTTGTATTCCGTCGAAAGAGATATTTCAGGTTTTGAAATTGCTGGCGACGATAAAGTGTTTTATAAAGCAAATGCGAGAATAGTAAATTATGGAGAGGTGTTTGTAAAAAGTGAACATGTAAAAAACCCCATAGCTGTTCGTTACGCCTGGAGAAATTGGGTAATTGGCTCACTTTACGGAGGCAATTTGCTACCCGTGTCTTCCTTCAGGTCCGATCGATGGAAAAAGGCTACTTTACACAAAGAATAGTCCTTTATGCGGCTTTTAATTTTTTACATGATCAGCCGTAACAATTGCTGTTTTAGAAGTGTAAACTTGAATTCAAAACCATGTTTATCAACAATATAACTCATGAACCCTTTAAATATTTTTAGCATGCTTACAGTCAAAATAGCATTTAAGTTTATAGAGTATCCCACCAATTGGTAAAAGACTGCATATTGCCTTTAATAAGAATTTCTTGTCCTATTTTTGGCGTAATGACTTCTACTCCAAGTGTCTTAGCTTTGGCTTTTACTCTTTCGACGGGTTCTGTCCAGGAATGAA
>CAZGDG010000071.1:0-14105 GCA_964524415.1 uncultured Flavobacteriaceae bacterium
TAAAAGTATTTAGTTAGTATATAGAAAACCCTCGCTTTGATTAACTAAGCAAGGGAATGAAGTAATCCGATTAATTATTGATATCTGGATCTGCCAATTCGTATTTTTCAGCCTCAAGCATTTCGTGTTCATCATCCTCTGCACCATGAGTAAGCTTCTCCAATTTCTTTCTAAATAGCATTACTAAAAAGCCAAATCCGACGCAAAATACCGCAATTCCGGTAAAAATTGTGAACTCTCCTAATTGCTCAGAAGCTTCTCCTAAGAGACCGGCCAACTTATTACCAAAACCTGTCATAGCAAAATACACACCCATCATCAAAGAAGCATATTTTAACGGCGCCAATTTGGTAATGTAGGAAAGTGCAACTGGAGAAATACAGAGTTCTCCAACAGTATGGAACAAATAAGCCAATACCAACCAATACATGGCCGAAGCACCCTGACTTTCATATTCCATAGAAGCTGCGGTCATAAAGAAGAACCCAGTACCCATGATAATCAGGCCAACGATCATTTTAAATAATCCGGTTGACAGTTTGCCTTTTAATTTGCGATGGGCCCAATATCCAGCAACCGAAGTCCCAAGAAATATAATAAACATGGCATTTAGTGACTGGAACCACGAGGCAGGTACTTCCCAGCCCATGAGCATTCGGTTGGTTTTTTCAGAGGCATAAATATTCATTAATCCGCCTGCTTGCTCAAAGGCGCCCCAAAATACAATGACCAATAAAAATGAAATGAACAATACCACTACCCTATCCTTTTCAATTGGCGTTAGTGACTTTTTCATAGCTTCCTTCTCGATTATATTTTCGGAAGTACCTAAAAAGTTTCCAACCTGCTTCAAATATTTTAATCCTGCGACATACTGAATTAAACCAGCTGCCATACCAATTCCAGCTAATCCAAAACCATAGTGCCAACCATGTACTTCGCCTACGTAGCCTACAATTAAACTGGATAAAAAGGCACCTACATTAATACCGATATAAAATATGGTAAAACCCTTATCGCGCCTTATATCGCCTTGCTTGTAAAGACCACCTACCATGGTAGAAATATTGGGTTTTAACATACCTACACCAGCAATGATGAGCCCTAATCCGGAATAGAATGCCCACAGCTGTTCTACCGCTAAAATACTATGTCCAGCTACTAAAAGAATTCCGCCATATAATACCGACTTTTTCTGACCTAAGAACTTATCTGCAATCCATCCTCCAGGAATGGAGGCAACATAAACCAGCATAGTATACCAGCCGTAAAGTGCTAAGGCTTCACCATTAGTCCAACCTAAACCAGGATTATCTCCTCTTGATTGGGCCACAAGGTATAAGACTAAAATGGCACGCATTCCATAGTAAGAAAAACGCTCCCACATTTCTGTAAAGAACAACACGTATAATCCTACGGGATGCCCAAATAACTCTCTTTGATGCGGTTGTTTAATCGCTGTTGACATAATTTATGAATTAGTTAGTTTAGATTAGTTTAGCCTTTAATTTTAGAACGTTGATCTTTCTCTTTAGCCGTTGTGTCTCTTTTGTCTCCCAACGTTCTATGGATGAAATCGGTCATTTTTTTATACAAGTGAAGTCGTGTGTTGCCACCGTAAATACCATGATTTTTATCTGGGTAAATCATCCATTCAAACTGTTTATCTGCTTGGATAAGAGCCTCAACCATACGCATGGTATTTTGTACATGTACGTTATCATCTCCAGAACCATGAATCAGTAGAAAGTCTCCTTTTAGCTTATCGACATGATTAATAGGTGAATTCTCATCATAACCACTAGGGTTTTCTTGTGGTGTTGTCATATACCGCTCGGTATAGATTGTATCGTAAAAGCGCCAGCTTGTAACAGGTGCCACTGCAATGGCCATTTTAAAGACGTCATTTCCTTTAAAGAGAGCATTACTACTCATAAAACCACCGTAGCTCCAGCCCCAAATACCTATACGTTCTTCATCGATATAAGGACGCTCTGCTAACTTTTTGGCTGCTGCTATTTGGTCTTCTACTTCGTATTTTCCTAATTCATTCTGGGTCACTTTTTTAAATTCCGCTCCTTTGTATCCAGTACCTCGACCATCTACACAAGCTACAATATAACCTTCTTGTGCCAGCATTTGATACCAATAGTCGTTGGTGCTATTCCAACGATTGGCAACCGATTGCGACCCTGGACCCGAATATTGAAACATAAACAAAGGGTATGTTTTGGACGCATCAAAATCCGCTGGTTTTATCATCCACATGTTTAGCTCATTGCCGTTAACATTAATAGTACTGAATTCTTTTTTTGACGTTACATAGTCTCCAAGCTTCTGGGCCAAAGCATCGTTATCCTTAATGCTTGTTATCAAGTCTCCTGTTTTGGCATTATTTAAGGTATATTCCTGTGGACTAGAAGTGCTTGAATGTGTATTTATAAAGTAAGTGAAATCTGCACTAAACGAAGCACTATTTGTTCCTTCTGATTTGCTGAGACGTTTTTTGTTTTTACCATTCAGTTTAATGGAATACACATCTCTGTTTATAGAACCGTTTTCGGTTGATTGGTAATACACAGTGTTATTCTTCTCATCAAAGCCATAATAATCGGTGACCTCCCAATTGCCAGAAGTTACCTGATTGATGAGTTTGCCAGATTTGTCATAGTGATAGATATGATTGAAACCATCCTTTTCACTCGTCCAAATAAAACTATTATCGTCTAAAAATGTAAGGTTGAAAGTAACGTCAATGTAGGCCTTGTCCGTTTCTGCCAATACCAACTCCGACGTTTGTTCTTTGGTATTAATTAACCATAAATCCAATTCGTTTTGATGACGATTCATAAATTGGACACTGAGCACATAGGGCTCATTGGTCCATTTCAACCTAGGAATATAAAAGTCCTCATAGGTTTTCTCAACCGTTAACTCTGAAAGTTTATCATTCTCTAAATCATACAAGTGCAAAGACACTTTGGAATTCTCTTCTCCTGCTTTAGGATACTTGAATACTTGTTGATCAGGATATAAGGCCGTGCCATACACGTCCATAGAAAATTCCGGCACGTTGGTTTCGTCAAATCTGATAAAAGCTATTTGATCACTGTTTTTATTCCAATCGAAAGCTCTAACAAAACTGAATTCCTCTTCATATACCCAATCCGTAATACCGTTTATGATCTCATTTTTCTTTCCATCATTGGTTATTTGGGTCACCTCTCCGGAATTTAAATCCTTGACATAAAGGTTGTTCTCAAAACCATAGACAATTTTAGTCCCATCAGGCGAAAGTGTAGGCTCTTGAATTAATTCATCAGCTACCTTGGTAAGGGTTTTGCTCTTGAGGTCATAAACGTAATATTCGCCCAGTCGCGATCGTCTGTAAATAGGACGCTCTCTCGTTGTGAGAACAACTTTAGTTTCATCCTCGCTAAAGGTATAATCAAAAAAACCTTGGGTTTCCGGAATAGCTTCAGAAGACACCAAGGTATTAACCTTTTTTAAGGTTTTATAATCATAAATATCTATGGATGCCGTTCGGTCTTGCCTGTTGAAGTTTAAAACAGAATACTCCTCACCATTGTTCATGGAGTGTAACGCCTGAAGACCTTCCGTTCTGAAGGTTCCGCTCCAAATATCCTCTAAAGAGATTTGCTTTTGCTGACAAAAAATTAAAGAAGTAGTTAAAAAGCCTATCACGGCTACAATAGGTCTCAATTTCATGAAAGTCAATTTTCAGTATAGCAGGTTCAAGTTTACTAAAAATTATGCAAAAAAAGACTATTATTAACAGTAAATCGGTAATTAAAAACCAATAACAAACAAAATTATGGCAATCCTAAGTATCTTTGCACTTTAAAATATTTCATCACTATGCCAGAGGCAATTTCAGGCTTTTCAAAATTATCTAAACCAGAGAAAATTGAGTGGTTACTCCAAAATTATTTTTCGAACAAGGAGACTGCCCGCGACGTTTTAACACGCTATTGGAATTCCGACAAGAAACTTCAAAAGCTTCATGATGAATTCATTGAAAACACCATAACGAATTTCTATCTCCCTTTTGGTGTGGCGCCAAATTTTCTTATCAATGATAAGCTCTTTACCATACCAATGGCTATAGAAGAAAGCTCTGTGGTTGCCGCAGCAAGTAAAGCTGCTAAGTTTTGGTACGACCGTGGTGGTTTCAAGGCCAAGGTCCTTTCGACCGAAAAAATTGGTCAGGTTCATTTTAATTTTTCTGGTGAATTCAAAAAGCTAGACGAGTTTTTCCAAGCTGTGAAGCCGAAACTTATGAGTGATACAGCCAGCATCACCAAAAACATGGAAAAACGTGGCGGTGGGATTACAGCTATTGAGCTCAAGGACAAAACGGATGCCTTGGATCATTATTTTCAGCTTCATGCCACGTTTGAGACTTTAGATGCCATGGGTGCCAATTTTATAAACTCATGTTTGGAGCAGTTTGCAACGACATTGAAGCGCGAAGCAGAAGTTTATCCGCATTTTTCTGAAGAAGAACGCGAGATAGAAATCATTATGAGCATTCTATCCAATTACGTGCCTAATTGTTTGGTTAGAGCAGAAGTGTCTTGTCCCATAGAAATGCTGAAAAGTAAGGACATCGCAGACCCTAGTTTGTTTGCCGAAAAGTTTAAGCAAGCGGTGCGCATTGCCGAAATTGAACCCTTTAGGGCCGTTACCCACAACAAAGGTATTATGAACGGTATCGACGCTGTAGTTTTGGCTACAGGCAATGACTTTAGAGCTATTGAGGCTGGCGTGCATGCCTATGCCTCTAGAACCGGACAATACAAAAGTTTAACCCATTGCTCCATAGACCATGGTATTTTTAAATTTTTGATCGAAGTACCCTTGGCCTTAGGAACGGTTGGTGGATTAACCAGCTTACATCCCTTGGTAAAACTGGCTTTGGAATTGTTGGAGCATCCCAAAGCGGAAGAACTCATGCAAATAGTTGCGGTTGCTGGTTTAGCTCAAAATTTTGCGGCTATCAAATCACTGACAACTACTGGAATTCAACAAGGACATATGAAAATGCACTTGATGAATATTTTAAATCAATTTGAAGCGAATGAGCAAGAAAAGGCACAACTCATTGAATATTTTAAGACAAATGTGGTTACCCATAGTGCCGTAGTTTCAGCACTAGAGAATCTAAGACAATAATATTGGAAACCTATAGAAGCAACGGAAAATTACTGCTCACTGGAGAATATGTAGTTCTAGACGGTGCTCTATCTCTTGCACTTCCTACAAAGTTGGGTCAGCGTTTAACCGTTGAAAAGAATAAAACGTCTCAGTTAAAATGGACAAGTATTGACCACGATGGTAGCATTTGGTTTGAGTCGGAAATTGATATAGCTACCATCCTGTCCCAAGAACCATTAAAGACGGATAACGCTATTTTGAAGCGCCTTATTCAAATTCTACGAGCCGTCCTTTCCCAAAACCTAAATGCACTAGAACCGCACCAGGGTTTATCCATAACTACAACCTTAGAATTTAACAGGTCGTGGGGATTAGGTTCGTCTTCAACTCTCATTAACAACATAGCTACTTGGGCCAATATAGACGCCTTCCAACTTTTAAAGGACACCTTTGGTGGCAGTGGTTACGATATTGCTTGTGCCCAAAATGACACCTCAATTCTATATCAACGCAACAATTCTAAGCCAAGCATAGAACCTGTTGACTTCCATCCTAAATTTTCTGACCAACTCTATTTTGTATATCTCAATGCAAAACAAGATAGCAGACAAGGTATAGCTAAGTACAGGGCACTTAATAAAGCTAACAAAACGGTTATAGAACAGATTACCGGAATTACTCAGGACATGCTGGTTTGCGATTCTTTAGATGCCTTCGAAGCGCTGCTTACAGCTCATGAGGTAATCATTTCAGAATTGATTGGACAGCCGCCTATTAAACAACAACTGTTTCCGGATTATAATGGTGCCATAAAAAGCTTAGGTGCTTGGGGCGGTGATTTCATTTTAGTTAGTGGCACCAACAATCCCAAAGACTACTTTAGCAATAAGGAATATAAGACCATTTTTGAATATTCCGATTTGATTTTATAATAATACCTATCTTCTTTTATTGCATAAAAAAAGCCCTGCACTAGGGCAGAGCTTCTATAATTATTTTTAGCCTTTACTAGTATACGGTCTTGGCTCTATTATCCTCAATATCCGCAGCTTTTTCTAAGGCTTGATATACCTTAGACTGCACTTGGTTTCGTCTTTGATCATTGAGTCTGTTCATGATAGAGGTGTAGTTCTCTAATTCAGTGACTTCATTAATTTTTGTGACCTCAATGACATATACACCTCGATCTCCGTCTATAGGTTTTGAGGTTTCGCCTTCGCTTAATCCAAAAGCTGCACCAATAACTTTAGGCTCAACACCAGCACCTGACAAGGTGGTATTTTTCATGGTGATTGCTGCTGCAGTTCTAACCGTTTGCCCTTGATTGCTGGCAATGTCAGCCACGGTTGAAGCTGAAATTTTCTCACGAATCAAT
Organism: uncultured Flavobacteriaceae bacterium; assembly: GCA_964524415.1. GTDB lineage: Bacteria > Bacteroidota > Bacteroidia > Flavobacteriales > Flavobacteriaceae > Winogradskyella. The sequence continues at coordinate 6,554 of CAZGDG010000071.1, forward strand.
TTTGCCTTTTTCTCCTTTCTAATTTCTGGAGCTGCAGTAATGGAGGCATCTTCTACCTTCATCAGTCCTTCGTCATTCTTCTCAACCAGCTTAACTACGATAAAGCCAAAATTAGCAATTGGAAAATTCTTGTAATCTCCTATTTCCGTATCCTCTTCAAAAGACCAACGTACTACCTGTCTTTGACTTCCTAAACCTGCAATATTTTCATCCAGTTCCTTAAAAGTCAAAGGTTTAACTGGTAATCCGCGTTCTTCAGCCAAGGCATTAAAATCACCGTCTTTAGCAGCTATTTCAAACTTAGACATTTGATTGAACACATCCTGTAAGGTTTGTTCTGAAGGTTCTATTTTATCTGCCAAAGTTGCCAATTTCAGGGTTTTGTTGAAGCCTTTCTGTTCTAATATTTCAATAACATGGTAGCCAAACGACGTCCCTACCACATCAATATCTCCCTCTTCATTTTCAAACGAGAAGGACTTAAATTCTGGAGCCATACCAGCGTTATAAGCAAACTCAATTTCTCCATCTTTTTCATTGCTCACCTTGTCAGAAGACAAGTCTAATAAGTCCAAGAACTTGGAACGTCCGCTTTTGATTTCAGTAAGTATACTATCTGCCATTATCTCAGCTTCTGCAGGAGTTCTTGTGATTGTAGCGTCTGCTCTAGTAGCACCTGCATAAGGAATTAGAATGTGCCTTACCTTTACCGAGTCTGGCAACTGTTTGGTCTCTATTAATTTAGATAATTTAAAATATCCTGCATCTTCATAAGGTCCATAATATTCTCCCACCTCTAAGTTCATCAAGCTATCCTTTGCTGTCGCAGGTAATTGTGCAGGTCGTAAAAAGGCATCGTTGTATTTGATATCAGAGTTATAGTTTATAAAATCCTCTATATCTGTTGTAGAGTCGAAACCTCTTATAGTGTCAGTGTTTTTGCTACTCTCATTGTATTCCGTTCTATCTGCTTTAAGCGCTAACAGACCTTCTTTAATAGCTTCTTTATCTGCTGCTGAAGCCTCTTCCTTAAATTCAACATAAACTACTTCTCTTGTTGCATCGGTTTTATACTTATCCTCATGCCTCTTCATGTAGTCCTTGATGTCGCCTTTAGTCACCTGCACCAAACTATCTGGAATGGTAGCATATGGAATTTGCACATATTTTATGTCCACGGTTTGGGCATCACCAAGATAATCATCTTCTGCCTCGTTGATGGTAGCGCCAACACCAGCCTTGATAAGGTTGTAGTAGGATTGTTGAATGGCGTTATTAGCGATATTTTGCTCGTTTGTAGTCCAACTTTGGTAATTCACTAAAAAATTACCTAATGGTGCGGTTTCACCATCTAGGTCTTTCAAATTAGCTATAAAAGCGTTTAGACGGTTAACATCAAAATTGCCATTATCATCTTGAAATTCCGGATATGACGAGAAGCTATTCTTAAGCAGGTCTCTCATCTCATCCTTTTCTACGGCAAGACCCAGCTCTTCGTATTCCGTTTCCATGATGATTCTTCTGAGCTCTTGGTTGTAGATGGTATTCATAGCCTGGGTGGCCGTTTGCCTACCTCCTGATCGGTCTTGATAGTTCTTTACTTTTTGTTGAAATTCTGCCCTATTAATATCCGTACCGTTAACGGTAGCTACAACATCTTGAGGTGCGCCTGTAAATGCGTCTGAATTTTTAAACAAGTCGCCAATAACAAATGAAAACAAGGCCAATGCAATGACCAAGATTAAAATCAGGGAACGTTGTCTAATTTTATTTAAAACTGCCATAGTTCTGTAATGTTTCTTTCAAATAAGTTTGCGAAAATAATGTTTTCTAGGTAATAATAAAAGGACAATAAACGATTTTCGATATCGGCAAAACCTTTTAGTGTTCTTCTTTAATCTTTAAGACCACCTCTCCTATTTTTGTTGATGTAACCTGCAGTATTTTAAAGCTATAGTTACCGATGCTTACCTCATCATTTTCCTTTGGGATATCTTCTGTTGAATTGACGATCAATCCTCCAAGCGTTTCGTAATTTTCACTTTCTGGCAAGTCGAGCTTATAGGTTTCATTGATATAGTCTACCTCTAATCTTGCCGAAAACTTAAAAGTGGTTTCATCTATTACCTGCTCGGTAAGCTCTACCGTATCATGCTCATCTTCAATCTCTCCAAAAAGCTCTTCAATGATGTCCTCCACGGTCATAATACCAGAAGTCCCTCCATACTCATCGATAACCACAGCGATACTTCTTCTTTTCTTAATGAGAATATTTAACACATCCTTTATTAAAATAGTTTCCGGCACAAATATGATTGGAATGAGAATGGGCTCAATAGATTTAGGTTTTTTAAAAAGCTCAAAGGCATGGACATAGCCCAAAATATCGTCAATGGTATCTTTGTATACAATAATCTTGGTTCGGCCGGTTTCTATAAACAACTGCCTTAGGTCTTCTATAGAACCCGATATATCTAATGCCGAGATTTCTGTCCTGGGCACCATGACCTCCCTTGCCTTTACATCTGAAAATTCCAATGCATTTTGAAAAATCTGGATTTCGCTATCAACGTCTTCATGATCTTCAAAGGTCTCCATTTGCTCACTGATGTAATTACCAAGCTCAACTTTGGTCATAGACAAAACGGCATCTTTGTCTTTAGCTTTGAACACAAATTTTAAAAATGCATCAGAAATCCATATCACCAGGTCTGATAAACCTGAAAATATGAGATAAAAGATATAGGTGGGAAGGGCGAGAACCTTAATTAACGTATTGGCATAGATTTGAAAAAAGACCTTAGGTAAAAACTCTGCCGTTATTAAAATTACAAGTGTTGAAATAATGGTTTGTGACAACAATTGTAAATCTACCAGCATATAATTCAGAAAATCACTTTCTAAAGGCAATAGCGATTGAAACCAACCAACCAACAAATCGCCCATTTTAAAACCATAGATAACCAAAGCTATATTGTTCCCAATTAGCATGGTAGCGATGTATTTTGAAGGCTTCGCTGTAAGACGTGTTAGAATTTTACCCAGAAAATCGTCTTGCTTTTTTTCGAGCTCTATATGAATTTTGTTGGAAGAGACATAGGCAATCTCCATTCCCGAAAAAAAAGCAGAAAGCAGCAGCATGGTTAGTATTACTGCTATATCAATAGCCATACCCTAATCTTTATTGCGGTCTTTAAACTTATTGGCGTAACGTCTTCTAAAGAAAAACATAAAAATGCCAAGTGCGGCAAAGAATAAAGACATGTACGCTCTATTTCTGTCTATAGACCAGTTGGTATAAGCGTCCCATAGAAATAAGACTGCAAAAATAATATAGGCGTATTGAAAAATTCTTAATAGCTTCATGCGAAAGGATAGATTTTATATCAAAGATAGTTAATTCTCAATTTCAAAATCGCCTCCCATTTCTAACATTTGCACGTTTTTAAACTCTTTATCGGAGTCAAAACCAATACCCTTGGTAAATCCAGTAGTGCGCTTGTAAAAAAATGGTTCATTGGTAAACACCCATTCTAGTTTTTCATTGTAATAGAGCTGTTCTGTAAATAACGTGTCTTTTTCATGAGTAGCTATGATGACGTTTCCCCTTAAATCAATGATATCTGTATCTGTATAATACATGGCATAGTTGGATGTAATCACGGTCATGTTGTTATTATCGTCATAGATCTTGAGTTCAATGCCGTCTGGAAATTCAGAAAATCCAAAATTTCTGTTGGAGTAATCTAGCATTTTAGGACTCAATAGATTAGCCAATAATTTAACAGTGTCTTTATCTAGTTCGGTGTATTTAAGGTCAATACCTTCTGCCTCTCCAATGGGCTGATTTTGTAGTACTCCTACTTTTTGGACTTCCTGAAAATTATTTTGGCATGAAAACAACATAGTCACAGTAAAAACTGTGACTATGGCGTTAATAAGATATGACGGTAATCTAGGATCCATTAAATTTCAGGAACTGTAATGGTAATGTTTATCCAGCATCCTATATTTAAAGGTTGCCCTGCATTCCCTTTTTGGAAAATTTCAGCTTTTGTAGGTGCACTTGCCCTATAACTTGCAGCATTTTGGGCAGCAGTTTTCTTAAGCCTGCCATCTACCCTACCAGCTTTTTCGGCAGTACTCGCCGCCAACCAGAACACCGCACGCTTACTGAAATTATCACTTCCGCAATTATTGGCACTTTTAGCGTACATGGCTGCTATGCTTAAATAAGGAGAACCATCGGACGGGTTTAATTTAAGTGCTTCGTTGAAGTACCTACGTGCAGTACCGTAGCTACCTTTAGATTTAAGATCTTCTGCAAGTTTTTTATATAATTTTGACTTTTTAAGAGGATCAGTTTCCAATTCTATCGTTTGATCAAAATATTTTTGTTCACCCGTTAGTAGATATAAATAATACGAGGTATCTGCCGTTGGCTGAATATTGTTCTTCTGCTCTACTAATCTTAAAAATAAAGGCTCCTCTTTACATCCTTTGGCAAACATTCTGTTCATGGCGCGCTGCAACCAGACGGTATTTTCCTTATTCTTTTCAAAATCCTTCTCGTACAAAGGCACTAAAACTTCACAATTAGCCCTATCGCCAAGCTTTTTATCCATACTTGGTATAATCTTGGTTTCAAAGGCATCTATAACAGACTCGTTTCTTCTTTTTATTTGGCTATCTCTTTTACTCAGTTTTTGTCCGGCTTCTTCCTTTTCAACTATTTTATTGAGTTGCACTGTGTATTTTCCAGTAATATCTTCAATGATTTCAATAACATCGTCGTACTTATCAAACATTTCTTGAGCAGACTTTTTTCCATCATCATAAAGGTCTACTATTAGAGAGAAATAGGTATACAAGCCTTTTGGGCTGGTAAAGTTTGCTTTGTCTTTTGTAAAAGCCTCATCAAACATATTATACACCTGCTCCTTGGTCATATTAAGCTCTTTGCTATACGTGTAAGCCAATTCTGCCTTATCGCTTAAGACTTCTCCAAGGGCGTACTTGGATGGGAAGTGTTCTCTAGACTGATCATAAAGCAGCATTAAGTCTTTAATGAAGGCTACTTTTTCAGCACCAGAAGAGGTTTCAATTTTATGCTCTAGAATATCATCACCATAGGCATATATGGCACGGTTAAATTTTGGACATTTCTTTCTAACGGCCATCCAAGGCTCATAAGCTTCATCATATTTTTTGCTCTTCACATAGCTATTGAATATGGATAAATTATTCATACATTCTTCATCCTGCTGCGCGAAACCAAAATTGAAACCTAATAATAAGGCCATAAAAACTGTAGTAATTCTCGCTTTCATTGTATAGATATATTTGTTAGTCATACTTTCTTTGTCTAAACCATCTTGCATTCAAAGATAAACTTAGATTCAATGTTAAAAAATTCTCTTGTATTAAATTTTGGTTTGTTGTTCCACGTTGACCATATTCTATGCCTACATTAGCATTAGAAAAAAGCGCTCGCGTTCCAACTGGTAAACCTAGACCAAAAGATATGCCAAACTCGTTTATAGGCTCTCCTTTTATAACCAATCCTGTGTTTGAATAATTAAACCCGGCCCTGTAGACCACTCGTTTAAAGTAACCTGAGAAGGCTCTGTAATTTGGTATAAAAAACCCACCAACTGATACTTGCGAAGCATTCTCAAAGGCTGTGGCTTGATTGGCATAAAAAGGATTTGAGAATTCGCTAGTATTTTGTAGTGTATACTCCGCTCCAACAAACCAGCGCATTGGGTTTCCAATGCCTGCTCCAAAGGAAAGTCTAGAGGGCAAGGTTAAGTCGGTTTCTTCTAAATTTTGGCTAGCTAAGTCTATGTTGATAGCACTTACGTCTGTTTGAATATCTAATTCTTGATTATAAATTATGTTGGTTAAGGCTCTTTGATTTTCGGAAATTAAATTGCTCACTGGTGCATAGGTTGTGGTGAGCGACAATTCCAGCTTTTCATTTAACATGGTCTTAAAGGCCAAGCCAAAGTTGAGATTCAATCCTCTTAGTTCTGAGCGGCTATCCTCACGCGTTTGAAACTGGACTAAATCGCCATCTTGCGCATAAGCAAGTTCAATAGCCGAGTTTTCTACATTTCCGAAATTGTAATTAATGTCTACTCCAGCACTTAATTTATCGGTAATTTGATAACCTAAACCAAAAAACACTCTATTTAGACCTCCACTACCACTATAGCGATTTACCAGGTCGCCATTGTCGTTAATATCGTCTAACTGGTAGCCTACAGTAGTAAAGGGTAAGAGTCCAAAGCCAAAACCTAATTTCCCAACAGGTATAGAAAAAGCGAGGTAATCAAATATAGCAGTGCCCGTTTCTGCTTCTCCAGAATTGCTTTTCAAGGTAGTGTTGGAAAAGGTTCCTGCTACTGAAAATTTTACTGGTCTACTTTCATTATCGAAAGGATAAGCTTCAACATTTTTACCTACATAGGCCGCAGGATTTCTAAGATTGATATGAATACTATCTAAATACACGCCTATACCACCCATACTACGATTTTCAACCGTACCCTTTAAATTAAGCGAGCCTAATCCGTAAAAAGAATAGGGTGTTGCCGTGCCGCGTTGAGCTACAGCACCCAAACTGCACAAAGTTATACAAACTACTAGGAGCTGTTTTATCATTATAGAGAATTGTAATCAAGAATATAATTCAAACCCTCAAGAAGAAAATTTGAATGCGCAAATATGCTATTTTTTAATTGGTTTGACAAAAATTCGGTATCACCTCCTGTTAAAATAACTGTTAAATCTTGATAGTTAGTGCGATAATGCTCAATGACACCGTCTATCTCCTTAACCGCGCCAAAAACCACTCCTGAATGAATGGAAGATTCTGTGGTTTTCCCAATTATGGTTTTGGGCTGCATTGTCTCTAATAACGGTAAATTTTGGGTAAAATTATTCAATGCTGTATAGCGTAACCTTAAACCAGGCGCAATAGCACCTCCCAAGTACTCGCCCTTATCATTTATAAAATCGTACGTAATACATGTCCCTGCATCGATAACAAGGACATTTTTCTTGGGATAGTGCTTTATGGCAGCACTCACAAGACCCATTCTATCAACTCCCAATGTTTTTGGTGTTTCATAAAGATTCACAAAGGGAAGTTTAGACTTATAACTGAGCTCATGAAGTTTTATGTCCTTATTTATTTTGGCTAAGTGCGGTTTTGGCAATCGCCCAACAGCTGAGACCAATCCAGCCTTAAGATGTGGATAGGCCTTTCTTATAATTTTATATTCATTAAGCAGCTCGTTAACCGCAAAAGAGGTCTGAAGTACCAAGCTGTTTTCCTTAAAAACAGCCAACTTTACAAGACTGTTTCCTACATCTATAATGAGATTCATAACTATGAAGTTAAGGGCTAATTTATAAAATCAATTTTTAGGAATTAAGTTTTGCTAATACTAAAAATGAATTTATATTTGCAACCGCTTTGACATTAAAGCATGGTGCCTTAGCTCAGTTGGTAGAGCAAAGGACTGAAAATCCTTGTGTCCCTGGT
>CAZGDG010000072.1:0-13145 GCA_964524415.1 uncultured Flavobacteriaceae bacterium
CAGTTCTACTAAAAGTCTTGGGTTACTGCTGTTTTTGTATTTTAAATCGCAGTCATTGGCAAGTTCAATACAATTGAGTAAAAACTGCTCTGAAGCCTTTTGAGCTTGTGTGATATATTTCTGTTTTGTGTCTTCACCAATTTCCAATAGTGTTAAGGTAGCCTCATTTTTACACACGAGTAAATCCCTGAAGTGGGAAGCTAATCCAGCTATATATTGATGACCATCGAAACCCTTAGCCAGAATATCGTTGAATTGCACCAGTAACTCGGGTATTTTGTTATCTAGGATTAATTCGGTGCTGTTAAAGAACGTTTCATAATCGAGAACGTTTAAGTTTTCTGCAACTGCCTGACGTGTTAAGTTGGCTCCAGAAAAACTCACAACCCGATCAAAAATAGATAAGGCGTCTCGCATAGCACCATCAGCTTTTTGGGCTATAATATGGAGCGCATCGTCCTCTGCTTTTATGCCTTGTTCTTCTGCGATGTACTTTAAGTATTCTTTTGCGTCGGTAACAGTAATGCGCTTAAAATCAAATATTTGACATCGCGACAAAATTGTAGGAATAATTTTGTGTTTCTCCGTTGTAGCTAAAATGAAAATACAGTGTTTTGGCGGTTCTTCAAGCGTTTTTAAAAAGGCATTAAAGGCAGATGCCGAAAGCATGTGCACCTCATCTATGATGTAAACTTTGTACCTGCCTACTTGCGGTGGAATCCTGACCTGATCGGTTAAATTTCTTATATCGTCAACCGAGTTGTTAGAAGCGGCATCAAGTTCAAAAATATTGAATGAAAAATCCTCATCTGCACTGGTATTCTCATCACTATTTATCATTTTGGCCAAAATCCTAGCGCAGGTCGTTTTTCCAACGCCTCTTGGGCCTGTAAACAGCAGTGCTTGTGCCAAATGATTATTTTCAATGGCATTTGTTAAGGTATTGGTAATGGCCTGTTGTCCTACAACGTCTTTAAACGATTGTGGTCTATATTTTCTGGCAGATACTACAAAATGTTCCAATATTATTTATGTTTACTTGACAATGACAGGTTATCATTACTGCAACGACTTACAAATTTAATAATAAGCAAGTAAATGTTATTTTTTAGCTTCTAAAATTAACGTGAGTTATTAACAATTATGTTAATTTTGAATCAGAGTCCGTCGCCTTATCGCTCTTGTGCTGAACTTGTTTCGGCATTAGGGAGGAAAGTCCGAACACCGCAGTGCGGCATAGTGGCTAACGGCCACCCACCTTGAGGTGAGGAAAAGTGCAACAGAAAGTATGTACAGGTAAGGCTGTAGTGAAATCAGGTAAACTCTATGTGGTGCAATGCCATGTAAACCAACGTTTGAGAATTGCACGTTCAAAGTTGGAGGGTAGGCAGCTAAAGTTATGCGGTAACGTATAACTCAGATAAATGATAAGGACTCAACTTGAGTACAGAATTCGGCTTACAGACGGACTCATTAGTAAAAACCTCGCCTTTATTAGGTGAGGTTTTTATTCATTAGAGAAGAAACTAAAGGCATTCCCTCCATATGTTTTTGTATACAAATGATGCTTTAAATCACTAAGGTCTGTGTGTTTGGAGTGTTCTACGATTAAAAGGCCATTTTCTTCCAACAAGCTATTTTGAAATACCAATTCTGGTAGTTTTGAAAACAAATCCAATGAGAAGTCGTACGGAGGGTCTGCGAAAATTACCGTATAACTCTGTTTGCTATTCTCAAGAAATTTAAAAACATCACTTTTAATTACAGTTATTGGCAGCTCTAAAGCTTGAGAGGTTTGTTCTATAAATTTTGTACATCTAAAGTGGTTATCTACAGCAGTTACCCGATTAGTGCCTCTCGAGGCAAATTCATAACTAATGTTGCCAGTACCGCTAAAAAGGTCTAGAACCGAGATGTCTTCAAAATAGTAATGGTTGTTTAAGATATTGAATAGCGACTCCTTGGCCAGATCCGTTGTAGGCCTAACCGGTAAATTTTTGGGAGCCATAATACGCCTTCCTTTTAACTGGCCAGATATAATTCTCACTAAAACGAATTTAAAATTAAAAAGTGCCTATGAAGGCTGGATGTTTCTATATCATCATGAAATTTAAAGCCAAACTCAGAAGGCATAAAGCTTACGTGTCTAATATATTTGTAGGCAATATTGTAAAGATCATCATTTTTAGAAATTGAACCACTAAAAATAATAGGCGTCGATTCTGCATTTAGACCTAGCTGTTCATATACAAACAGCAGATAGTAAATAAAGTCTTCCTTGCTGTAAAAATCGAAATAATTGTATAGCTGTAGCTGCTGATTTTCTATGACCAAACATTCCATAGACTGTAAACCAACATTAACATAAACTGCTGTGGGTTCTGAAGGTTTTTCCTTTTGTAAAATACTATCAATTAAGACGCTTGAGGCATGCTTGTAAACAAATTCTCCAAAAGTTTCAAAAATGTAATTATTGATATTCACGTAAGGAACATATACATTGACTGCTTTGTTTATATGTATCTCATCGTGCGTAATAAAGTCTGTTTTCAATATTTTTGAATTGAACTTGAGATAATCTGCCTTGCAGGCTTCATCGTAAAAATCAGCAGGTACCAAAGTAGCCAATTCATTTTGGTGAATGACGTGGATTTCAGCAAAATCATCGGAAAATGTACTGTTTTGAATTAACTCGGTCTTAAGTCGGTTCAGTACATCAAAAGGGCTTAGTTTGCCCTTAAAATCGAGAGTCTTTAAATATTCAATAGTATTTTGGCTTCTGTTTAGAATGCAAAAAGAAAGTCCATTCAGGTTAATTTGAATGGACAGTTCTTTAATGTTATGTATGGCCAAAATTTATTCTTTTGTAGACAGGTCTTTTCCCCAGTTACCGCTAGTGCTTACCTCATTCATAGAGCCAATCTTAATTGTTGGGCCTTTTACACCAGCTATGGAAATGGCTTGTTTCTCTTTTTCAATTAAATAAGGTTCCTGACCATCTAAAACCACTGCTTTATCTACGCTAGCCTCGAAAACTGGAATGTCGTCAATCTTTCCAGCTTGAAGGTCAAAAGTGGCGCCGGGTTTGCCAACACCAACATTCATCATAGTTTTATAACGATCACTGCCTTTAAATAAAGAGTCTTTGACAGAATAGTAGCTCAAAGTATCTATAAGGGTAATGGTCTTAAAGGTCTCAACACCACCAAAAGCTCTGGTGCGCTCTTCATCTAAAACCAATGTGTCTCTTCGTTGTGTAATAGGTACCTGGGCGGTATCTACGAATCTGATAAGCTTATCAAACTTATCTGCATATTCACCATTCACTTCTTTGTAAGCCAGTTGCGAATCCCTAACATCAATAAGTCGCTCAATAACTACCTTATAGCGTTTTACTTTAAGTTGGTTGAATTGAATTTCCCTATATACAGACATAAATGTTATATAGCCCAAATAGATAATTAATGCCCAAAGCACAAGATTAATGACAGGTTTAAGTTTTCTAGGGACAAATCTGTCAATTAACCATACTATACCTATGGTCAATAATATAATTACTACAATTGCTATAATAACGTCTAACATAGTCTTAGTTTATTAATTAGGTCTACGGCAAATCTACAATTTTTTTTTATTCGTTAAAACTATCTAAATAAAAATCGCACAAATTAAAATAGCACTTTAGCGAAGCCTTTATAAACCAAAGATTAATGCTATCTTGCCAATTAAACCACGTGTTTATGATTGCCCATGCTTCGGCGTTTTATACCTTGCTAAAATCTAAGTTTCCATTTGAACCGACATCTAAACAAGATGAGGTTTTAATGCAAATTTCTCAATTTGTGTTTGACAAGTCTTCGAGCTCGGTATATATGCTAAAAGGGTATGCTGGAACGGGAAAGACAAGCATTATAGGTACACTGGTTTCAAATTTGTGGCAAGCTAAGAAAAGCGCAGTTTTAATGGCTCCGACAGGTAGAGCTGCTAAGGTCATTTCCAGTTATTCTAAAAAGGAAGCCTTTACCATTCATAAGAAAATCTATTTCCCTAAAAAGCAAAAATCTGGAGGTATACGTTTTGTGATGCAACCCAATAAGCATCGTAATACTATCTTCATTGTAGATGAGGCGTCGATGATTCCGGATACGCCTTCAGATTCTAAACTCTTTGAGAATGGCTCCTTGCTGGATGATTTAATGCAATACGTGTATTCTGGCCATCAGTGCAAGCTGCTTCTTATTGGTGATGTGGCTCAATTGCCACCAGTAAAGTCTGAATTAAGTCCTGCTCTGGATGCAAATAGGTTGGAGTTAAACTATAACAAAACAGTAACCGGTTTAGAGTTGGATGAAGTAGTGCGGCAAGATCAAGATTCTGGAATTTTAGAAAATGCGACCCAGTTACGTTCTACGCTAGAAACAGGACTTTACGAGAGTTTTAAGTTTAACGTGAGTGGTTTCAGTGATATCGTTAGACTCATAGATGGTTATGAGATTATGGACGCTATAAATGAAGCATACAGCGATTTGGGCTATGAGGAGACCGCGATTATAGTTAGAAGTAATAAAAGAGCTAACCTATATAATAAACAAATACGAGAGCGCATATTGTTTAAGGACAGTGAGCTTTCTACTGGAGATTACTTAATGGTTGTAAAGAACAACTATTTTTGGATTAAACCCACCACTGAAGCAGGATTTATAGCCAATGGCGATATTATTGAGGTTTTAGAAATCTATAACCTAAAAGAACTTTATGGATTTAGGTTCGCAGAGGTCAAAGTAAGAATGGTAGACTATCCTAGAATGCGACCTTTTGAAACGGTTTTGATGTTAGATACATTGAGTGTTGAATCAGCTTCATTAAGTTATGACGAATCAAACCGCTTGTACAATGAAGTAGTAAAAGATTACGCCAATGAAACGTCTAATTATAAGCGATTTTTAGGGGTGAAAAAAAATAAATATTTTAATGCGCTACAAGTCAAGTTCTCCTATGCCATAACCTGTCATAAATCACAGGGTGGTCAGTGGAATACTATTTTTGTAGAACAGCCCTATGCGCCAAATGGAATAGATAAGGAATATGTAAGATGGTTGTATACAGCTGTGACTAGAGCCAAGGGAAAACTCTATCTCATTGGCTTTAAAGATGATTTTTTTGAAGAAAGTGCAAATGACTGACTTTAAACAGGTACAATCAAAAAATTGAAAAAAACTATAAGAACTGATTGATAATGCTGTAATTTTAACACAGAATAAATTTTTCTATGAAAGTTATCTCAATGATTCCGGCTCGCTATGCAGCTACACGTTTTCCAGGTAAATTGATGCAGAATTTGGCAGGAAAGTCAGTGATTTTGCGCACCTACGAGGCCACCGTGGCAACGGGATTGTTCAGTGATGTCTATGTTGTCACAGACAGTCAAATTATTTTTGACGAAATAACACAAAATGGAGGCAAGGCAATAATGAGTAAGAAGGAGCACGAGTCTGGCAGTGACCGTATCGCTGAGGCGGTTAAGGAAGTGGACTGTGATGTGGTGGTTAATGTTCAGGGTGATGAGCCTTTTACAGAAAAAGAATCCTTGTCTAAATTATTGGACGTTTTTAAAAATGACCATACTAAGGATATAGACTTAGCATCCTTAATGGTTGAAATTACAGATTGGGATGAGATAAATAACCCAAACACGGTTAAGGTGATAACGGATAAATCAGAATTTGCTCTATATTTTTCCAGAAGTCCAATTCCTTATCCTAGAGATAAGAACACGTCCATAAGATATTTTAAGCACAAAGGTGTTTATGCCTTCCGTAAGCAAGCTCTTTTAGATTTTACGATTCTACCCATGCGACCAATAGAGGCTACCGAGAAAATTGAATGTATTCGGTTTTTAGAGTATGGTAAAAAGATAAAAATGGTTGAAACGGCCGTTCAAGGTGTAGAGATAGATACGCCCGAAGATTTGGAAAAGGCCAAGCGTTTATGGAAATAGATCTATAAGTTTATCACAACAATGATTTCAAGTTACAAAGACATAAAGGTTATTGGTTTTGATGCAGATGATACCTTATGGGTCAATGAAACCTATTTTCGGGAGGCAGAAGAAAAGGTGGGGCAACTACTTTCACATTATGAAACTCCCAATAAAATAGACCAAGAGCTGTTTAAAATTGAAATTGAGAATTTACCAACTTATGGCTATGGTGTTAAGGGATTCATTCTGTCCATGATAGAATTGGCATTGGAATTATCCAATGGTACTGTCTCCAATAAAATCATTGGAGAAATTATAAGCATAGGTAAGGACATGATTAACAAACCCATTGAGTTATTGGATGGTGTAGAAGAGGTGTTAAGGGTTTTGTCTAAGGATTATAGGTTAATATTGGCAACAAAAGGTGATTTGCTCGATCAAGAACGAAAATTAGAAAAATCTGGTTTAATTACTTATTTTCATCACATTGAGGTTTTGAGTGAAAAGCAGGAAAGTAATTATCTTAAACTTTTAAATCATCTAGACATTAAACCTCAAGAGTTTTTAATGGTAGGAAATAGTTTAAAGTCGGACATACTGCCTTTGGTCAATATTGGTGCAAAGGCCATTCATGTGCCATTTCATACTACTTGGCAACATGAACACGTTAGTGAGGAAGAAACCAATGGTTTTGATTATAAAACAGTGCGAAGTTTAACGGAAATTTTAAACCTTTTCGCCAAGCAGAACGGTAACTAAGTTTTATTTTTGACAAAGAAATTGAATACATGATATATAAAAACCATCCAATGGTGTCCAAAGTGGTTTTTGGGCGAGGTAGTTTTAATCAATTAGAAGACATACTTTCGCCAAATCGAAAGGGAAGAAAGGCGCCATTTATTTATTATGTTGATGATGTTTTTAAGGGCAATCACTGGTTGACATCAAGGATTCGTTTATCTTATTTAGATAAAATTATTTATGTCTCAACCAAAGAAGAGCCCAAAACATCTCAAATAGATAAGTATGTTGAGGATATTATATTAGAATATAGCGAATTACCTTCGGGAATCATAGGTATTGGTGGCGGTACGGTTATGGATATTTCCAAAGCGGTCTCTTTAATGCTTACCAATAAAGGTGAATCTAAAGATTATCAAGGTTGGGACAAGATAAAGCATCCAGGTATCTATCACGTTGGCATTCCAACCATTTCAGGTACTGGCGCTGAGGTATCTAGGACCACAATCTTAACAGGGCCTGAAAGAAAACTGGGAATAAACAGTGATTATACACCATTTGACCAAGTTATCCTAGATCCAGAACTTACTAAAGACGTACCCAAAGATCAATGGTTTTACACAGGTATGGATTGTTATGTGCATTGTGTGGAATCACTAAACGGCACCTATCTTAATGCATTTAGCCAAAGTTATGGTGAAAAGGCCCTTTCCCTTTGCAAGGAAGTATTTATAGAAGATTCACTTACTCGAGAAGAAGCTCAAGATAAATTGATGATGGCCTCTTGGCATGGGGGCATGAGTATTGCGTATTCTCAAGTGGGCGTTGCCCATGCTATGAGTTATGGACTTGGTTTTTTATTAGGAGTAAAACACGGTATAGGCAACTGCATTGTATTTGATCATTTAGAGGATTATTACCCTGAAGGTGTAGCACTTTTTAAAAAGATGAAGGAAAAGCACGGAATCACACTACCACAAGGAATTTGTGCAGAATTGTCCCAGAATGAGTTCGATAAGATGATAGACGTTGCCCTGAGCTTAGAGCCACTATGGGAGAATGCTATTGGTCAAAATTGGCAAAAGGAAATAACAAGAGCAAGACTTTTGGAGTTATATAAAAAAATGTAGGATGCGTTGGCTCGCCAAGTTAATTTACTTTAAGCTGTTGGGCTGGAAAATTGTGGGTAACACAAATTTCTCCAAGGATACCATCAAAAAGGCTGTTATTATAGCAGCACCACATACGAGCTGGCATGATTTTTATATAGGTCTGCTATTACGCAAAATAACTGGTGTTAAAACAAATTTTATAGGTAAGGAGGAATTGTTTAGACCTCCATTTGGTTGGTATTTCAGGGCAATAGGAGGTAGGCCTGTCAATCGTACAACCCGTGAGAATAAAGTTGAACAAATCGCCAAACTTTTTGAAAAGGAAGACGAGTTTAGATTGACTCTCGCTCCAGAAGGAACCCGCAAAAAAGTAGAACAATGGCGAACGGGCTTTTACTTTATTGCTAAAGCTGCCCAGGTTCCTATAATCATGTTCACATTAGATTTTGGAAATAAACAAAATAAAGTGTCAGAACCTTTTTATCCTACCGAGGATATGGAATCCGATTTCAAAATCATTCGAGGATTTTTTAATGGAGTTGAAGGTAAGATAAAAGCCTATAGCTAAGTTTCTTTTTGGCACATCATTTGCATTAATTGAAATGCAATGAAACATAAAGTAAACTTATAAAAAGTCCCTAAAAAGAAACATTGTTCTCGAAAAAGCGATTTGTTTACTGCAGTCGCTTTTTATTTTGAATATAATTTTGAAGCGTTTTATGGGTCTGCTGTTGAAGCTTGCGCTTAAAAAATTTGGTACCACCCAAAAGCCACCCTTTGAAGCCTAAAGCCTGTTTGGCCCAATTGTGCAGGCTAAAATCGTCTTTATGCTCAATTATCAGTCCGTCTTTAAATTTAAAGTTAGCAGAAATCTTGTTGTGTACCTTGCGCTGTGTTTTGCTAAAAACATAAAAGGCCTCCCAGTTGGCAGAAGCTGTAGTGCTATCGACCTTTATGTTGGAGTGCGATACCTTAAAATTTTTTCCTTTTTGCGATTCGCAAAGCATGTGCCACATTTGCTTTGCGTTGTCACCTTTTAGTACTCCAAAAGCTGGGTCTTCAAATGTAACCTCAGGATGATAGCAAGACACCATTTCATCTGCATTTAAGGCGTTGAAGGCTTCGTAAAATTTCTGAATTAAGGGTTTCACAATATCGCTAGCGTTAAGTCTTTTAAAATTAATAAAATCAAACCGTAAATAAATTAAAACCCTTGAATAATCCCTAGGTACAAGGGCATTCCTAGGGTAATATTAAATGGAAAGGTAATGGCCAAGGCCATGGGCAAATATAAACTGGGATTAGCCTTAGGTGCAGCCAAACGCATCGCGGCTGGGACGGCAATGTAAGAGGCACTCGCTGCCAAAATAGCGAATAACAGTCTATTGCCTGTGCTATCCGTAAAGCTTCCGCTAATAACCGCAACGGTTATTCCATTGATAATCGGAATAATAATCGCAAAAATTAATGCGAACCAACCATTTTTAAGAAACGATGACAGTTTTTTGCCGCTGGTAATTCCCATATCTAATAGAAAAACGGCTAAGAAGCCTTTAAAAATATCGGTTGTAAATGGTTTTATCCCTTCAGCTTGGGCATCACTAGCTAAAAATCCAACGACAAGACTACCTAGGATAAGCAGGACGCTTCCATTCGTAAGGGCGTGCCTCACTACTTTGCCCAAGTTTATTTTCTCTGGGTTGTCCTTATCAAAAATTGAAATGAGTAGGACACCAATTATAATAGAAGGCGCTTCCATTAAAGCCATTACGGCCACCATGTGTCCGCCAAAACCAATTTGTTCAATCTCTAAAAAGGAAATGGCTGTAACAAAAGTGACGGCACTCACTGAACCGTAGGATGCGGCTATAGCGCCAGAGTTGGCCACGGTAAATTTTCGTCTTAAAATAAAGTAGGTGTAAAAAGGCACCAACAACGCTAGCAATATGCCAAAAAGTAGTGAGTATAGGATTTCCATGTTTAAATCACTATGCGACAACTCCTGGCCACCTTTAAAGCCAATGGATAACAATAAGTAAAGTGAAATGAACTTAGACGAATTAGAAGGTATTTCTAAATCACTTTTTAATTGTACAGCAATGATGCCCAAGAAAAAGAACAACAAGGCAGGATTGGTAAGATTGTCAACGAGTAAATGTAAATCCATTTCTTTTAATTAAATGGCACTGAAATGTAATAAATTTTTTATTTATTTTTATTAATAAGATTAATAAAACCCATAAAGATTAATTATGAACTATACCTTGCATCAACTTCAAATTTTTCTAAAGATAACCGAATTAAAAAGTATTACAAAAGCATCTGAAGCTTTATTCTTAAGTCAGCCTGCGGTTTCCATTCAGCTTAAAAAGTTTCAGGATCAATTTTCTATTCCTCTAACAGAAATAATTGGCCGGCAATTATACGTCACCGAATTTGGAAAGGAAATTGCCGAAGCAGCCGAGAAAATTCTTTACGAAGTAGAAATGATAAACTATAAATCCCTTGCGTTCAAAGGAGAGGTAGCGGGACGCTTAAAGATTTCCGTAGTCTCTACGGGTAAGTATGTAATGCCTTATTTTTTATCTGATTTTACTAAAAAAAATAAGGGCGTAGATTTAGTCATGGATGTGACCAATAAAGATACCGTGATAAAAAGTCTATCTGACAATAAGGTTGATTTCTCATTGGTTTCTGTGGTGCCAGATCAACTAAAACTCAATAGGGTAGAACTTATGGAGAACAAGTTATTTCTTATTGGTGGTGCCGCTATAGATAGTAATATTGCTTCAGGTAAGAAGAAGATTTTTGAACATCATCCATTATTGTACCGTGAAAAAGGGTCTGCTACGCGTGATGCTATGGAAGCATTTATTGCAAGCAAGGATTTACCTACTCGTAAAAAAATGGAACTGACATCCAACGAAGCGCTAAAACAAGCCGTAATTGCAGGTTTGGGCGTGTCTATTATGCCACTTATAGGGTTAAAGAACGAATTACGAAATGGCGATCTTAAAATTATACCCTTCAAGGGTTTACCATTGGTAACCAATTGGAACTTAGTTTGGCTAAAAAATAAAAAGCTTTCACCAACAGCAGCGGCATATTTGGACTTTATTACATCCGAAAAAGATCGTATAATTGAAGACCATTTTAAGTGGCACCAGAGCTATTAAGATCGCAGTTTATCTATGAGTTTTCTTAAATGAAGGTAGACAAAGGCGTTTGTTTTAACATAGTAAAACGATATAAAACAAACGGCTGTTAAAAATACAAGGGCACCAATAATAGCTTGGCTTGGCTGTAATGTCTTTCCTATGATTTGATAGAGGCCATAACCTGTAAAACTGCCATAAATGATAATAAAATGAATCACATAGATTGAAAGTGTTTTTTGTCCAATCTTAAGAATCAGTGGCTGTTTAACGAGTGATTCAAACGCGTAAAAGATGGCAAACAAAACAAGAACGTTTCCAAGTCTGGTGTACAAATAATTAAAATATGCA
Source organism: uncultured Flavobacteriaceae bacterium (assembly GCA_964524415.1). Taxonomy (GTDB): domain Bacteria; phylum Bacteroidota; class Bacteroidia; order Flavobacteriales; family Flavobacteriaceae; genus Winogradskyella. The sequence goes on from CAZGDG010000072.1 coordinate 11,340, forward strand.
ACCTCATAGAAAAGTGTCATTGCGGTTTGTTTGTAAAGCCACATAAAGGCATGGGATGAAAATTGAATTAACATTAAACCAACCACGGTAAAGGATACCACTGTAAAAAATTTAAAGCGATGCCGTTCTAAATAACGGTAAAAAATCGTAGCTATAAAGGCACCGAAACAGACATAACCAAACCAGGGTATTATAGTAAAAATAGATCCGTTAGCCTTACTTAGGTAGTTTGAGAAAAAGATTGGAATACGATTCAATTCCAAGGTTCTGTATAGCGGCTCTGTTGTAAAGATAATTAGGCCTAGCATTAACATTATAATAGAAAAAATGAGGGTCTTTCTAAAAGTTAACGCATAAATTAAAATAACCAGAATTAGCGACAGACCTATACATTGAAGTACATCGACAACCATGAAATAAGTCCTGAATTCGCCTAGAAACCACTCAAAAATCGGAATCCTTAAAGCATAGCCAATACCTATGAGCATTAATCCTCTAACAAAACCTTTCCGTATTCTTAGATTAGTTTGCCCTTTATGCTTTGACTTAATCAATAGGTACGAAAAAATAAGTCCCGAAATGGTAAAAAATGTAGGTGCTGTAATTCCTCTAAAATACTCCCAAGTAGAATAAAAAACATTATTTGAAGCCCTATATACTGGGTCCAATAAAGAGTCTATAAAGTGCCCTTGAAGCATCATTAAGATTGCAAATGCCCTAACCGCATCAATAAAATATAATCTTTGGGATTTCAATACCTAGTTAGTTGTAGGGCAAAGGTAATATTTGTGAATAAATGTATAAGTAAACTTATTTTAATTGCATTGCCTGTCCAAATTAGGTAACCTCGTTAATCAAGGTCTCACCACTTATAAAGGTATTAATATTTTGTAAGGTGGTTGTAGTAATTTCTATCATAGCTTCTTTGGTAAAAAAGGCTTGATGGGAAGTGATTAAAACATTAGGAAAACTCATTAACCTTAATATCAATTCATCTTGAATGATACTCTCTGAAAGATCTTCAAAAAACAGATTTTCTTCCTGCTCGTAAACATCGATGCCTAAATAGCCTATCTTTTTATTAATTAAGCTCTCAATCACATCAGCCGTATTAATCAATGCGCCTCTACTAGTATTAATAATCATGACACCTTTTTTCATTAATTCCAAGGAGGATTTATCAATGATGTGCTTCGTGTGCTCATTAAGCGGGCAATGTAAGGAGATTATGTCCGACTTTTTAAAAAGGTCATCTAAACTCGTATAGCTAACACCTGATTTTTTGAGACTTTCATTTTCCTTGATATCAAAAGCTATAACATTACAGCCAAAACTTTTAATAATGTTGCAAAACGTGGCACCGATTTGTCCAGTACCAATAACACCAACGGTTTTATTGTGTAAGTTGAAACCAATTAAATTTTTAAGAGAAAAATTTCCTTCCCTAACTCTATTATAGGCCTTGTGAGTCTTCCTGTTCAAGGTAAGTATAAGAGCCATGGCGTGCTCGGCCACGGCTTCTGGAGAGTAAGCAGGTACTCTTACAATTTTAATGGAATGTGCCTTAGCTGCTTCAACATTAACATTATTGAAGCCAGCACACCGCAGCGAAATTAACTTTATGCCATTCTTTGCCAATATTTTAATGGTGGTATCATCTACAATATCATTTACAAAAACACACACGATGTCATAACCCTTGGTAAGGTTGGCGGTATCACTATTAAGGGTCGTCTCGTAAAAGGAAAAGCTGAAGCCATAATCCTTGTTATAGGTTTCAAAGTAATCCTTATCATATGTTTTTGT
>CAZGDG010000073.1:0-10145 GCA_964524415.1 uncultured Flavobacteriaceae bacterium
AGTAAAAAAAGAATCTGAGGCAGTGATCATTTCTTCATGAATTTTTTCTCCAGGTCTTATGCCTACGATTGGTTTTTCACACTCCGGACCAATAGCTTCAGCTACATCCGTAATACGATATGATGGTATTTTAGGAACAAATAGCTCGCCTCCCCATGCATGCTCGAGAGCGTGCATTACCATATCAACTCCGCCTTGAAGTGAAATGTTAAACCGTGTCATATTGGGGTCGGTAATTGGTAAAATACCTTCCTCTTTTTTCTTTATAAAAAATGGTATTACAGAACCATTACTTCCCATAACATTACCATATCTAACCACAGAAAATCTCAAATCTCTTGAACCCTTTATATTATTAGCTGCAATAAACAGTTTATCTGAAGTCAATTTTGTAGCTCCATATAAGTTGATTGGAGCACAGGCTTTATCAGTTGATAAGGCAACAACTCTAGTCACATTTGTACTCAAACAAGCCTTGATTACATTTTCTGCCCCACCAATATTTGTCTTGATACATTCATCGGGGTTATATTCTGCTATTGGAACATGTTTCATGGCCGCTGCATGAATAACATAATCTACTTGCTCCATTGCTCTTCTTAACCTGTCGTAATCCCTTACATCTCCAATAAAAAACCGAATTTGTGGATAAATTGACATTGGATAATCCTGAGCCATTTGAAATTGTTTTTGTTCATCTCTTGAATAGATGATAAGTTTTTTAATGTTACTGTGATTACTTAGTATGTAATAAGTCAGTGCCTTTCCTAAGGAACCTGTTCCGCCTGTAATCAGTAAAGATTTGTTTGTGAAATCCATTTTATATTTAAATTAACTCTGATATTTATTTATTAAAAAATCATCCCAGCCGCAACAGTTTCATTAGTGGCGTCGTCTATTAAAATCAAACTACCTGTAGTACGATTGTCTCGATAGGAATCTATCATTAACGGTTTGGTAGTTCTAATTTTTACTTTTGAAATATCGTTCATTTTTAGCTCTTTATCTTCTGTAATTCGTTCTAAATTATTGATGTTAATTTTATAAATAATCTCTTTGATCATGGCCTTTTGGTCGTTTGTGGTATGCTTGACTGTATATTTAGCTCGAGGCTTGGCGGGTTCATTCTGCAACCAACACAGCATAACATCTATATCTTGACTCGCTTGAGGTTTGTTGTTACTTCTAACAATCATATCGCCTCGACTTATATCTATGTCATCTTCTAAAGTTATTGAAACCGACATAGGTGCATATGCTTCCTCGAGAGAGCCGCCAAAGGTATCAATATTTTTTATCCTGCTGGTAAAACCTGAGGGTAAAACTGTTATTTCATCTCCAGGCCTAAAAACACCGCTAGCCACTCTTCCTGCATAACCTCTATAATCAATATAATCGCCATGTTGCGGTCTTAAAACTGTTTGAACAGGAAATCGCGCGTCTACTTTGTTAATATCGCTACTAATGTGCATCGTCTCTAAAGTGTGCAGCAGTGGCGCTCCTTGGTACCAATCCATATGTTCTGAACGATTAACAACATTGTCTCCAAGAAGGGCAGAAATTGGAATGAATCGAACATCTTTAACCATCATTTTTGAAGAAAATTCCTCAAACTGATTAATTACCTTATTGTAAGTTTCTTCGCTAAAATCTACTAAATCCATTTTATTAATACACACTATTACATGTGGTATTTGAAGTAAAGAAGCAATAAATGCGTGTCTTCTGGTTTGCTCAATTACACCATGACGCGCATCAACCAATATAATAGCAGCATTGGCTGTTGAGGCTCCTGTTACCATATTTCTTGTGTACTGAATATGTCCGGGTGTGTCGGCGATAATGAACTTTCGCTTAGGTGTGGTAAAATACCTATAAGCCACATCTATAGTAATGCCTTGTTCGCGTTCGTCTCTTAAGCCGTCGGTAAAAAGTGCTAAATCTACGCCTTCATGCCCCTTTTTTCTACTAGTATTTTCGATGGCTTCCAACTGATCTTCAAAAATTGATTTTGAATCATATAACAAACGTCCTATCAGTGTGCTTTTACCATCGTCTACACTGCCTGCAGTAGTAAATCGTAATAATTGATTATTATCTAACATGTTTCCTTCTTAATTAAAAATATCCTTGTCTCTTTCTATCCTCCATGGCAGTCTCAGAGCGTTTATCGTCACTTCTATTACCTCTCTCGGTTTGTCGCATAGCAGCTACTTCCTGAACAATTTTTTCTAGAGTATCGGCTTCAGATTCAATACCGCCGGTTATAGTGATATCGCCTAGGGTTCTAAAACGAATATTTTTTGTCACTATTGTATCGGTTTCGTCTAGTTTAAGGAATTCAGAATAAGGAATCCAAGATTCGTTTTTCCAAATCACTTGTCTTTGGTGAGCAAAGTATAAGGATGGTATTTTTATGTTTTCTCTTAGAATATAATTCCAAACATCCATTTCTGTCCAGTTACTTATTGGGAACGCTCTAAAATGCTCTCCTTCAAAATGTTTTCCGTTAAATAAATTCCAAAGTTCCGGGCGTTGATTCTTAGGATCCCACTGTCCAAAATCGTCTCTATGAGAGAAAAAACGCTCTTTAGCCCGGGCTTTTTCTTCATCTCTTCTGCCGCCTCCAATGGCGCAGTCTATTTTGTGTGTCTCAATAGCGTCTAATAATGTTGTGGTTTGCAAAGCATTTCGAGTAGCATTTTTGCCTTTTTCTTCAGCTACTCGACCTTGATTGATGGATTCCTGAACTGAACCCACTATCAACTTTGCTCCCAATTGCTCAATAAGCTCGTTTCTAAATTGAATGGTTTCAGGGAAATTGTGCCCCGTATCAACATGCAACAAAGCAAAAGGTATTTTACAAGGGTGAAAAGCTTTTTTTGCCAAATGTGTTACAACAATAGAATCTTTACCTCCTGAAAAGAGTATGACAGGGTTCTGAAACTGTGCCCATACTTCTCTGAGTACAAAGATTGCTTCGCTTTCCAGTTCATCCAGATAATTGAGATAATATTTACTCATTTTTTAAGCTTTGAATTTATAAATTTCAAAATTTCAGAAACAGCAGTTTCTACATTCATCTTTTCTGTTCTAATTTCAATATCAGGATTAACCGGTGCTTCATAAGGTGCAGAAATACCTGTCATGTTTTTAATTTCACCGCTTCTTGCCTTTTTGTAAAGTCCTTTAACATCCCTGCGTTCGCATTCTTCGATACTCGTATTAACATATACTTCTACAAAGTTAACATCTTTAACAATATGTTTAATATTATCTCTGTCTTTAATGTAAGGGGAAACAAATGCTGCTAAAACCACTATCCCAGCATCAATCATTAATTTTGATGTTTCTGCTATTCGTCTGATATTTTCTGATCTATCGGTAGGGGAAAATCCAAGATCTTTATTAAGGCCATATCTTAAATTATCCCCATCTAAAGTATAGGTTCTAATACCTTTATCAAATAGCGCTTTTTCTAAAGCGTTTGCTATGGTCGATTTACCTGAACCTGAAAGCCCTGTAAACCAAATTAAAAACGACTGATGTCCATTTAATTTGTTTCTGTCGTCAACCGAAATTTGGTATGTGTGCTTTTTTAGATTGCTCATGTATTTGATTTTCTTAAATTTTCAACTCCATAATTAACCCTATACCATGCTCTTTCATGTAAATAATACAATAACATTTTTGTTATGACCTCGGCAAATCCGATTTTTAATCCAATCATGGGATTACCAGAAATTATCCAGGCCAGCAACATAGTATCCATAGTGCCAATAAGTCTCCATGTGAATGTTTTAGCTATATGTCGCTTTCTGCTCTCAAGCATTTGACCATTTTTGGCTAAATTAATTTTGAACCATGCGCGTTCATGGAAATAATAAAGTACCATTTTTGTAATAACTTCTGCAATTCCTATTTTAAAGCCTGTTAGCGGATTGCCGGATATGATCCATGATAAAATGATGGTATCTAGGGTTCCGACAATACGCCAGCTTACCGTTTTTAATAAATGTCTTTTCTTTGATCTATCCAAGGTTATATTGAAACTACAAAGTGATTATTAAGCAAATTTTCTTTATTGTACTTCAGAGATTTACCGGTTGATTGGTCAATAACCTCAATTCCGACAGCATTACAAATAGCCTGACCGGCGGCGGTATCCCATTCCATGGTGGGTGCAAATCTCGGGTAAATATCTGCTTGTCCTTCGGCTATTAAACAAAATTTTAGTGAACTGCCTTTAGAAACTATATCTATTTGATGCCCTTTATCTTTTAAAGATTTTATAAAACTAAAGGTGTCTTGATTCATATGGGACCTACTACCTACTACCCTTGTAATAACATGATTTGCTTTTTTAACTGTAATTGGTTTCGATTTGGTAAAAATCTCTTCAAAACTGTGTTCTTGTATGTCAACAATGTGTTTATATGCCTTATTGCTATTCACATCTGCAAAATATAGTGTATTGGTAGCCGGAACATATATTACTCCCAAAGTTGGTTGACCTTGCTCTATAAGTGCAATATTAACTGTAAATTCTCCGTTTTTTTTAATAAATTCTTTTGTGCCATCTAGCGGGTCTACCATCCAACATGTCTCCCAATGTCTTCTAACTTGATATGATACTTGTTTATTTTCTTCTGAAATAATTGGGGTATGGGTTAGCTCTAAATACTGATTTATGACTTCATTTGCGCGCTTATCTGCAATTGTAAGTGGCGAGTTGTCTGTTTTCATTTCAACCTCAAATGGTTGATTGTAGACTTCCATGATTTGTTTTCCTGCATAAATTGCTGCTTGTACCGCAATTTTAAGGTTATTGTTTATTGACATACCAATGGTATATTTTTCGGATTCCTTCTTCTAACGACAGCTTGTGTTTCCAACCTAGTGCGTTTAATTTAGTTACATCGGTTAATTTTTGCATCGTCCCATCCGGCTTTTCCGTATTAAAAATCAGATTTCCATTAAACCCAATTATTTTCTTAATAGTTTCAGCCAATTCTTTAATCGATATATCTACCCCGGTACCAATATTTATATGGGTGTTTCGAATTTCCTTTTGACCAGCGTCAAAGGTATCATTAAAATCTCTGTTCTCCATTAAAAACACACAAGCATCGGCCATGTCTTCTGACCACAAAAATTCTCTTCTTGGCTTACCGCTTCCCCAGACTTCAACACTGTTATTAGTTACGCCAAAATTACCTAGGTATTCTATGGCCTCTGTGATATTATTTAACTTTAAGTCTTTTAAAACCTCTTCTTGATTGTTCTCATTCAACATTTTCGCAAGGTGAATTTTTCTAATCAATGCGGGTAATACATGAGATTTTTCAAGATCAAAATTATCATTAGGGCCATACAAGTTAGTTGGCATTACAGAAATAAAGTTTGTGCCGTATTGTAAATTATAACTTTCGCACATTTTTATCCCTGCAATTTTTGCTATGGCGTAGGGTTCGTTGGTATACTCTAAGGTGTTTGTTAATAAATATTCTTCCTTCATGGGTTGAGGAGCGTTTTGGGGATATATACAAGTACTCCCTAAAAACAATAATTTTTTCACTCCATTAAGATAGCTTTGATGAATTACATTGTTTTGAATCATCAAGTTTTGGTAAATAAAATCTGCGCGGTAGGTATTGTTTGCTATTATTCCACCAACTTTTGCGGCTGCCAAAAACACATAATCCGGCTTCTCATATTGAAAAAAATCTTTAACATTATTTTGATTAGTAAGATCTAACTCGTTGTGAGTTTTACACACAATATTCTTGTAGCCCTTTAGACCTAAATTGTTTAGTATCGCGCTTCCAACCAAGCCACGATGCCCTGCAATATAAATTTTAGAATTTTTGTTCATTAATTATACCTTATTCAAAATAATTTTTAATCCGGTAACCGCCTTCTTTTAAATATTGCTGCTTTTTCATAAGTTTTAAATCGCTTGTCATCATATCTTTAACCAAGTCGTCAAGATCGTACTTTGGAATCCATCCTAATTTTTCCTTAGCCTTTGTAGCGTCGCCTATAAGTAAGTCAACTTCGGTTGGTCTGTAATACTTCGGGTCTACCGCTACAACTTCTTTTCCTAACTCTAATTGATATAAAGGATTGCTGCAAGATTTGACATAACCCTTTTCGTTTTCGTCTTTACCTTCAAAAGTCAACTCAACACCGATGTGGGCAAAACTCATTTTCACAAAATCTCTTACTGAAGTTGTTGTTCCTGTGGCAATAACCCAATCTTCTGGTTGATCTGCCTGTAAAATCATCCACATCATTCTTACATAGTCTTTTGCGTGACCCCAGTCGCGTTTGGCATCTAAATTTCCTAGATATAATTTGTCTTGTAGGCCTAAAGCTATTTTTGATGTTGCTCTCGTAATTTTTCTGGTAACAAATGTTTCTCCTCTTATTGGTGATTCGTGATTAAATAGAATACCATTGCAAGCATAAATACCGTATGCTTCTCTGTAATTAACTGTAATCCAATAAGCGTACATTTTAGCAACGGCGTATGGACTTCTAGGATAAAATGGCGTTGTTTCGGTTTGTGGAATTTCTTGCACTTTACCATAGAGTTCTGAGGTTGAAGCTTGATAAATGCGCGTTTTTTTCTCCATACCTAAAAGTCGAATGGCTTCTAATATGCGTAAGGTTCCTAAAGCATCGCAGTTTGCTGTATATTCAGGCATTTCAAAAGATACTTGCACATGGCTCATAGCAGCGAGGTTATAAATCTCATCTGGTTGTACTTCTTGAATGATTCTGGTTAGATTGGTACTATCTGTTAAATCGCCATAATGCAGAAAGAAATTCTGATTCTCAATATGTGGGTCTTGGTATAAATGATCTATTCTGTCTGTATTAAAAAGAGAAGATCTTCTTTTAATACCATGAACAAGATATCCTTTCTTTAACAAAAATTCACTTAAATAAGCGCCATCTTGTCCTGTTATTCCTGTAATAAGTGCTATTTTTTGATTCATATTCTTACTGAAATTATTAATTAACAAATATATGTTTTTATGACTTTATTGATGTTTTAGATGGTGTTTACCTGTAAACACCTTCACATTGCAGAACCTTATTCTAAATAATAATCTATGCCTTTTTGCCAGGAATTAAGATTATAACCAAGCTTTAAAACCTTATTGTTGTTCAAAACGCTATATTCAGGTCGTTTTGCTAATGTTTGAAAATGCTCAGTCTTTTCAATAAAAGATTCTTTGTTAAAATATTGGGCTATAAATGTTGCAAAACCATACCAAGAAGTATTACCTAAAGGCGCGAAATGATAGATTCCAAAATTGGTGTTTCTTGTTTCAATCAAAAAATAAATAAATTTAGCTAAATCGGCACAACTGGTTGGAACACCAATTTGATTGGCAACCACTTTCATTGTTTCCTTTTGGTTAATTTTCTTTAAAACTGTATTTAAAAAATTATGACCATATTTTGAATACAGCCAGGATGTTCTGATAATAAAAAAGTTATTGCAGTTTTTTAAAATATTTTCTTCACCTTCGGCTTTAGACTTACCATAGACATTGATGGGATTTGTTATATCCTCTTCGTTATAAGGTTCAAATTTGGTGCCATCAAACACATAATCGGTTGACATATGTATTAAGATTATATTATTCTGAGCACAAATTTTTGCCATAGTGCCAACTGCGTATGCGTTGACTTCAAAAGCTGTTTCTAAATTTTTTTCGGCTAATTCTACATTTGTGTATGCTGCACAATTAATGCAATAATCTATATGGGTTTGGGAAAAGAAATTATTTAACTCAACAGGATTAGAAACATCCAAGTCTGATTTGTTTTTGAAGATAAAATGGATATCATCACTGTTATTCAGAAATAACTCTTTTATGGTTAGAGCCAATTGTCCGCCTGCGCCCGTTACCAAAACATTTGTCATGAGATAAGAAATTTATTAAGAGTTGGAAGCGCTTGGTCTTTTTCTGAAACTATTAACTCTTGTTCATTCAGCATCCAATCGATATCTAAATCGGTGTCATTATATATGATGCCTCTTTCAGATTCTTTATGGTAATAGTTATCGCATTTATAACTAAAAATTGTTTCGTCTTCCAAAACTACAAACCCGTGCGCAAATCCTCTAGGAATAAATAATTGCTTTTTGTTTTCTTCTGATAATATGACTGAAAAATGCTTTAGATAAGTTTCAGAATTTTCCCTTAAATCAACACAAACATCTAAAACACTGCCTTTAATAACTCTTACCAGTTTTGCTTGCTCGTAATCACCAATCTGAAAATGTAGTCCTCTCAAAACGCCTTTTTTTGATTGCGACTGGTTATCCTGAACAAAATCTATTTCTAATCCTGTATGTTCATTGAAAGTTTTCTTATTAAAACTTTCAAAAAAATAACCTCGGTTATCATATAACACTTTTGGTTTTATGACGAAACAATCTTTAAGGTTTGTGTTTTCTACAAGCATTTAATTTAAGCTAAGTAAATAATTGCCATAACCACTTTTTAACAAAGGTTCGGCTAATAAATGAAGTTGACGCTTTGAAATAAAGCCCATTCGGTATGCCGCCTCTTCAATGGAGCCAATTTTTAGACCTTGTCGTTCTTCAATTACCTGCACAAAATTGGTGGCCTGAACCAACGAATTAAAAGTGCCGGTATCTAACCATGCTGTTCCCCTATCAAGAATACTAACGCTTAATTTACCTTGTTTAAGATAGGTTTTATTAATATCTGTAATTTCAAGTTCACCTCGATGGCTTGGTTTAATTTCTCTTGCAATTTTAACTACATCATTATCATAAAAATATATGCCGGGAACTGCATAATTTGATTTTGGTTTTTGCGGTTTTTCTTCAATAGAAATAGCCTTGCCTGTGTCGTCAAATTCTACAACTCCATAACGCTCAGGATCCTGGACATGATAGGCATAAATGATGCCGCCATCCGGATTATTATTGCTTTGTAATAAATTAGCAAGGCCTGAACCGTAGAAAATATTATCTCCTAAAATAAGTGCTACCTTATCTTGACCAATAAAATCAGACCCAATTAAGAATGCTTCGGCCAAACCATTAGGTTGTTCTTGCGAAGCATACTGAAAATCACAGCCTAATTGAGAGCCATCACCCAGTAATTTTTTAAACAATGGTAAATCCTGAGGTGTTGAAATAATTAAAATTTCCCTAATCCCAGACCAGATTAATGTAGAAATTGGATAATAAATCATGGGTTTGTCGTAAACCGGCATTAACTGCTTGCTCACGGCGATGGTCAAAGGGTGTAATCTGGTTCCGGAACCTCCGGCTAATACAATTCCTTTCATAACTTATTGTATTTTTTTAGATACCAAATAACCGTTTTTTTGATACCTGATTCGAAGTTTTCTATGGCTTTCCAACCCAAATTGCTTTCGATTTTTGAAGCATCAATGGCATATCTAAAGTCATGACCTGGTCGGTCTTTTACAAATGTTATTTGGTTTTTATAAGTCTCACTTTTAGGAATCATCTCATCTAATATATCACATATTTTTTGAGCAATATAAAGATTATTACGCTCATTTTTACCTCCAATATTATAGGTTTCTCCAGAGATTCCATTAAAAAATGCCAGTTCAATACCCTTACAATGATCGTTTACAAAAAGCCAATCGCGTACATTCATTCCATCTCCATAAATTGGGATAGGTTCATCGTTAATTGCTTTTCTGATGATTGTTGGGATTAATTTCTCATCGTGTTGCCTTGGTCCGTAATTGTTAGAACAATTAGTGGTAACTACATTCATGCCGTAGGTGTGAAAATAACTTCTTACTATAAAGTCTGAAGAGGCTTTTGAAGCACTATACGGGCTATTGGGAGCGTAAGGCGTTTGTTCTGTAAACAATCCGGTTTCCCCCAATGTTCCATAGACTTCGTCTGTACTAATATGAAGAAATCGTTTGTACTCAGAATTCTTTTTAAATTGAAATGGTGCGGACATCCAGTTGTGTCTGGCCACATTTAATAAATTAAAAGTCCCAAAAACATTGGTTTGAATGAAGGCGTCAGGGTTTTCGATAGAATTATCAACATGAGACTCTGCTGCAAAATGGATAACACCGTCGAATTGAAATTCGTTAAA
>CAZGDG010000073.1:10155-13107 GCA_964524415.1 uncultured Flavobacteriaceae bacterium
CATTTTTATTACGGCTTCTTCAACGAGTTTATCACCGTCGACTGAATCTACATAGAATTTTTGAATTATGTTATAGGTGCGGATAAATTTAGAAATTTCATCTAAATTAGAAAGCTCACCTGCGTAAGTGAGCTTGTCTAAATTTATAATGCGTGTATTTGAGTGTCTTTTTAGAAAGTCTATTATAAAATTAGAGCCTATAAATCCGGCACCGCCAGTTATAAGTAAAGATTTATGCTTCATAATTTTTTATGAAATTGAATACTTTTGTTGATATGAATCCAATGATTAAAAGAAAAAATGCAACTAATGGTAATACAAAAGTGTAGTTAGTGTATAAATTTTTCTCTAATGTTCCTTCTTCTTCAAACCCAGCAATTATGTCGTAAAAAACACTTTCTTCTATAAGTTGTTGGTCTAAATCTCTGATTGCTCTTCTTACTTTTAATTCTTCTTGAAATAATTCATATTCTCTGGTTGGAGTTCTTTCTAGCTGAATTGGAAACGCACCATCGCTACCCAGTTTAAACGATCCTTTTTCAGATTCATTCCTCTTTAAGTCTAAATAGATTCTCTGGAGACTGTCCAATCTAACTAACTCTTTATTATATGATTCCTTCTTAATCTGAATAGTAGAATCCCTAATTTTTTTAAGTTTTTTAGAATATGGGTTTTCAAATGTCTTGTTAAAACCTGTCTCTAGGCTCGGAAAGATATTGTTGTCTTTTGATTTAGCTTTTACAGTAAATATTTCTCCTGATAAAATATCTCTGTTCTCAATAAAATCTTCAAAAGTTACTTCGACAGCTAAAGAACTATCTATAGTTTTTATATACGCATCATACTGTTGTAACAACGAGTTTGGTGTTTCTGGACCTATTCCTAACTCAAAACCAATCAAAGATTTAGCTCTTCCTGAATCAATCTCAAAAATATTTACCAGTTCATTAATTTTCTGTGATTGAATTAGTGCATTAAAATAATTAATGTTGTTTGATAACTTGTACTTGGATTCGAAGTGAGGCTGAACTAACATTTCTGAATAATAAACTGGTGTTTTAGATTTTTCAAGGAAAAACCCAATAAATGCAGTTATTAAAATTATTACAGATATTAATTTAATATTTTCAACAAAAGGTTTTAAAGCCAAAATTAAAAGCTTGAAAAGCCCTTTAAAAACACTGGCAATAAAATTGAACAACTTTTCAAAAAGTCTGCCAATTGCATTAAAAAGCTGCCCTAAATCTATCTCTTCATTATTTAAAGGTTGTATCGGCTTATTATTCGATTCCACAGGCAATTTATCGCTCATATTTAGTTAGTTAAGTATTTGTTCTAATATTTTTCTAGTGATGACGTACGTTGGTTTGACGCCGGTTGTTCCCAGTCCGCCAGAGGCTAAAGTGCTTCCGGTTTCTAAGGGATTATCACTAGCGTAATAGGCATACCTTACTTTCACCTGTTCATTAATGCTGTTTCTTATTCTTGAGGCTGCCTGAATGGCTTTTTGATAATGTACACCTTCCATTTCCAGACCTATTACATTCCAAGTAGAGTCTTTAAAGAATTTTAAAATATCTTTGTTTTGGAGTGATGTGCCTAAAACAGTTACCATGGTGCCTTCAAAAATATCTACATCACAGGCTTCCAGATCTTTTTTGGAAAGTTCGTTCTTAAACGGATAGTTATCTGCGGTTCCTTCAAAAATGTGCGCTGATGGTATCATTACATCGCCCTTTTTGCCATCTAAAATACCCGCTTTTCCCATAATTGAAATAGACTCTACATTTAAATGCGTCTTTATACCATTGTTTTTTACGGGCTTTAAAAGCTCGTCTATAGTTTCGTAGGCTTGTTCTCCAAAAGCGTAATCCATTACAATTATTACCGGTTGGTTATTTGAAACTACCTTCTCGCTTACCGGAAAGTCTAAATTACTTACCTTCAGTTTTGAAGTGTCAAAAATTTGAACGTCTATATTCGTACCTGATTGATCTGGAATAAACGTCATTCCATTCTGCAACGCTACTTTTTTTACTTTATTGCGAAGCGCTTCATTTTCTTCTAAGCTCAAGGCTTCATACATTTTAAAATTACTTTGGTTCTTTAAAGCAGTTTTTAAAGCTTCGGGAGCGAAAAAAGTGTTCATTACACTATGCATATTAGCACTGATAATATGCACCGGTCTGTCTAATAAGTTGAGTTTTTTAAGTTCGCCTTTTATATTATCGGCCCATATTTCACCATGGATATGGTGCCCCAACCGTTCTCTTAAAACCGGACTAAAGGTAATGGTTCGTTTTTTGTTATCCACTAATTCTTCAATGGCCAACTTACCTAACCAGTAAATAATTTGTAAAAGTCTTTCTGGTTTGTCCTTAGTGGCAAATTGTGAATGACTAACTTTTAATTCGTGAAAAGTTCGCCCTAATATATTGCCGGTATGGGTCAAGGCAACTTCGCGTTCTTGCAGGCTAAGTTTATTGCCCGAAGTAACGGCCTGCTCCAACTTTATCCAATCTCTTGTGGTAGCACCATCTTCTGAAATAATTACTTTTTTAGCAATCTTGTGCGATTCAATAAATAAGAAGGTGAGGTGCGTTAGAATATCATAAATTTCAGATCTGCCGCGGGTAATTTCGATATTCATCTGCTCATCGTCTATGCGATAGCAGTTTCGTCTTCTTTTGGGTGGAATAATGGGTTTGAAATGAGACTCTGAGTATCCTTCGTCGCTTGTAAGATTGATGAATCTACATTCTTCGATGCCATCAGGAAGCCTTTCTATTACATACAATAATCCATCTAACTCAGTTTTTTCTTCTGCAATTGAGCCGTATATTTCAGGTCTGAGCAGCAATAAGGCTTCTCTTAAGGTTTCTCCCGAAACACCCATAGGTTTATAAAAACCACGATTAAACAAGTGTCTCATAGTAATGTACATACGCTCTA
>CAZGDG010000074.1:0-2056 GCA_964524415.1 uncultured Flavobacteriaceae bacterium
GAACGGTTCTTGTGATTTAGAAAACTCATACGTCATTGGAGACAGATTGACTGATATGGAATTGGCAAAAAATCTCGGCTGTAAAGGGATATTGCTTAATGCCACGGGACAAGACAGTATTGACCCATCTAAAAAGGCAAACTTTAAAAATACCATTGCACTAGAGACATCTAGTTGGAAGTCGATATACGAATTTCTAAAGGCTACCGAACGCAAAGGGCAGATAGAACGCAATACCAACGAAACCAAAATTAAAATCGCCCTAAACTTAGATGGTACGGGACAAAGCAACATAAGTACTGGTATTGCCTTTTTTGATCATATGCTAGACCAAATTGCACGTCACGGTCAGATAGACTTAAACATTAATGTGGATGGAGACCTAGAAGTTGACGAACATCATACCATTGAGGACACGGCCATAGCTCTCGGTGAAGTTTTCGCAAAAACATTGGGTAATAAATTAGGCATAGAACGTTACGGTTTTTGTCTGCCCATGGACGATTGTTTAGCTCAGGTGGCTATAGATTTTGGAGGTAGAAATTGGTTGGTTTGGGAAGCAGATTTTAAACGTGAAATGATAGGAAAGATGCCCACCGAAATGTTTTACCACTTTTTTAAATCCTTTTCGGATGGTGCCAAATGTAATCTCAATATAAAAGCCGAAGGCACCAATGAGCATCACAAGATTGAAGCTATATTCAAGGCCTTTGCAAAAGCCATAAAAATGGCCGTAAAACGAGATGTGAATAAAATGATTTTACCGTCAACCAAAGGAATGTTATAATGAATTTGCAAATTGTCAATTACGGCGCAGGAAATATCAAGAGCATTCAATTTGCATTTCAGCGCTTAGGTTACGAGGCCAAATTAACATCAGATGCGGAGGACTTGTTAAACGCAGATAAAGTCATTTTTCCTGGTGTAGGTGAGGCTAGTTCGGCTATGCACAAACTACGAGAAAGTGGCTTAGATGAACTGATTCCACAATTAAAACAACCTGTCTTAGGCATTTGTTTAGGTATGCAACTGATGTGCCAACATACTGAGGAAGGCAATACTAAGGGGCTCGGAATTTTTAATACTAAGGTAAAACGGTTTTCAAATAATGTTAAGGTGCCACAGATGGGATGGAATACCGTAAAAAATCTAAAATCGGACTTGTTCAAAAATATTGATGAAGAATCTTATATGTATTTAGTTCATAGTTATTATGCTATTAATTGTAATGAATCCATAGCTACCTCAGATTATGAAATAGAATACGCATCAGCTCTAGAGAATGACAATTTCTTTGGGGTACAATTTCACCCAGAGAAAAGTGGAAAGACGGGAGAACAATTATTAAAAAACTTCTTGAAGTTGTAAGTACGATATTAAATGTTAGAAGTATGAAGAATGAGTTAATTAATAGAACCAAACAATTTGCAATAGACTGTTGGAATTTTTGTTTTAAAGTGCCGAAATCACGAGAATACAATGCATTTGTAACGCAATTAATAAGAAGTAGTAGTTCGGTTGGTGCAAATTATAGAGCTTCACAAAGGGCAAAATCTACAGCTGATTTTATTCATAAATTGAAGATAGTAGAGGAAGAAGTTGATGAGAGTGTGTATTGGCTAGAGATTTTTGAAGAAATCCTTCCTAAATATACAGATGAGATTTTGAAACTAAAATCAGAAGGTTCAGAATTATTGGCAATTACTGTGGCATCAATTAATACTGCAAAAAGAAATCAAAAGAAATAACTTCTAACTTCTAACTTCTAACTTCTAACTTCTAACTTCTAACCTCTAATATTCACTATGAGAATTATCCCAGCAATAGACATTATCAACGGACAGTGTGTACGCCTCACCAAAGGGGATTACGATACTAAGAAAGTTTACAATGAAAATCCTCTGGAGGTTGCGAAGGCCTTTGAAGATGCAGGCATTCAGTATTTACACGTTGTGGATTTAGATGGTGCTAAGGCAAGTCATATAGTCAATTACAGAGTCTTAGAAACCATAGCAACAAAGACCAATCTTAAGATTGATTTTGGTGGTGGGTTAAA
>CAZGDG010000074.1:2156-13095 GCA_964524415.1 uncultured Flavobacteriaceae bacterium
TTTGATTTGTATGAAAAAATATTGCAAGAGGTTGGTGACATTAAACTAATCGCTTCTGGTGGCATTTCAAAATATGATGAACTACCACAATTAGCCGAATTAGGTTGTGAAGGTGTTATCATTGGCAAGGCTATTTATGAAAATAGAATTTCGCTAAAACAATTAGAACAATTTATATTAAATCAATAGCAATGTTAACCAAAAGAATTGTTCCGTGCTTAGATATTAAGGATGGTCGCACCGTCAAAGGGGTCAACTTCGTAGATTTAAGAGATGCCGGTGACCCTGTAGAATTAGGAAAAAAATACGCTGAATTAGGTGCAGATGAATTAGTGTTTTTAGATATTTCAGCAACACAAGAAAAGCGTAGAACCATGCACGACATGGTTTTAAAAGTTGCTGAACAAGTTAATATACCGTTTACTGTTGGTGGCGGCATCTCTTCTGTAGAGGATGTAGATGATTTGTTACATTGTGGTGCTGACAAGGTATCTATAAACTCATCTGCCGTAAGGCGGCCTCAATTGATTACAGAGCTTTCAAAAAAATTTGGAAGTCAGTGTGTGGTTGTTGCTATTGATGCCAAAGAAATTGAAGGTGAATGGTTTGTGCATTTGGCAGGCGGTACTATTCCAACAGATTTAAAACTATTCGACTGGGCAAAAGAAGTCGAAGTGCGTGGTGCCGGTGAAATTTTATTTACCTCGATGAATCATGATGGTACCAAAGCTGGTTACGCGAATGAAGCCTTGGCAAAACTTTCAGACCTTGTGAATATTCCTATAATTGCTTCAGGTGGTGCGGGAACTATTCAACATTTTGTCGATACGTTTACATTGGGAAAAGCAGATGCAGCTTTAGCAGCTAGTGTTTTTCATTTTGGCGAGATACCTATTTTAGAGTTAAAAAAAGAATTAAAAGAAAAAGGCATACCAGTAAGATTATGACTATAGATTTCAATAAAAATAAAGACGGATTAGTTCCTGCCATTATTCAAGATGCAAAAACAAAAAATGTGCTAATGCTGGGCTATATGAATTCCGAAGCTCTCGAAAAAACAAAGGAAACCGACTTGGTAACGTTTTTCAGCAGAACTAAGAAAAGACTATGGACCAAGGGTGAAGAAAGCGGTAATGTTTTAAAGCTTGTAGACATTAAACTCGATTGTGATAATGATACACTGCTGATTGCCGTAAATCCGAAGGGACCTACTTGCCATAAAGGAACAGGCACCTGTTGGGATGAAGACAATGTGCAATCCTATGGCTTTTTAAGCCATTTGGAACAAATTATAAGCTCTAGGGTTGAAAATGCCGACACAAACAAATCCTATGTAGCGTCGTTGTTTGAAAAAGGGATTAATAAAATAGCCCAAAAAGTAGGAGAGGAGGCCGTAGAGGTCGTGATTGAAGCCAAGGACAATAACGATGATTTGTTCTTGAACGAAAGTGCCGATTTGCTGTTTCATTATTTGATGTTGCTCAAGGCTAAAGGATTTCGACTTCAAGACGTTGTTGATGTTTTGGAAAACAGACACAAATAAAACTGTCGCCAATCTAGCAAGGTTGACGACAGTCGTTCTAATGTAGTTTAGAAAGTTTAATCGCGCATTAGAACCACGAATCTACTTTTGGGTATCATTTTCGATGATTCGCATCGTTTGCTCTATCCAATCTTCATCAAAATTTAGTGGTATATCAGGTGTAATGCCATAACCTTCATAAGTAATGTACCTGTGATAATTCATATCAGTAGGCATAATGGTAAACTTACCCGAAGGTGTGTTATACGTATAACTATAATTTATTCCATAGGCGATAACACCAAACGTGGTCTGCCCTAAGTGAACAGCGTTTAATTTGTCCTTTAATTTCAATGTAAACTGTTCGCCATTACTTCCTGTAAATTGGTTCGTGATGACATAAATTTTGGCTTTACTTTTTCTTAAGAGCTTAAGAAATGGGTCGGACCATTTGCTATTACCACCAACGTTGCTTCTTAAATCAATAATGATGTTTGGTGCTGTTAAACTGTTTTTATGTTCTGAATAAAAAGCTTTAAAGGCTTTGATGTTATCCGTTGCATTACTAAAACTTCCAAAATAAATATATTGTACCTTATCGGATAGCTGTTTAAATTCCCAGTTGGACGTTTTGTCTAGCTTAAACTCAAAATTTTGTTCAAATCCTTTCTTTTTAAAACTTACCAAACGACCATTTTCAAAACGTATGTTTCTATTCATTTTCATTTGTCGGGTAACTATATCATACTGAAGTAAATTATATCTGTCAAAAGAATTCTTAGACACATAAACTAATACTTGTCCTGGTTTCCAAAGTGGATGTTCTGAATGTAATACGACGCCTTCAAATTGGTCTTCTGAAGTTTCAATTAGCCCTATCTCAATAGAGGTTGAACCGAATTTATAAATCCCTTCAATAGATTCAGCTGGCTTATGAGATAATGATTGTCTTAAACTATCCAAATCCATATGATATTTTGGATGGTTTTTGAATACAGGATTTTTTAAAAATTCCTCAATTTTTTTGGTATCATCAAGTGCTTCACTTGAAAAATATGTGGTATTGGAATATAGGTTGATGTGAAAATCATCTATAACATTCAGTTGCTGTTGAAGAAATTTATAACAGGTATTAATATCTGTTGAATCCGTCAGTTTTGAAACAATAGTGTTATAGGCATTTTCAAATTCCAATAATTTATCACCTTTAATTTGTTTCTTGTAAGATGGTGTGCTCTTTAATTTCTCAACAATAAAATCTAAATCAGATTTACAATCACAATTGGGAATTTGAGACCATAAAGGCTTAACTGTTGCTAAAATTAAAACGAGTAAAACGACTAATTTTTTCATGATTCTGTGATTTTTTGGATTAAACTTTCTGAAGCAAATATATTTCAGAAGTTTCCCTAGAATCTAATAATAACAGGCGTTTGGGGCGAAATAAACTTAGTTTGTGGTAGAATGCAAAACAGCTTTTACCTCTTTTAGGTAAGTTTTGGAAACAGGAATACCAATGTCGTAATTAAGCATTACGGTATGCTTACCGTTTTCTATTTGCCACTGCCTAAAATGGAAAGGATTTATAAGATACGACCGATGTGTTCGTAGCAGTTCGGAAAACTCTTCGTCAATTACGGACAGCTTGTTTCTAATAAGCGTTTTTTTCAAGTCATTTCCAGAGCGGTAATGAATTTCTATATAATTGTCAGAAGAATTAATGCTGATCAAATCGTTCATATGTAAACGTAACCCTTCATAATTGCCTTCACCTTGAATTGTGATTTTTTGGTCACTGAGTCGCTTTTCGTGATACTTACCAAAAGCGTATCTCGCCACAATAATAATTGGTAAAATAATGGCAACGGCTGGCAGGTAGATGTTTTTGAGGGCGTAGCCTAACGTGTAAGGATTGGGCTCATAGGGCACAATAACCCATAAATAATAGATTCTGGCAACGATGATGGAAACAGTGCAAAAACCGAATAACAATAAACCTTCACTTAAAGGAGACCATGTTTGCTTGTTCTTTTGATAAATAAGATGTTGAAAAGGAAGCAACAATAAATAACAAATTAAACCAGCTGCACCATAACCCGGTAAATAGATGAGTTTTTCTTTAGGACTAAATTCACTGACATCTAAAGGTTCAGTGAGATAAAGAAAGGCAAAAATCCAGAGCCCAAGCAATATACCTATTAAAAAATGGTGTTTTATGTTTGGGTCAAAAGGATAAGATAACTTCAAATTTTTAGTTTTGGATTAAAAATAAGTATAGAATTTAAATTTCAATACTTTTGGCATTATAAACTATGCAAAGAAAACGCTTTTACTATCTTATAAAACTCCAATATTTAGGTTATCGGTTTCATGGATGGCAAAAACAGCCCAACTTAAAAACCTTACATCTTATGATTGACCGAACCCTAAAATATGTATTCGAAGACAAGGAGTTTAAAACATTGGTGGCTGGGCGCACAGACGCCATGGTATCAGCTAATGAAACGGCCTTTGAGTTGTTTACATTCCATGAGATAACAGACCAATCCTATTTTCTCAAATGGTTTAATTACAACCTTCCACAAGATATAAGAGCCTTGAGTATAAAAGAGGTCGATAAAGACTTTAATATAATTCAGCATCCCAAGACCAAAGAATATATATATGTGTTTGCCTTTGGTGGTAAATTTCATCCCTTTTGCGCACCTATTTTGAGTACCATTCAGGATGATTTGGACATTGAAACCATGAAGATTGGTGCACAGCTCTTTGAAGGGACGCACAATTTTAAAAATTATTGCTATAAGGCTAGCGACAATGGCTTATATAAACGTACAATAGATGTTTGCAGGATAGAAGATAACACCTTAATTACAGCCAGTTTCTTTCCTGAGAAAAGTTATGTGTTGAGGGTACAAGGTCAAGGGTTTGGCCGAAATCAAATTCGGCTTATGATGGGTACTTTAATTAGGTTGGGAAAAGGGGAGGTCGATTTGGATTTTATCAAGAATAGCCTAAAAGAAAATGTAGAATCACATCAAAGTTATATCGCACCAGCCTCAGGACTCCTTTTAAATAAGATAGACTTCAAATAAAAAAGGGTGAACTTTCGTCCACCCTTTTATTCTGTTATTCTACGACGTGTAGTTTAGGTTCTTTGTCAACAAACTTTCCGTTTACCGATTCACCTAAAATAAGGACTTCCTTTGAGCGCTCGTACATTTTTATTGCGCGGTGCATTTGTAATTTTGTAGCACTGTAAAGCTTTACTCCAGATTTAGATCCTTTATTTCTAATCTCAATGTAATAACCGTCCTTTAATTTGGTTGGTCTTGTTGCTGGTCTACCCATATATATTAAGAATGTTTTATTTCTCGTGCATTATAATGAAAATTCTTTCAAAATACAAGAATATCTTACATATTTCTTGAAGATAATGCAATGAATCAAGTTTCCTTTAACATACTTGATTCAATTTAACACAACATTATGTTAATAAGCCGGTAGAAGGGTTAAAGCCTGTTAAGCCACTAGTAGATGACAACAATAATGTTATCTTAAGATAAATAGATTAATAATTTAATTAGAAAAACAGAATAACTATTATGAGTTACTTAAACATGAATGATGAAAAATTATTGCCAACAGTTATAGAACTGAATACACTATTGGCAGATTATCATATTTACTATCAAAATTTAAGAAATTTCCATTGGAATATATTAGGAGAAAACTTCTTTGAACTTCATGAAAAATTCGAAGAACTTTATACGGATGCTAGAGAAAAGATAGATGAAATTGCTGAACGCATTCTCACCTTGAGATATCACCCAATGAGTAATCTTAAAGATTATTTAAAAGCCTCATCCATAGAAGAAGTATCGTCGGATAAGACAGATGTTGAAATGGTAAAGGAAATTTTAAATAATCATGCCATTCTACTAGAGCAAATGTCTAAAGTCGTAGACAAGGCCGAAAAAATTAAAGATGAAGGTACCATTGATTTAATTGGTGCTTATATTAGGGAATTAGAAAAAACGAGTTGGATGTTGGATGCCTTTACACAAGATTCATCCTCACAGCTGAATAAAAGCAAAATGGTATCATTCTCGAGCAACTAATACCTGTTAAAATATATACAATCAAATACCATCTTAGCGGATGGTATTTTATTTTTATAAAAAATAGGCTATGAATAAAGTCATTCCAAAAGACGCACTAGTATTTTTAAAAGAACTTAAGGTCAATAACAATAGAGATTGGTTTAATGAACACAAAAGCGAATTTAAATCCATTGAGGCAGAAATAAAGGAAAGCTACAACTACCTAGGGCAACTACTTAACATGCACGATAAAATTGACAGGGTAAAACTTTTTAGGATTTATCGTGATGTTAGGTTTTCTAAGAACAAACTGCCTTATAAGACTCATTTTGGAGGATCGTTTCACCGTGTTAAGCCAGAATTACGTGGTGGTTATTACCTGCATATTCAGCCTAACGATGCGTCTTTTATAGGTATTGGGTTTTGGGACCCTAATAAAGAGGACCTCTTTAGAATCCGTAAAGAATTTGAAATGGATGATACAGAGATGAGGGAAATCCTGAATGATGAAACCTTTAAAACAGTCTGGGGAAATTTTGTAGGGGAGGAGTTAAAAACTGCTCCAAAGGGCTTTGATCGTAATCATGCTGCCATTGATTTGATAAGAAGAAAGCAATATATTTTTACCAAATCGTTTACAGACGAAGAGGTGCTAGACCAAGATTTTATCCCAGCCGTTAATGAAGCTTTCGAAATTGCAAGACCTTATCTGGATTTAATGAGCGACATTCTCACTACAAATCTAAATGGTGAACCACTGGTTTAAATAGCCTTGCGTAAATCCGGATTGTCAAATACCTGAATACTACTAATCAACCTTTCCTTTACAATGTTCATCATTCGTTTGTTTAAAGCCGAGGAATTTTCGATGTAAATCGCGTATTCTTCAATGGTGAACTGACCAATAATCATGCCTTTTATGGAGTTTCTAAACTTCATATCCTTGTGGACCGCATGCTCTATATAGGATAAACGCTTCGGTAAGGTAAGGTCGTAAAACACATTTTTGCGTTTAGCAATGTAATTCCTAAATACTGCGATAAAGAGGTTGTGCTGCATTTTAATTATTGGACGCAAGGTTGCATTTTGAAAACGCTCTTCGCTACTCATAGAATCGTGGATTTTAGCCGACAAAATAGTTGGTCTAGCAGCAAGTAGGTTTTTACAGCGGTCTTCCATGATAGTACGTTTTTAGATTAAGTCTAGTGAAAGGTAAACATTAACAATTGGCATTAAAACAGAACATACATTTGTTGTAAACAGTGTTATCAACAACGTTATTTCTGTGGCCTTTAGGATTAATTTACTTTTGAGGTACGGAAAGCCCTAACTCGTAGATTTCTAGGTTAAAGTAACCCACGGAAGCCAGCACATGGTCAAAAATATCTCCCATGATATACTCGTAATTTTGCCATCTTATATCGGCACTAAACGCATAAATTTCCATAGGAATACCTTGAGGCGTTGGTTCTAATTGCCGCACCATAAGCGTCATGTCCTTATTTATTGCAGAATGGTTTTCTATATAGGTTTGGAGATACTTTCTAAACACACCAAAATTGGTTAGGTTTCTACCGTTGATCAATTCTGATTTATCAATTGCATTGGCCTCATTGAATTGTTTGATTTCCTTGGAGCGCGTTTCTATATAATTTGTAATTAATTGTATTTTTTTAAACCGCTCAATTTCTTCTTCGGTTAAAAAATGAATTGATGATGTCCTTATAATAACGGATCGTTTGATTCGTCGTCCACCAGAAGCCATCATGCCCCTCCAATTCTTAAATGAATCCGAAATTAGGGCGTAAGTTGGTATGGTAGTTATGGTTTTATCCCAATTTTGAACCTTAACGGTGGCAAGGGTGATTTCAATGACATCACCATCTGCTCCGTATTTTTCAAAAGTAATCCAATCACCAATGCGCACCATGTCATTTATGGCTACTTGGATACTTGCCACAAAACCAAGGATGGTGTCCTTAAAAATCAACAGTATTACGGCTGAAGCTGTACCAAGGGAAATGGCGAAATTATAGAACGAAATACCAAAGACCACTGCAAAGGCACCATAAACACCCAGCAAGGTTGCAAAAATCATAAAAACCTGTGAGTAGCTATCCAGAGGTTTGTCTTTGTATCTAGGTAAGGTTCTCAGATAGTCTTTTACGGAATTAAAAAAGCTTCTTATAATGCGTAATGTGAGGAGAATGGCGATAACCTTCAAGGTTTTTTCTATGACATTTTCTGTCGTGGGAAAATCAGAAAAAACATCGGGAACAAATTCAATAAGAATAATCAGGGGAATAATATGCGCTATATTCCTAGGTAACTTATTCTGAATTAATATGTCATCAAAATTAGTTCTAGTGCGCTCGGCAATACCTTCAGAAAACCTCCATAAGATCCGTTTTGTGATATAGTCTATAATAAAAGCAATGAAAAGAAGGGCAAGTAACAAAACCAGCATGTTAATGTAGGTTGCTGTTTCTTCGCCAACACCTCTATTTACAAGCATTTCAAAAACGTAGTGTTTAAAATCCCTATTAATCATGTTTTAAATATTTTTTATCAATGTAAAAGGTACCAAAAGGAATTATGGCAGCCAATAAAACAAGGTATAATATTCTCTTGGACCATTTAAAGTCATTCCAAAACCAAATAGCCATAACGATATAGGCAATAAAAAGTAGGCCATGAGGCATCCCTAAAAGTTTTACATACTGCGGATCTCCATAGAAGTATTTTAATGGAACCGCCACAAACAACAACAATATATATGAAAGCCCTTCTAAAAAGGCAATGACTCTAAAAATCTTTAATGTTTTTGTCATATAAATTTTTTTGCAAAATTAGTTGAAGAATAAACGTAAGCACTACATTTTAACAGCTTTTAAGAACCTCAAAAGATTTATATTGATTGAATTAATAGTATCTTAGACCCACAAATTTACAAGCGACTATGCGTTACGTTATTTTTTTACTCTTTTTAACCATAACATCAGTTGGAATAAGTCAAAATAGATTAGATAAGTTTGAGCCAACGTACCAGAAATCTAAATCTCTGGTTATGGCCAAAAACTATACTGTGAACTTCACTATGGTCTACGATAATAATAGACGAGAACAAATAAATTCCAATACTAATTCTGTAAGTATCAATCAGTCCAGTTCATCGGGAAGTTTAGCTTCATTTTCAAATCGTGGAGTCATTTTCGATTTTAATGGTACTCTTAGTAATTACAAAGTTAAGTTTGATGATAGTAGAAAACTGATAAACATCTCGTACGAAGTAAATAATTCAGACAAAATTGAGATTGTGGAATTGGCCATAAAACCCAACGGAAATGCCATATTGTCCATCCAAGATAATTCAGGAGAACGAATTTATTGGTTAGGCAGCTTGGCCACCAAATCTTAAACATTAAAGACCGCTTTGGAACGTAATAATTACAAAATTCACATTATTGGAGCAGGTATTAGTGGTCTTATCGCTGCAAAGACCCTAGAAGAGGTTGGGTATCATCCTACGATTTTAGAAGCTTCGGATAGAGTAGGAGGCCGCGTAAAAACTGATATTGTCAATGGCTATCAATTAGATCAGGGATTTCAGGTATTGTTAGATGCGTATCCGCAAGCTCAAAAACACTTGGACTTTAGAAAACTGGAATTACAGCGTTTCCTTCCAGGTGCACTGATTTACAATAATGGTAAAAAATTTCAAATCGGCGACCCATTAAGGCATCTAGGCTTATTATGGCATACCATATTTGCACCAGTTGGGTCAATATCAGACAAGTTGAAGATTTTTAAGCTCAACAGAAAACTGAAAAACAAATCCATAGAATCTATTTTTGAATCAGAATCTAAAACCACGCTTCAGTATTTAAGGGATTTCGGTTTTTCACAAAAAATAATCGAGCGTTTCTTTAGACCATTTTTCTCAGGAATATTTCTCGAGCCCAATTTAGAAACGTCTAGTAGAATGTTTGAGTTTGTGTATAAAATGTTTGGAGACGGATTGGCCACTTTACCTAAAGCTGGTATTGGTGAAATTTCAAATCAATTAAAATCACAGTTGCAACAAACTGAAATTCGTTACAACTGTAAAGTAAAACAAGTAGAAGAGCGTTTTATTGTTTTAGAAAATGGCCAGAAAATAGAAACGCATTTTAGTATCATTGCAACACCTGGCGACCATTTAGTGCCCAATTTAAATAATCAAAAGACTGCGTGGCGCTCGTGTTACAATATGTATTTTGAAACCAAGTCACAAAGCATTAAAAAGCCTTTAATAGGCCTAATTGCAGATAAAGGTGCTCTAATCAATAACATATTCTTCACCACTACTTTAGAAACCTCAAAAAAAGGTACAAATTACTTACTATCGGTTACCGTTGTAAAACAAACCAATTTACCAGAGGATAGCCTTATTGAAAGCGTTAAAAAGGAGCTTAAAACGTATTGCAATATTTCAGATGCAAAATTCTTAAAATTATACCACATACCACGAGCCCTACCTAACATACAAGAGTTACAGGGAGATATTTCACCTACAGAGACGCAGTTAAAACCTACCATTTATTTAGCTGGCGACTATCTTCTCAATGGATCCCTAAACGCAGCAATGCTTTCAGGAGAACGCGCAGCCCAAGGTGTTATTATGAGCCTAGAGGATGGCCTTATAGTTGATGAATTGACTTCGGAATATATCTAAGACCGAAATTCCGAATCATTCAAAATACCTATTAATTGTTAAAGCAACTGGCTAAGACGTTAAGTTTTCTTAATTACTTGAATTCATGGTTATTATCTAGTATCTTTTAAATAAAGGATATATCATGAAAAAATTACTATTTATTTTATTTATAACAAGTTCAGTTCTGTGCTGTAAAAACAACACCAAAACTACAGACAGTAGGGATACTTACACAGAAATGGAATCGGTAAGCAGCTCGTTGGAAAGTACACCTTCTGTTTATCAGCTCATAGAGCAGCAATCATCATTTAATAATCTATTTAAATTAACAAAACAGGCACAACTGGTTCCTGAAATTCAGAATTTAGAGAATGTTACTTTTTTTGGGCCGACCAATGCTGCCATAAATAAATTATCCGATGAAGCGTATGCAGATTTAAGGTTACCTCAAAACTTGGAGAAACTGCAGGCCATTTTAACCTATCATATTGTCGAAGGCACCATGGATAGCAAATTTTTGATTAGTACAATTAAGGCTAATAACAACCAACCTTATAGGCTACAGACCCTTCAGGGTGGCTACATCTCGTTGACCATAGAGAATGGAGCATTAGTTAT
>CAZGDG010000075.1:0-13015 GCA_964524415.1 uncultured Flavobacteriaceae bacterium
TGTGGTAAGAATCAATTTGAATCCAAGCTGTTGGGATAATTGTATCATTTCTAACAGAGGCGAGTTCTTAAACCAACTCAATGTTAAAGATCTGTAGGCCTTATCGTTTGATGCCAACTCCTTTACAACTTCCATTTCCGTTTTGGAGTGAGACAACATATCTACAAAATTGTAAACTACCACATTTAAATCATTCTGCTTTAAGGATTTAAAGTTTTCAACCAACTTCTTGCCAGATTTTAAATTGGTTATTTTGTGATATTCATATTTAATATGCGTTAAACCCAATCGCTTTAATTGTTCTCTTAAAAAGTCATCCTCATGAAGATTTTTTCCGCCTTCATCGGTATCGTTTTTCCAATACTGAGGATATAGTTTTTCCATATCTGCCGGCATGAGGCCAGAAAATATGGCATTTCTGGCATATTGTGTCGCCGTCGGCAATATACTGAAGAATGAGACTTCAGAACTTTTCTTGTAGTAAGTATTAACTATAGGCTCAAAGGCTTTCCATTGATCATATCTGAGATTATCTATAACCACTAAAAGTGTGGGCTGTTTGTCACTCAACTCTGGCACCACCTTGTCTTTGAACAAAGTGTGGGACATTACTGGCGCTTTAGTATCTGGCGAAAACCAGTCCTGATAATTTTTTTCTATAAATTTTCCAAATTGTAAGTTGGCTTCTGTTTTTTGCGATTCTAAGATGTCTGTCATACCAACATCCTCAATGTCCTCGAGTTGAAGCTCCCAATAGATTAATTTTTGATACAAGTCTACCCACTCTTCAAAAGTATTAACCATAGCCAAATCCATGGCTATTTTTCTAAACTCTTGCTGATAATTGGATGTTGTCTTTTCTGAAACCAACCTAGAATGATCTAGGTTTTTCTTCAGACTCAATAATATCTGATTTGGATTGACTGGTTTTATAAGATAGTCTGCTATTTTCCGGCCAATCGCTTCCTCCATTATGTATTCTTCCTCACTTTTGGTAATCATCACAACA
Source organism: uncultured Flavobacteriaceae bacterium (assembly GCA_964524415.1). Taxonomy (GTDB): domain Bacteria; phylum Bacteroidota; class Bacteroidia; order Flavobacteriales; family Flavobacteriaceae; genus Winogradskyella. Next base: position 1,010 of record CAZGDG010000075.1, read on the forward strand.
GGAAGATTTGCGCGGCGTTCCTTTATTTCGTTTAAGGTTTCCAAACCTGTTAATCCAGGCATATTTTCGTCTAAAAATACAATATCAAAAGTGTTATCATTTAAAGCTTCAAGAGCTTCCATACCACTTTGGCAAGTGGTTACTTTATATTGTCGCTGTTCCAAAAACAGGATATGTGGTTTTAACAAATCGATTTCATCATCTACCCAGAGAATATTTATCATGCTTCGTGTATATTTGTTTTAATTTAATTAAATAAATCTATTGGCCAGTAACAAACTTAAAATATTTAACGATCCTATTTATGGTTTTATTACTATCCCTAACTCTTTGGTGTTTGATTTAATTGAGCATCCTTTCTTTCAGAGATTACGGAGAATAAGTCAAATGGGACTTTCATACTTAGTCTATCCAGGCGCACATCATACTAGGTTTCATCACGCACTTGGAAGCATGCATCTTATGCAAAAAGCAATACAAGTGCTTCGGTTTAAGGGTGTTGAAATTTCTGCTGAGGAAGAAAATGCACTTCTCATTGCTATTTTACTCCATGATATTGGCCATGGCCCCTTTTCTCATGCCATGGAGCATAGCCTTGTAAATGGTATTTCTCATGAGGAAATTTCGCTGCATTTTATGGTGCAACTCAACACTGAATTTAACGGAAATTTAACCATGGCAATAGCCATTTTTAAAGGTGATTACCATCGTGCCTTTATGTGTCAGCTTATATCCAGTCAGTTAGATATGGATAGGGCAGACTATCTAAAACGGGATAGTTTTTATACTGGTGTGGCAGAAGGTAATATTAACAGCGAGCGCTTAATAACGATGCTTAATGTGGTTGATGACAGGTTAGTTATCGAGGAAAAAGGAATTTATAGTATTGAGAAATTTTTGGTAGCACGCCGTTTTATGTATTGGCAAGTCTATCTGCACAAAACAGGTTTGGTTGCCGAACAGCTCCTAACCAGAGTTTTAAAACGCGCCAAAGAACTGGTAAGTGAAGGGGCGACACTGCATTGCAGTGATGCATTAATGTTCTTCCTAGATAAGGAAATTTCAAAATCTAATTTTAATAAAGAAACACTAGAAGTTTTTTCTAAATTAGATGATGTAGATGTTTTATCTGCTATTAAAACATGGCAAAATCATAATGATTTTGTGTTAAGCAATCTTTGTAAGATGATTATAAATAGGGAACTGCTAAAAATAAAGATCAAAAATAAGCCGATAAAAATCAAAGACTTAGAGCAGCATACTAAAAGATTGAAATCTAATTACAATATAAACGAAGCACAGGCTAGTTATTTTGTCTTCGTTGGGGAAATTACAAACCAGGCTTACAAACAAAAAAAGGAGCATATAGATATTTTATTAAAATCTGGTAAAATAAAAGATATAGTAAAGGTTTCTGACCATTTAAATATTAAAGCTTTAAGTAAACCTGTAACCAAATATTATATGTGCTATCCTAAAATTAGAATGTGATACATTTTTTCTATTTTTGCCAAAACCGTCACCAAAAACTAAATAATTGAAATTTACAGCAGAACAAATTGCAGGCATTTTGGAAGGGACCGTAGTAGGTGATCCGCAGGTTGAAGTCTCTAAGCTTGCTAAAATTGAAGAAGGGGTTAAGGGATCTTTAACTTTTCTTTCCAACCCAAAATACAAACCTTTCATTTATAAGACTAAAGCGTCTATTACTATAGTGAATTCAGACTTTGAGCCTGAACAAGAGGTTACAACTACACTTATTAAGGTAGAAGATGCCTACGGTGCATTCACAAAATTATTAGAATATTATAATGAGATAAAACTCAATAAGTTTGGAATAGAGCAACCTAGCTATATTTCAGAATCGTCAAAAATTGGTTCTGATATCTACATAGGTGCTTTCACATATATAGGAGACAATGTTAGTATAGGTAATAACGTTAAAATATTTCCTAATTCATATGTAAGTGATAATGTGGTCATTGGTGATAACACCTTAGTTTTTTCTGGTGCTAAAATTTATTCAGATTGTATTATTGGTAATAATTGTGTAATCAACTCTGGTGCTATAATAGGAGCTGATGGTTTTGGTTTTGCTCCTAATGAAAAAGGGGAATATTCAAAAGTCCCGCAAATAGGAAATGTCATTATAGAAGATAATGTAGATATTGGCGCCGGAACAACCATAGATCGCGCAACACTAGGATCTACTATCATTAGAAAAGGGGTGAAGCTAGACAACCAAATACAGATAGCACACAACGTAGAGATAGGAAAAAATACCGTAATTGCTGCTCAAACAGGAGTTGCAGGGTCCACTAAAATTGGAGAAAATTGTCAGATTGGTGGTCAGGTTGGTATCGTTGGTCACATTACTATTGGTAATAATGTGAAGATTCAAGCGCAATCTGGAATTGGACGAAATGTAAAGGACAACGAAGTATTACAGGGTTCTCCTGCACTTACTTATGGTGATTACAATAAATCTTACGTTCACTTTAAGAATTTACCAAAAATTGTCAAAAATATAAACGAAATTGAAAAGCGATTAGATGGCAATAATTAAAACCGAAATAAAACAACGAACCATTGGCAAACCGGTCTCCCTTTCTGGTGTTGGACTCCACACAGGAGATGAGGTCATACTTACATTTAAACCAGGCAAAGAAAATTCTGGTTTTATTTTTGAGCGTTCAGATCTTGAAGGTAGTCCCAAGATAGAAGCAGATGCTAACTATGTAACCAATACACAACGTGGCACATGTTTAGAGAAAAATGGCGTCACCATTCAAACCTGTGAACATGTTTTAGCGGCACTAGTAGGTTTAGACTTGGATAATGTTGTTATTGAACTGAATGCCTCTGAACCACCTATTATGGATGGGTCTTCCAAATTTTTTGTTGAAGAATTGGAGAAGGCTGGCATAGTAGAGCAGGAGGCTTTTAGGGAAGAATACGAGGTTTCACAAATTGTTTCCTATGCCGATGAAGAATCTGGAAGCGAAATAATTGTAATGCCTTCCAACTCCTATCAGGTTACCACAATGGTTGATTTTGGAACTAAAGTCCTTGGTACTCAAAATGCTACTTTGACAACCATTTCTGATTTTAAATCAGAGATAGCAAATGCCAGAACCTTTAGCTTTTTACATGAAATCGAAATGCTTTTAGAGCATGGTTTGATTAAAGGTGGTGACTTAAATAATGCCATAGTCTATGTTGATAAGGAACTCTCTCCCAAAACTATGGAAAAGCTTAGAGAAGCCTTTAATAAAGACAATATAGCGGTAAAACCCAATGGGATTTTAGATAATCTTACACTTCATTATCCAAATGAAGCCGCAAGACATAAGTTGTTGGACGTTGTTGGTGATTTAGCCTTAATAGGGACTCGTATTCGAGGTAAGGTAATTGCCAATAAACCTGGTCATTTCGTAAATACTCAATTTGCGAAAAAAATGTCTAAACTCATTAAAAACGAAAGACGTAATTATGTGCCAGAAGTTGACCTGCACGCCAAGCCTGTAAAAGATGTCAATCAAATTATGGACATGTTACCACATAGGCCACCGTTCCTTTTGGTTGATAAAATCATGGAGTTAACCGATAAATGCGTTATCGGAGTTAAAAACGTTACAATGAATGAGCCTTTCTTCGTAGGCCATTTTCCCGGAGCACCTGTTATGCCAGGGGTTTTACAGATAGAAGCCATGGCGCAAACAGGAGGTATCTTGGTTTTAAGCACGGTTCCAGACCCTGAAAATTATCTAACTTACTTGCTTAAAATTGACAATGTAAGATACAAACATCAAGTAGTGCCAGGAGATACCTTAATATTTAAATTGGACCTCTTATCTCCAATACGAAGAGGAATTTGCCAAATGCAAGGTAGAGCTTATGCCAATGGCAAGTTGGTTTCCGAGGCTGAAATAATGGCACAAATCACTAAAGTAAAATAATATGAACCAACCGCTAGCATATGTGCATCCTGGTGCCAAGATTGCAAAAAATGTTGTAATAGAACCTTTTACTACAATACATAATAATGTAAAAATTGGTGAAGGCACATGGATTGGGAGTAATGTTACCATTATGGAAGGCGCCAGAATTGGTAAAAACTGTAATATATTTCCTGGTGCAGTAATTTCTGCCGTCCCACAGGATTTAAAATACGATGACGAGGAAACCACCGTAGAAATTGGTGATAACGTTACTATAAGGGAATGTGTAACCATTAACCGTGGTACTTCGGATAAAATGAAAACAGTTATCGGTAACAACTGCCTTATTATGGCATACTGCCATATTGCGCACGATTGTATCGTTGGCGATAACTGTATTTTTTCTAATAACAGTACGCTTGCAGGACATATTACGGTAGGTGATTTTGTTGTTCTTGCGGGAATGACAGCCGTTCATCAATTCTGTTCTATAGGTAATCATGCCTTTGTTACAGGCGGTTCCTTAGTTAGAAAGGATGTGCCTCCATATGTTAAAGCGGCAAGAGAACCGTTGTCTTATGTAGGGATAAACTCCGTAGGACTAAGACGTCGTGGATTTTCAACCGAAAAAATAAGGGAAATACAAAGTATATATAGAATTTTATATCAAAAGAATTACAACAATACACAGGCTTCCGAAATTATAGAAGCAGAAATGGAAGCAACTCCAGAACGAGATGAGATTCTTCAATTTATCAAGAATTCACATCGTGGAATCATGAAAGGATATTTCAAATCAAATTAAAAGCAACAACATGGCAACTACATCAGATATAAGAAATGGACTGTGCATTAAATATAATCATGATATTTATAAAATCATTGAATTTTTACATGTGAAACCGGGAAAAGGTCCTGCATTTGTGAGAACAAAATTGAAAAGTGTTACTACTGGAAAAGTAATAGATAATACCTTCTCTGCGGGTCATAAGATTGATGATGTTAGGGTTGAGACGCACAAATTTCAGTATTTGTATAACGATGGTCAGGCATATCATTTCATGAATACAGAAGACTATACACAGATAGCACTTCAGGAAGCGGCTCTTGATAGACCAGACCTTTTGAAAGAAGGTGAAGTGGTTACTGTAATTATAAATACAGAAGACAACATGCCGCTGTCTGTAGAAATGCCGGCTAGTGTTATTTTAGAGGTTACCCATACAGAACCAGGAGTTAAGGGCAATACGGCAACCAATGCTACAAAACCTGCTACAGTAGAAACAGGCGCATCGGTTAATGTGCCTTTATTCATTAATGAAGGCGATAAAATAAAGGTCGAAACAGAAAAAGGAACCTACAAAGAAAGGATTAAAGAGTAGTGCTAGAACTAAGCATGGCTCTTGACCAAAATAAGGCACTATAATTATGAAATTTCCTGTTCCTCAAACTCTTGAACAAATCGCTGGGTTAATCAGTGCAGACTATATTGGAAAACCAGACTTTCCAGTTTTAGGCATGAATGAAATTCATGTTGTGGAACCTGGAGATATCGTATTTGTGGATCACCCAAAATATTACGATAAAGCCTTACGTTCAGAGGCAACCGTGGTTCTAATTAACAAAAAAGTAGATTGTCCTGATGGTAAGGCATTATTAATATCTGATGACCCATTTAGGGATTTCAATAAGTTAACCTCACATTTTAAACCTTTTAAATCGGCAACGTCAGCTATTTCAGCTAGTGCAAAAATAGGACACAATAGCATAATTCAGCCAAATTGTTTTATAGGCCACAATGTGGTTATAGGAGAAAATTGCACCATTCATTCTAATGTTAGTATTTATGATGATACCATTATCGGTAACAATGTAGAAATTCATGCTGGCACAATATTAGGCGCAAGTGCTTTTTATTATAAGAATAGACCTGAAGGTTATGACCAATTAAAATCTGGTGGCCGTATTGTTATAGAAGATAATGTGCATATTGGTGCCTGTTGTACTATAGATAAAGGTGTTTCAGGTGATACCACCATAAAGGAAGGAAGCAAATTAGATAATCAAATTCAAATAGGACACGATACAGTTATTGGTAAAAAGTGTTTAATTGCCTCACAAGTGGGCATAGCTGGCTGCGTGGTAATTGAGGATGAAGTTACTATTTGGGGGCAGGTTGGTATTGCAAGTAGTGTAACTATTGGAAAAAAAGCCATTATTCTTGCTCAATCCGGGATTAGTAAATCATTGGAAGGTGGAAAAACCTATTTTGGATATCCAGCAGAGGATATCAAAAGCAAATACAAGGAGTTAGCCTCTATAAGAAGGATACCTGAAATATTAGAGAGACTGAAAACTATAAAAATCGAGAAAAAAGATTAATTACAGCTTCGACTTAACGTCTTAAAAACACTATTTTTGCATCGATTTAAAACCATATAACAAGCTTAAGAAATGAGTGTACTAGTTAATAAAAATTCAAAAATAATAGTCCAAGGATTTACAGGTAGCGAAGGCACCTTCCATGCTGGTCAGATGATAGAATATGGTACCAATGTAGTTGGTGGCGTTACACCTGGTAAAGGAGGACAGACCCATTTAGGAAAACCTGTTTTTAATACGGTATCTGAAGCTGTTGAAAAGGTTGGTGCAGATACAACTATTATTTTTGTACCACCAGCATTTGCGGCAGATGCCATTATGGAAGCTGCAGATGCAGGCATAAAAGTAATTATAACCATTACTGAGGGCATACCAGTAGCTGACATGATTAAAGCTTATGATTATATAAAGGATAAAAATTGCCGACTTGTAGGCCCTAATTGTCCAGGAGTAATAACGCCAGAAGAAGCTAAAGTGGGTATTATGCCTGGTTTCGTATTTAAAAAGGGTAAAGTTGGTATCGTTTCCAAATCAGGCACCTTAACTTATGAAGCGGCTGACCAAGTGGTAAAACAAGGCCTTGGTATAACCACGGCCATAGGAATCGGAGGAGATCCAATTATAGGAACAACGACAAAAGAGGCTGTGGAATTGCTCATTAACGATCCAGAAACAGAAGCTGTTGTTATGATTGGTGAAATTGGTGGTCAATTAGAACCCGATGCTGCCAAATGGTATAAAGAAAGCGGTAGCACTAAACCTATAATAGGTTTTATCGCTGGTGAAACTGCTCCTGCCGGAAGAACTATGGGCCATGCAGGTGCTATTGTTGGTGGTAGCGATGATACTGCACAAGCAAAAAAGAAAATTATGAGATCGTGTGGCATTCATGTTGTTGACTCACCAGCAGAAATTGGCAAGAAGGTAAAAGAAGTATTGGGTTAATACCATAACAACATAACTGTTAAAAACCTCTCAAAATCTTGTGAGGTTTTTTTATTTCATGCAATTTGTATCAACTATATTTGAGTTATTGATGGATGATAATTACTAACTAACGGAAATATATTTATGAAATTATTAGAAGGAAAAACCGCAATTATAACAGGAGCAAGTAGAGGAATAGGCAAGGGCATTGCCCAGGTGTTCGCACAACATGGTGCAAACGTTGCCTTTACGTACAGCTCCTCTGTAGATGCCGCTAAAGACTTGGAGAAAGAACTTAATTCCCTTGGGGTTAAAGCAAAAGGATACCAAAGTAACGCCGCAAGTTTTGATGAAGCCCAGAAATTGGCCGAAGAGGTTCTATCTGAATTTGGAAGTATTGACATCCTTGTAAACAATGCCGGAATTACAAAGGACAACTTATTGATGCGCATGGGAGAAGAAGACTTTGACAAAGTCATTGAGGTTAACCTAAAATCTGTTTTTAACATGACCAAAGCAGTACAGCGCACTATGTTAAAGCAACGTAAAGGTTCAATAATAAATATGAGTTCGGTTGTAGGTGTAAAAGGTAATGCAGGACAAACAAATTATGCGGCATCCAAAGCTGGAATCATAGGGTTTTCAAAATCAGTGGCATTGGAGCTTGGATCTAGAAATATTCGAAGTAATGTAATAGCTCCAGGTTTTATTGAAACCGAAATGACAGCCAAACTCGACGAAGAAACAGTAAAAGGTTGGAGAGCGGCAATTCCTTTAAAACGAGGAGGTACTCCTGAAGACATAGCTAATGCTTGTGTATTTCTTGCAAGTGATATGAGTGCTTACATTACAGGTCAAACATTAAATGTAGATGGTGGAATGTTAACCTAACAGCATTTCCTATTAATGCAAACAGAAACTGTAATATACATATGTGTAGCTGGATTAGCAGCGCTTTTAATAGCGCTGTTTCAGTATATATATAAGTCTAAATTAAGCCCGAAACTTAAATATACCTTATTTGTGGCGAGGACCATAACCCTGCTCACTATAGCCTTACTCCTTGTAAATCCAAAATTTGAATCTATAACCGTTACTAAGGAAAAACCAAAACTCTTACTTGCTGTTGACAACTCTCAATCCATAAAATATCTAGAGCAATCAAACAATTCTCAAAAATCTGTAGATAAGTTAATAAACAACCTAAACCTAAATAAAAACTTTAATATAGATGTTTATACTTTTGGTAAGACCGTGCGGTTGCGAGACAGTATTGATTTTTCAGAGAACCAATCAAATATTTCCAATTCTCTAGAAAACTTAAATGAGGTTTATAAGGAAACGGTTGCGCCAATTGTGTTAATATCTGATGGTAACCAAACTCTTGGAGAAGATTACGGCTACGCAAGCTCAAAAATAAACCAGCCTGTTTATCCTATTATCTTAGGGGATACCACAATCTATAAAGATTTACGCATTGCCCAACTAAATGTTAATCGATTTGCTTTTCTAAAAAATCGCTTTCCCGTTGAAGCAATACTTAATTACTCTGGAAATGAGAAGGTAACCACTGAATTTAGAATTAAATCTGGTGACCAAATACTTTTTAAAAAGACGCTTCAGTTTGATTCCGAAAAATCTTCTGAAATTATTTCCGCAGATTTACTGGCAGACAAAGTAGGTGTTAAATCATTTGTGGCAGAATTAACACCATTGAAACAAGAAAGAAATATTGTAAATAATAAAAAGAACTTTGGTGTAGAAATCATAGACCAAAAAACGAATATCGCCTTGATAACGGAGCGCATGCATCCAGATATTGGTGCTCTTAAAAAATCAATAGAAAGTAATGAACAACGGCAAGTAACTATTTTATCTCCTTCAGATTTCTTATCACAAGGAGAGGATTACCAGTTGGCAATAATCTATCAGCCAACAAGATCTTTCAAAGAGGTAATAGAGACCTTGAAGGAACAAAATACAAACTTGTTTTTTATAACAGGAACTACTACAGATTGGTTTTTTTTAAATGAGATTCAGGAAAGTTTCAAACAAGCAATTACCAATCAAACCGAAGATTTTCAACCTTACCTTAACAGAAACTACAGCAATTTTATAGTTGAGGACTTAGGCTTTAGCGATTTCCCGCCTTTAAAGTCAGAATTAGGAGCTTTTGGTATCGATGCGCCTAATGAAGTCCTTTTTTATAAAATGGTCAACGGTATTACCACAGATTTTGTTCTATTGGCCACTTTTGAAACAAAAAACACCAAGCAAGCCATTTTAAATGGAGAGGGCATCTGGAGATGGCGCTCCCATAGCTATTTGGTTACGAAGTCTTTTGAAGACTTTGATAATTTTATTAACAAGTTGGTACAATTCATAAGTTCCAACAAAAGAAGGAAACGACTTCAGGTTGACCATAATTCCTTTTATAATGGCAATGAAGCCATAGTCATCAGTGCGCAATACTTTAATAAAAGTTATGAATTTGATGGCAGCGCCGCCTTAACGCTAGAATTAAAACCTGAGAATACAGAACTTGAAGCGAGACAATACCCACTATTACTGTATAATGGTAATTACAAAGTAGATTTGAGTGGTTTGGCCTCAGGGCGCTATAGCTTTACAGTAAAGCACAATACAGAGGCTGTAACAACCTCTGGCCAATTTGAAGTTTTAGATTACAATGTAGAACAGCAATTCCTTAATCCAGATATAGCAAAATTGAATCAATTAGCAAAAAATACTTCAGGAAAGAGTTATTTCCCTGAGGATACAGAAGACTTAATTAACAATTTATTAGCAGATACTCGCTATAGTATTGTTCAAAAAAGCACTAAAAATATTGTACCTTTGATAGACTTTGAATATTTGCTCGGATTAATAGCGCTTAGCCTGTTTTTTGAGTGGTTCATAAGAAAATATCACGGATTAATTTAAAAACATAAACATGGAAAAATTACCGAAAATTGGATTACCTATTTTAGTAGTAATCATTTTTTTAATTATAGTAATAGCTAAATCTGCCGTTACGGTGGGCTCAGGTGAAGCTGGCGTTTTATATAGAACCTTTGGTGGTGGTGTGGTTACTGATGAGCCGCCATTAGGTGAGGGGTTCCATATTGTTGCACCTTGGAATAAGGTTTATATTTATGAGGTAAGACGTCAAGAAATCTTCGAAAAAATGAAAGTATTGTCATCTAACGGTTTGGATATTCAACTCGATGCTTCAGCTTGGTATAAGCCAGATGAAGTGAATTTGGGTAAGCTTCACCAAGAAATCGGCGAGAACTATCTCAATAGAATTATCCTACCTACTATTCGTTCGGCAGCAAGGAGTGTCGTTGGTCGTTATACTCCAGAACAGTTGTATTCAAGTAAGCGTGATGCTATTCAAAAAGAAATCTTTGAAGAGACTAAAAAGATTGTTGATGACCAATATATCATTTTAGATGAAATCCTTGTGCGCGATGTAACCTTGCCTCCAACGATTAAAGAAGCCATAGAAAGAAAATTAAAACAAGAGCAAGAGTCTTTAGAGTACGAATTCAGGCTTGTAACGGCGCAAAAAGAGGCTGAAAGGCAAATCATAGAAGCTGAGGGTAAAGCTCAGGCCAATAAAATTTTAAGTGCGTCTTTAACTGATAAGATTCTAAGAGATAAGGGTATTGAAGCCACCAATAAATTATCGGAATCTCCGAATAGCAAAGTAGTTATAATCGGTTCAGGAGAAAGTGGAATGCCCATTATTTTAGGTAATCAATAAAAGTTTGTTAAAGACTTGCGATTGTAATTTATTTTTTTGAAAATTTGCTTAAACAAATAAGTATGAACATTCAGCTACATCATCATTTAGAAACTTGCCCTCAAGCGAGCTAATGATGTGTTGAATAAAATTATAACATAATTAAACCCGTTTGAGAATATCAAATGGGTTTTTTTATTAAGCTCATGCTATTCTCGGACCAACCTAAAATAAAATGAGTAGATTAAAAATTGCAGTTCAGAAATCTGGACGACTTAATGAAGATTCATTAAATATTTTAAAGGCTATTGGTATTTCAATAGACAATGGAAAAGATCAATTAAAAGCCGCTTCTAGCAACTTTCCCTTAGAGGTGTTTTACCTCAGAAATGGAGATATCCCTCAATATTTACGGGATGGTGTCGTAGATGCGGCCATTATAGGGGAAAATGTCCTTTTTGAAAAAGGTAAGGACCTTAGTATTGTAGAGCGGTTAGGGTTTTCTAAGTGCCGCGTTTCCATTGCTGTACCTAAATCAAGTAAAGCTAAATCATTAAAGGATTTAAAAGGACTGCGAATCGCAACGTCTTACCCAAGCACCGTTAATCATTTTTTAGAGCAACAAGGAATTTCAGCTCACCTTCATATTATAAATGGCTCGGTTGAAATTGCACCGAATATTGGGCTTGCAGATGCCATTTGCGATATTGTATCAAGCGGAAGTACATTATTTAAAAATGGACTCAAGGAAATTGAAGTCCTCCTGAAGTCACAAGCCGTATTAGCAACCTCTCCAAAGATTACAAAACAAAATCAAGAGATAATTGACAAAATTCAATTTAGGCTTCAATCCGTTTTAAAGGGAAGAGAGAATAAATATGTACTGCTTAATGTCCCTAATGACAAATTAGACAAGATTGTGTCTATTTTGCCAGGCATGAATAGCCCTACTATTTTACCACTTGCGAAAGAAGGTTGGAGCTCCTTACACTCCGTAATAAACAAAAA
>CAZGDG010000076.1:0-12833 GCA_964524415.1 uncultured Flavobacteriaceae bacterium
GAAGAAAGCATAAAACTCCTTGGTTTGTATTTTGGCCTATTTGTATTGACATATCAGTTGATAAAACAAAACCTCAGTTTTAGAAATCTGGTCTCCGCCTCAGTGATTTTTCGACTTATTTTCCTATTTGCCGAGCCTAATTTATCTCAAGATTTTAATAGGTTCATTTGGGATGGACGGCTTTTGCTAGAAGGAATGAATCCGTATCTATACCTTCCTATTTCATTATTCCAAGAAGGAAGCTTCCCTATTCACCAAGGCTTAGAACTCTATCAAGGCATGGGTGCATTGAGCGCTTCTAACTATACCAATTACCCACCAATAAATCAGCTTTGCTTTTTTATTGCAGCTCTGATATCAGGGAAACATATCCTTGGGTCAATTCTTGTGTTGCGACTGATTATAATTACTGCAGATATAGGTATAATCTATTTGGGCAAAAAACTTCTGGAAGCTTTGAACCTCCCGAAATCACGCATTTTTTTGTATGCACTTAATCCGCTTATTATAATAGAGCTTACAGGGAATCTGCATTTTGAAGGCGTTATGCTCTTTTTTTTATTATGGAGTATTTTTCTCCTACATAAAGGAAAATGGCAGTGGGCTGCGGTGGTATTTGCATTCTCAGTTGGCACCAAACTCATCACCTTAATGTTGTTGCCCCTTTTCTTTAATTACATAAAATACCGGGGAAACAGTACAAATAAATTTAAAGGTTTTAAAACGGTTATTTCTTTTTACTCTCTTGTTGGTGTTACAATAATTGGCTTATATGTTCCCTTTTTGTCCTTTCAGTTTTTAGATAATTATACTTCCTCTATTGGCTTGTGGTTTGGGCAATTTGAATTTAATGCAAGCCTATATTATTTAGCTAGAACTTTTGGATATTGGCTTACAGGGTTTAATCTTATTAGCACAATTAGTCCTATTTTATCTATCATAACCTTTTTGAGCATTCTAGGGTTGGCTCTATTTAGGCAAGCTTACACTACTCAACAACTTATAATATCTATGCTATTTGCCACAAGTGTATATTTCTTTTTAAGTACAACGGTACATCCATGGTACATTAGCAGTTTGGTAGTACTTTGTGTTTTCAATAAATACAGATATCCCATAGTTTGGTCTGCAGCTATTGTCTTAAGTTACTTGGCTTACAGCAATGAAAACTTTAGAGAGAATCTGTGGATTGTTGGTTTAGAGTACATGGTTGTTTTCACTGTTCTACTTTACGAACTAAATAAAAAAAGACCGCAAGTTCCCTTGCGGCCTAATCAACTATAATTTTTCGAGCCCTATGATTGTAAAAACCTCATAAGTATATTCAACGCCATCATCATCTTCGGTAACTTGTTCCAAGATTTGATAGCTAATGCTAAAACGTTCGCCTATTAAACTATCTGATCTAAGGTTAAATTGCTTCAAGGCTTCTGGTGTTATGTTTTGAAAATACATCATCCCCTCATCACCATTTTCGTCTGTAATTACAAAAGTATAACCATCTTCCTCATCATAGCCATCGAAAGTACCGACAACGGTATAGTCTTGGTTGATCTGCCTATCATGGTTTTCATTTTGCTGTTTCATTTCTGCCATAGATAGAAAAGCTATGATTACTGCTAAAAACTTTAGTGTATACATTGATTTTATATGTCTTTAAATTTAACTTTTGAACTTAACTGGGATTTTAGCACCTCAAGCCCAGTACTTTTAGTTTATAGCATCGATGCCATAGAACACGTGACAGAATTATTGATTCACTGAAGTATTGCTTTATTAAATAAATTTCAACAGAAACATATCTACAACCTCGACGAGGATTAAGAGTATGATAATCCATTCCAACCTACTGCTCTCCTTATGGTCCATAATATCTTTGAATAGCTCTAAATTTTCCTTTATAATTTCCAATCTATCATGGATAAGATGGTAACGGTCCTTTAAATCAAAGCCCTTCTTTAATTCAATATTTAGGTTGTTAAGCTGTTCGTCTTCCCAAGTAATGTCAGGAGCATCAAAAATGTAAAGGTTTTCGGAAATCTTATTTTTGAGATTTAAGACTTTACCGATAAATTTCTTAAGCTTTTGCCCAGATATATTTAATTTACCGTGTGACTCCAAATATTCTGTGTGGTTGTTGGTTTCTTCCAACAAGGCTTCAGAAATGTTGCCGTATCGTTCCAAAGCCACCGATTGTGAAGCATTTAGCATTACCAAGCGAATCATCTCCTGATTAAAAAACGGTAAAACTACTGCATCAAAGCGGACTTCGGTCTTATCCTTACTAATAATTACATCTATATCCTCTGCAATGGCCCTATTGGTAAAACCTTTACTGTAGTCCTTGAGCGTAGCCATTACCTTGGAAATTTCGAGTGTATTCATGTTGAAAAAACTCAGCATACCATATTGAAAAACATAGACAAATTGGTACTGGCCAAATTCTAGGAACACCTCATCGCTATCAGAAAAAAGCGGTTTTAAATTCAGTGCAGATGCGCAATTCTTAATTGCTATGCTGCTCGCCACATTATAGGCGACAACCTTATATGTCATTTTAATTTAAGCCTTACAAGGCCAATTGAATAAATTAATCCTCATCATCGTCTTCCTCTGGGAATTCTTCTGGATCTTGGACTGCCTCTGGATCATCATCATCATAATCTTCGTAGTCATCTTCATCATAATTCTCCATGGTCACAGCCAACTTTGTACTTACCTTAACTAGATACTTGGTATCTTCTGTGGTAACCTCTACAGCTTCTACCAATTCATTCTTGGCATTTTTAAAAGAAATAATTTGATCATCGTCATAGCCATCTGGATATTTTTCTACCAATAGAGCTAGTATTTCAGGGGTTAATTTCTTGAAGTCTACTATGACGCGTTTTAGGTGTTGGTCTTTTCTGTTCATCTTATAGGTTAGGTTTACATATCCAAAAGGTAAGCAAAAATTAACGGTGCTACAATAGTAGCATCACTTTCTATGATAAATTTTGGTGTATCTATATCCAGTTTACCCCAGGTAATCTTTTCATTTGGCACTGCACCTGAGTAGGACCCATAGCTGGTTGTACTATCGCTTATTTGACAAAAATAGCTCCAAAATGGTGTGTCTGTACGTTCCATATCTTGATATAACATGGGAACCACACAGATTGGAAAATCTCCAGCAATTCCACCGCCTATTTGAAAAAAGCCAATGCCCTTAGTAGAATTATCCGTATACCAATCTGCCAAAAATGTCATGTACTCTATACCAGATTTCATGGTGCTTGCCTTTAATTCGCCTTTAAGCACATAACTTGCAAAAATGTTCCCCATAGTACTGTCTTCCCAACCTGGGCACACAATAGGCAAGTTCTTTTCTGCTGCCGCATACATCCAAGAATTTTTAAGATCAATTTCATAGTACTCCTCCAAAACACCGGAGAGCAATAATTTATACATAAATTCGTGCGGAAAATAGCGCTCTCCATTATTCTCGGCATCTTTCCATATTTTGAAAATATGTTTTTGCAAACGTCTAAATGCTTCCTCTTCAGGGATACAAGTATCTGTGACTCTGTTAAGGCCTCTCTCTAGCAAATTCCATTCATCTTGCGGCGTTAAGTCCCTGTAATTAGGAACGCGCTCATAATGATTGTGGGCTACCAGATTCATAATATCTTCCTCGAGGTTAGCTCCAGTGCATGATATGATATGAACTTTGTCTTGTCTTATAACTTCGGCAAAAATTTTTCCAATTTCTGCAGTACTCATAGCTCCAGCTAGAGACACAAGCATTTTAGCGCCATTTTTCAATTGGTCTTCATAGCCTTTTGCCGCATCAACAAGAGCTGCCGCATTAAAGTGTAAGTAATAGTTCTCTATAAATTGGGATATATGGCCCTTATTAGTAGTCATTGTTATCTTTAAATTTTGAAAATTTTGAATTAGTTGTGCTTCCTTCGCTAAAATTACTCTCAAATTCCTCATCAATAGCTTGATCTTGAAATTTATAGCTTAACATTTTATAGAACAACTTAGCGGCTAAAAAATCTGGTGCTTTGTTGTTTTTATTAGGACAAAGCTCTACTATATCAAAACCAACCACGTTTTTCTCTTCGAACACTTGCTTCAAAAACTCTAAGGTTTCGTACCACAGCAAACCTCCTGGTTCTGGAGTACCTGTACTTGGCATTATAGAGGGGTCTAGAGCATCTAGATCAAAGGTAATGAACACATTTTCTGTCATTTGATCTATGGCAGAATCCATCCAACTGTCATCTTCTGCCATTTCATGGGCAAAATAAGTCTGTTCTTCATTCATAACAGTTTTTTCAATAGCATCCATGGACCGTATACCTACTTGTATTAAATTGGTCATCTGGCTGGCTTCGTAAACTGCACAGGCATGATTGCAGGTAGAACCTTCATAACTTTGGCGCAAATCTGCATGGGCATCTATATGCAGAACGGTTAAGTCTTCAAACATGTCGTTGAAGGCTCTGATAGACCCTATAGAAATAGAATGTTCTCCTCCAAATAAGGTGACAAATTTGTTCTTTTTAATATACTTTTTGGTGATTTGATGAACCGCATCAACCATGCTTTCTGGTGTATTGCTCTCCGTAACGGGATCAGCCAAAAAAATACCCTGCTGATAAACCTCTGAGTCCGTTTCTATATCGTAGAGCTCCATATTTTCAGAGGCCTCTAAAAATGCTTCAGGACCTTTATCTGCACCTTTTTGCCAAGTGCTTGTACCATCATACGGCACAGGTATTAAAACTATCTTGGATTGATCTAAGGTTGAAAATTCTGCTGGAATACCAGCGTATGTTTTTGTTTTCATTTTAATTTTAAACTAAGTTTTGTTTAGGATAATTCTGTTTTAATTTTCGCGGGTTTTAAGGCTTCGCTTTGATGGCTTACCTGACCATAGCCCAAAATACCGAGGAGTTCTTCACTTTTTTGTTGCTCAGCAAACACTTCGGTTATTAAGTTTCCGTCCTGGTCTCGTTGGATGAGTAAATGTTTTGGTGCGGGTATTAAACAATGCTGAAGACCGCCAAAACCGCCAATAGTTTCTTGATAGGCTCCTGTATTGAAAAAGCCGATATAAAGTGGTTTGTCTGTATTAAATTTTGGCAGATAGATAGCATTGACATGCTGCTCACTGTTGTAATAATCGTCGCTATCACAGGTTAAGCCACCTAACAATACGCGTTCATATGAATCGTACCAACGGTTTATGGGCAGCATTATAAATCGCTTGTTAATAGCCCAAGTATCGGGAAGTGTTGTAATAAAGGATGAGTTAATCATGTTCCATTTTTCCCGGTCATTTTGTTGCTTCTGGTACAACACTTGGTAAATAGCCCCTCCACTTTCTCCAACGGTAAAGCTGCCAAACTCCGTAAAAATGTGTGGTGCTTCTACACCTTCTTCATCGCAGACTGTTTTTATCTGATTAACAATCTCATCTACCATGTAGGCATAATCAAAATCAAAGGCCAAAGAGTTTTTAATAGGAAACCCTCCACCTATATTTAAACTATCTAAGGTCGGACAAATCTTTTTGAGTGCCGTATATACCTTTAAACACTTGGTAAGCTCATTCCAATAATAGGCATTATCCTTTATACCAGTATTGATGAAAAAATGGAGCATTTTTAGACTTACTTTTTCATTATTTTGAATTTGGGCTTTATAAAAAGGCACTATATTTTTATAGCCTATGCCCAATCGAGAGGTGTAAAATTCAAATTTTGGCTCTTCTTCAGAGGCTATACGAATACCAATTTGATATTTTCCTTTTATCTCTTGGGATAATAATTCTATCTCTTCATAATTATCAATGATGGGAATACAATTGTAATGTCCTCCATTGATAAGTTTTGCTATGTTTAGTATGTATTGCTCACGCTTAAAACCATTACACAGCACATAGTTTTCATTGGATATCTTTCCTTCGGATTTAAGGTGTTCAACGATATCTAAATCAAATGCTGAAGAGGTTTCTATGTGGATATCGTTCTTTAAAGCCTCATTTAAAACGTGCTTAAAATGAGAACTTTTGGTACAATAACAGTAATGATATTTTCCTTTGTAATCGTGTTTACGAAAAGCATCGGAAAACCACGTTTTGGCTCGCTGAATATTCTCGGAAATCTTTGGAAGATAGGTAAATTTTAAAGGTGCACCGTATTGGGCAATAAGCTCCATTAGGTCTATTCCGTGAAATTGCAAGGTCTTTCCCTCTAACTTAAATTCGTCTTGAGGAAAGTGAAACGATTGATCGATTAGATCAATATATTTAGTATTCATTTGAAATTAATAATTTGAATTAAGTGATTAAAACATGTAGGTGCGATTGATAATTAAATCACTATATTCAAATCTGAAACTGGTGTTGTGTCGTTGGCACAAAACCATAGATATGCTGGCTAGCATTAATCGAAGTAACGGAAGTTAGCTTTAAATTTCGGTTGCTTATCTTATAAGCTGTCTTTGAGCATGACTTCCTTATTCTCAAAAACCCGAACGTAAAAACACGTTTCAATTTGTTCAGCTAAAAAAGCACAACAAAAGTAGACTATTTTTTAATACGCAAGACAAAGCGCATTATTTTTTTAAAAAAATTACTGGAGTTAATTACAGCATTTTTAAGGTGTTAACCTCTTGCTTGGTCAAATGCTTCCAATGGCCTCTTGGCAAATCTTTTTTTGTAAGGTGGCCAATAGCCACACAGTCAATTTTCACTATGTTGTAATTGAAATGGTCAAAAATTGTTCTCAAAATAGAGTTTCCTGTATTTTTTATTTTGATACCGATTTGGTTCTTGGCTTCGCCTTGCACATAGCTGATATCTTCTACCGATATAAGTTTCTCTTCAATCTTAAAACCTTCTTTAATAGCAATTAAATGTTCGTGTTTTAAGTTTTTGTCTAGTTCTACGTGAAATAATCTAGCCACACCAGTTTTAGAGTTTGTAAACTTTTGTACTACCTGATCATCGTTAGTAAATAACAAAAGCCCTAATGAGTTCCTTCCTAGGCGACCTATAGGTTTTATTTTGGCATTAGTAGCGTTGGCCACTAAATCCATCACGGTTCGTCCCTTTCCTTCGGCTGTTGTAGTAGCAAAACCTTTTGGCTTATTTAAAAGCACATAAGTTAATGGCTCTGGGTTTATGCGTCTACCATCAAACTTAACTTCGTCTGTTCGCTTTACCTTAAAGCCCATCTCTGTTACCACCTTACCGTTTACGGTAACCAAGCCAAGTGCAATATTTTGGTCTGCTTCCCTCCGCGAACAAATTCCCGAATTAGCAATATACTTATTCAATCGCATGAGGTCTTGGGTATCTGACCCTTGTTTTGGCACTTTCTTATTAGGCCTATTTCCTTGCTTTTTACCAGATTGTTCTGACTTTCCCCTGCCTCCTTTGAATCTGTTCATGTCTTATTAAATTAGGCTACAAAGGTATAACAATAGTTAACACAATCTACTTTATTTCTAGGGTACTTTGACGTTCTCTATTCACTATGAGTTTCGTGACATCTGGTCTTGAGTAATGGCCAGCTGGATCAAAGTTCTGTCGTTCTTCTAGCACACGATTAAAATCTATGGTTTGAACAATGAGCTCTTCCTTTTCAACTACTGGCTCAACAATCCACTCACCATCTGGTCCAGCTATGCAACTGCCTCCGTTAGTGAGCCATTGCGGTGCATTTTTTACAACCTCATCGTAAAAAGGAGTGGTTTTAGGAAAGTCCGAAGGCCTCATTATGGCAGAGACGGAGACCACGAAAGAACGTGACTCGCGTGCTATAAAGCGCGTGATATCTTTTGTATTATGGTCACTACCTGGCCAAACCGCGATATGTAGATTTTCACCCTGCCCATATAAGGCTGCTCTTGGCAGTGGCATCCAATTCTCCCAACAATTTAAGCCTCCAACAGTAAAAGCTTTTAAATCGTGCACCCGCAATCCATGGCCATCTCCAGGAGACCACGTTAGGCGCTCATCATAAGTGGGTTGTAATTTTCTGTGTACCGATTTAATGTCACCTGTTGGGTCAATATACACCAATGAAGCATAGATACTGTGCCCACCTCTGTCAAGTGGTCTTTCTATTATTCCCAAATAAATAGCAATATGGTAAGACTTGGCCAATTTACAGATGGCATCTAAATCACCTTTTTCAATACAAACCGAATTTGATACATAATGCGCATGAAGCTTTTTATTTAAGTCCTTATTCCATTCCGCACCACCTGTTAAGGCCAACCAAAATGGATAACCAGGCAACAAAGCCTCTCCAAAGACAATGAGCTCACTGGATTGAGAAGCTGCTTCTATTATAGCCTTTTCTATTTTCATTAATGTGGCCTCTTTATCCAACCAAACAGGTGCAATTTGAGCCATCGCAATTTTTAAAGTAGAATCCATTTATATTCGGTTTAATACAACTGAAACGTCTATTAGCAAAATAGAAAATACACCTCCAACAATGATAAGTTTGAGCATATTATGCAAGAGCAGAAAGTGAATTTTCCTTTTGGATCTCCATAATATTAAAAGAAACACAACCAATAAAACTATGCAGAGATAAAAGAAGATATACATATGACCAATATCAAAAAAGAAAATCAACAAAAAAGCCCAAACTATAGTAATCACCGCAACTACGGATAGCATGATTTTTGAAATTCTTTCGCCATAGACCACTGGTACGGTTCTATAATCTAAGGCTAAATCACCTTTTATATTCTCTAGGTCCTTAGTAAGCTCACGCATAGAAACCAATAAGAAAAGGAAAACAGCATGGGCAAAAACCACTAACTCAAAATTGCTGTAATAAATAAAAATGGCAAAAAATGGTGTTACCGTTAAAATGGCAGAAACAATATTGCCAACCATTGGCCTCTTTTTAAGACGGTGCGAATACAGCCAAATGGCAAAAATGTATAAGGCAAAGAACACAACTGCCCTAAAGGACACATAACTTGCAAAGACCAGAACCAAGAAATTTAAAACGAAGTAAAACGACAGCTTTGTATTTTGACTGACCAGCCTATCCAACATCGTTTTTTGAGGTCTGTTGATAAGGTCCTTTTCAGAGTCGTAAAAATTATTGATAATATATCCTGCGGCTATTGCTGCAGATGATGCTAAGACCAACATTAATAAATTGACATCAAAAAGAACCTGTTTTAAGGGAACATCTGGAGCGAATATGTAGATAGATGCTAAGTACTGAGCCAAGACTACAACTAAAATATTATAGCCTCTCACCACAGAAAACATACTGAAGAATTTGAGAATGATGAGCTTCTCTCTGCGAGATAGCATAACAGTAAGATTATTTTTTTCTATTTCTAGCCTTAAAACTCAATCCGAGCACAGCAAGACCTAAAATAGCTAAGGCTATAAATACAATAAGGTTTGATAAACTTACCATGAAATCCTGAATTAGAAGTTGTATACCACCTCTAGCCTATGACCATCCAAGGCCTCCTTAGCGCGGCTAATATCTTCAGTAAACCCGAGAATATAACCTCCACCACCAGAACCACATAATTTCAAATAATAGGCATTGGTGTCAATACCTTTTTTCCAAAGTTCGTGAAATTGAGCAGGAATCATGGGTTTAAAATTATTCAAAACTATTTTTGACAACTGCTTTGTATTTCTAAATAAAGATTTAATATCACCTTTTAAGAAGTCATCTACGCAAGCATCTGTGTGTTTGATAAATTGCTCTTTCAGCATATTACGAAAGCCTTCATTCTTCATGCTTTCCATAAAAATACTTACCATGGGAGCAGTTTCGCCAACAACTCCGCTATCTAATAAGAATACCGCACCTTTACCATCTGATTTTTGAGCTGGTATTCCTGTAGCTTCGATATCATCTTTGGATTTAATAAGAATAGGAAGACTTAAATAACTATTCAATGGGTCCAAGCCAGAAGATTTACCATGAAAAAAGGATTCCATCTCCGAGAAGATTGCCTTTAGCTTCAATAGCTTTTCTCTTGTAAGGTTCTCTAAAACCGTTATTTTGTCATTAGCATACTTATCGTAGATAGCTGCTACCAATGCACCACTACTTCCTACACCATAACCTTGTGGTATGGAGGAATCAAAATACATTCCGGAATCCACATCTTGCTTTAATTTAGCAATATCAAAGGTAACTAGCTCTGGCTTGATTTGAGCTAGATAACCCGCAAAGGCTTTTAAGCTTGCATTGGATTTAACAGCTGCATCTGTAGGATTCTCGTCTACCTTTAAGGCTCCATTATAGAAATTATAAGGAATAGATAAACCCTTTGAATCTTTGATGATTCCGTATTCTCCGAATAACAGAATCTTTGAATAAAATAGAGGTCCTTTCATGACTTTTATTTGGGGTTAGTGCGTTTTTAGTTGCAATGCACCTTTACCAATAACATCACAAATATAGTGACCGTTTTGGCAATATGCAACTAACTGACTCTTAATGAATTCATAAACCTGAGTAGCTTCGTCTTGTGGAAACAGTAAATGCACATTAGCGCCTGCATCTAAAGTAAAACATAAATTAGAATTATTTTGAGCTCTATAGTTCCATATCTTCTGGATTATTTCCAAGGTATTCGGTTTCATTAAAATGAAATACGGCATACTGGTCATCATCATAGCATGTAAGGTCAATGCTTCACTTTCTACAATTTCAATAAAGCGTTTTAGATTACCCGATATGAGCACATTCTTTAATTCAGATAGATTGTTATGTGCTTGGTTAAATCGTTGCGCCGCAAAAGGATGGCCCTCCATAAGCTTATGGCCTACCGTGCTACTCACTTGTTTTTCTCCTTTGTCTACCAATAGTATGGCATCCTGAAAATTCTTAAAGTTTGGGTGTAAATCATCGGAAAATTTTACGCCATATAAATCAGAACTTTCAGAAAAACTTTCATTTTCTCCCCAAATCACCACTTCTCCTTCAATACTTCTACAGGCACTCCCTGAGCCCAATCTCGCTAAAAAGGAGGCTTTTTTATTAAAATACTCCTCTCCAATATCACCTCCATAAAGCAAACGTTCCATATCCATAAAACACAAGGCCAGCGCCGACATCCCAGATGCTGAAGATGCAATACCGGAACTATGAGGAAAGGTATTTTTAGTATCGATTTTAAAGTGATAATCCCTCAAAAAGGGCATATAAGATTCGATCCGCTGAAAGAACGTTTCAATCTTTGGCTTAAAGGCTTCATTGCGCTGTCCTTCAAAATATACATCGAAACTAAAATTATCCGTATCGGATTTTTTTTCAAAGGTAAGTTCCGTAATGGTTTTAGATTTTGATAGTGTAAAACTAATTGACGGATTTGCCGGAATTTGGTTTTCCCTCTTTCCCCAATATTTAACTAAGGCAATATTGCTGGGCGATTCCCATTTAACCTTACCTTTTTTAAGGGTAGCTTTTTCAGTGTTTAATATAAAATCTTTTTCAACCATTCTCTTTTTCTATGGGGCAAAAATACGCAAATCCAACGGTTGTTGTATCCATACCCAACAATCTACCACATTTAATGTTTAATTTGGAATTATTGTAAGTCATTATAGTACTCAATGTGTTACAATCTAACACTTTAGGTACCTATGGCTTGTGATACTATATAACCGCCTGTCCATGCATTCTGAAAGTTAAATCCACCCGTTATGGCATCTACATTAAGGACTTCTCCTGCAAAATAAAGATTGGGCACCAACTTACTTTGAAAAGTTCTGAAGTCAACTTCCTTTAGGTCAACACCACCAGCAGTAACAAATTCCTCCTTAAAGGTGCTTTTGCCCGTTACTTGAAACACAGCTTTGGTGAGCTGTTCTGCCAAATTTTGCACATGGTCTTTGGTAAGATTGGCCCATTTATCGGTATCTGTAATTTGTGAAGCTAACACCAGTTGTTTCCATAAGCGTCTGGGCAGTCCAAATTGCGGTGTATTCACTGCCGCCTTTTTAGGAAACGCACTTTTAACCTTCATTAATTCACTTAGACAGACTTCGGTTGGCTTACAGATAAAATTGACTTCAATCTCAAAATTATAGCCTAGCTCGGCTAATTCTAAAGCCCCGAAGGCCGAAAGTTTTAATATGGCCGGAGCACTCATACCAACATGAGTTATAAGCAAAGGCCCATCGGAAACTAGAGCTGTGCCTCTCACTTTCACTTCTACATTTTTTGCAACAACGCCAGGAATACTGTTTATGCGCGTGTCATTGATATCAAAGGTAAAAAGTGATGGTACCGGCTGCACGATTGAGTGACCTAAATCTTTTAGGACATTCCACATTTTCTGACTGCTTCCAGATGCTACGACTAATTTTTCACACTGAAATTGGCCTTTATTAGTAGCAATAGTAAACCTATCATTCTCCTTGTAGATGGCGTTAACGGCACAGCTGTATAACACTTCCACCTTATGTTTCTCAGCCTCGCTTAAAAAACATTCAATAATCGTGCTTGATGAATTAGAGACTGGAAATATCCTACCATCATCTTCAATTTTTAACGATACGCCTCGCTCTTCAAACCAAGCCATTGTATCACCCGTCATAAAGTGGTGAAAGGGTCCTAAAAGCTCCTTCTCTCCTCTTGGATAATTTTTAATCAGTTCTGAAGGAATAAATTCGGCATGCGTGACATTACAGCGACCACCTCCTGAAATTTTCACTTTTTGAAGTCCAGTTTTACCTTTTTCCAAGATGCAAACCGTTTTGTCAGGATACTTTTCCGCAATGTTAATCGCCGCAAAAAAACCTGCTGCGCCTCCGCCAATAATTATGATAT
>CAZGDG010000077.1:0-12545 GCA_964524415.1 uncultured Flavobacteriaceae bacterium
ATGATAGACCATATTGCTTGTGAGATAGAGAACAAAAAAGGCAGCTACGATTTTGAGAGTGCTTTTAATCATACCTTAGACAAATTGGGATGGACCGGAAATTTAAAAACTTTAGAGAACCAACGACTCAAATCCATCAATGTTAAGATAAGAAGTGCCTATTTTAAGAATTTCTTAGCCCTGTTTGGGAGTTTAAAGAATGTAGCCGCTATAAGTGTTGGAGTTTTCCTCTATTATTTTGTTCTAGAAAATACATCCTTAAGTTCATTCAATATTATCACCCTTCTTCTATTTGTAGGGCCTATTGCTTTTATCACTCTGCATTATGTAATTGCCAGTTTTAAGATTAAGAAATCAGGCTATTTATTTTATGCTTATTTCTATGTCATATTTGCCATGTTAATGACCAATATGTTCTATCAGATCCCAAAGCCAGATGGGATAATTGAAGTTTCGCAAACCACAAGGAATGCCATTGTCTTTTTTGCAACGATAGCTAATGTACTTTTTACCATTGGAGGTATAAAAATTTACCTAAAAACCTTTAAGGAGTACAATGCGATTACAGAAAAACTCAATAAACATAGATCTTGAAATTAAGTAAAGAACACATACAGCAATTGCATGATTTTACAAGAAAACACTATGTAGAATGGTACGATGTGCAACAGGAACTAGTAGATCACTTAGCCAATGGAATTGAGACCCAATGGGAGCAGAACCCTAAATTGTCTTTCGAGGAAGCACTCGAGAAGGAATTTAAGAAGTTTGGTATTTTTGGATTCATGGATGTGGTTTCACAAACTGAAAATACCATGGGGAGAAAGTATAGACGTTTTCTCATTAATGAAGTTAAAGAATGGTTCAAAATCCCACAGATTCTTAGCACAGTAGCGGTATTCATTATGTTCTTTTTGACTTTTAAGTCTCAACTTTCGGAAGTTATCATCTTATCTTTTTATGTCATTTTTGGAATATGGATGGCTTACAAGTCTTTTGCTTTAAGACGTCTATTTAAAAAGCGACGCATCACATCTAAAAAATGGCTCCTGGAGCACATCATCTTTCAGCAAGCTAGTGGTGTCCTTTTTATAGCCTTCGTAAATATTTTCAACATGCTTAACTTAACCAACGGATCTGAAACTTCAATTTATGGTGCGGTTTTTATGTCTTTATTGTTCACCATAGCGGTTATTGTTTCAGTTGTAAGTTTGCATATATTGCCCAATAAGGCAGACCAACTTCTTAAACAAACGTATCCTACCTATGTAACAAATTGATTTTTAAAGCTACTAACGCAACACAAAAACTAACCAATAAGCTATGATAAAGCATTTTTTAACTTTAGAATGGAAACAATATTTTAGGTCGTCGTACTGGCAAAAGAATTTAGCCTTAAATATTCTCCTGGTCTTTTTGGCCCTATACTTTATCGTTATATTCCTAGCTCTAGGATTTGGCTTGTTGCCCATACTTAAAGAAGTGTATCCAGACCAAGACCCTTTTGTTGTGGTTAACGGTTTTATGTTTTTCTGGATAATTATTGACTTACTTATGCGGTTCTTTTTGCAGAAATTGCCTGTAATGAGTGTAAAGCCATTATTAACCCTTCCCATTAAGCGATCTACGGTTGTGCACTTTGTTCTGGGTAAGTCGGCCCTTTCTTTTTTTAATTTCTTGCCTTTATTTGCCATTATTCCTTTTAGCATCATGTTAATGGCAGATGGTAAGGCGCCAGCCATGGTATTAACCTGGATGTTTGCCCTTATTCTGGTTGTCCTCATCATTAATTTTCTAAATTTTATAATAGAAGCCTTTTCAGCCGAGACAGAATTATCGTTTTTACCATTAATTGTGGTCGTGGGTACCCTTTATGGGTTAGATGCCTTCAATATAATTTCTATTTCCTCTTTAATAGGTGACGCCTTTATGGGCACAGCAAATAATCCCATTTTAATTCTAGTACCATTGGGCCTTTTACTGCTATGCTACTGGTTTAATTTTAAAATATTAAAGGAAAAGTTGTTTTTGGATGCCTCTTTAAAATCAAAAGTAACCGAAGTAAAGGTTGCCGATTTGGCTTGGACCAAACGCTTTGGGGATATTGCCCCTTTTATGCAATTAGATTTAAAGCTTATTTGGAGAAATAAGCGGACCAAATCGTCTGTCTTCATTATGGTCATTGGATTGTTGTATGGCTTGTTTTTTTATCCACAGGATATTTATAGGGATATGGTATGGATTTATCCTTTCATAGGCATTTTTGTAACTGGGATTTTCTTGATCAATTTTGGCCAATTTATTCCAGCTTGGGATAGTAGTTACTATAAGATGCTTATGAGCCAGAACATTAAATATGAGCAGTATCTTAGGTCAAAATTTATTCTTATGACCCTAAGCGTAGGCCTTATGTTTATTTTGAGTATCCCTTATGTTTATTTTGGCTGGAAAATCTTAATCGCCCATTTTGCGGCTGCGGTTTACAATATTGGCGTTAATTCCCATGTGATGCTTTATGGTGGTTCCTTCAATAGGAAGAAAATA
The DNA here is from genome assembly GCA_964524415.1 of uncultured Flavobacteriaceae bacterium. Classification (GTDB taxonomy): domain Bacteria; phylum Bacteroidota; class Bacteroidia; order Flavobacteriales; family Flavobacteriaceae; genus Winogradskyella. The sequence goes on from CAZGDG010000077.1 coordinate 2,545, forward strand.
GACCTTAACCAACGTGCCGCATTCAACTATCAAGGTACAGGTGCCGTACAGTGGATTATAGGTATTCCCTTAATGATATTACCAATGGTCATCTTTGCCCTTGCCAATTGGCTCCTTGGCTTTGAGGCAGGTATTGCCATACTTGTAGTTTTGGGTATTGCGGGTATTGTATTTCACAAGAAACTTATGAATCTAATTACACAGCGCTATTTGGGCGCTAAATACAAAATGATTGACGCGTTTAGTCAAGATAACTAAAAATAAAACGAACCATGATATACACTAAAGACCTTTCAAAATCCTACAACGGGACTGCCGTTTTAAATATCGAAGAATTAACGATACCAAAAGGACAGAGTTTTGGATTGGTAGGTAATAATGGCGCTGGAAAGACCACCTACTTCAGTCTGTTGTTGGATTTAATTAAGCCTACTACGGGCTATATTACCAATAATGATATTGTTGTAAATGAAAGTGAGGATTGGAAACCGTTTACCTCAGCCTTTATCGATGAGAGCTTTCTCATAGGTTACCTTACGCCAGAAGAATACTTCTATTTTATTGGCGATTTACGTGGCCAGAACAAGGCAGACGTCGATGCGTTAACGTCGCAGTTCGAAGATTTCTTTAATGGCGAAATCATTGGCAAAAAGAAATACCTCAGGGACCTTAGTAAAGGAAACCAAAAGAAGGCAGGTATTGTTGCGGCCCTAATTGGTAATCCAGAGGTTATTGTTTTGGATGAGCCCTTTGCTAATTTAGATCCAACAACACAAATCCGTTTGAAGCAAATCTTAAAAGACCTCGCTCAAAAACAAGGGGTCACTATTTTGATTTCCAGTCACGATTTAATGCATGTGACCGATGTGTGCGAAAGGATAGTGGTTTTAGAAAAAGGCGATGTGGTAAAAGATTTAAAAACGAGCCCAGCCACCTTGAAAGAACTGGAAGCACACTTCGCAGGGCGTTTAGAGCCTGTGGAAGAGGAAGAGTAATTTTTCGACAAACATAAAGTTCTATAAAGCTTGTAATAATTGCGCTACAAGCTTTTTCTGTTATAGGGTAAAGACTTCACTGAAAATCCTTATAGTTAGACCAAGAAATTCAAAAAGATGTTTATTTTTACCTCCTAACACACTAAAATCAGTACATTTCAGTTATGTGTTAGACTAAGAAGAATAACTTTTGAAACTCAATTACAAGACTTCATTCCTTCTATTATTTTTAGTGGCACTGGTCGCTCAGAGCTGCTCGCGCAAAAAAGATACGTTTATTAATCGCAATTTTCATGCGCTAGGGACCAGATATAATATCCTGTACAATGGTGAAATCGCCTTAGAACGCGGGAAACTGGCCGTTAATGACCAATTCACGGAAAATTTTTGGGAGCTTTTGCCTGTAGAGCGTATGAAGGTGAGCGAAGAAGTCTTTTTGCCTGGTGAAACAAGAAACCAAGATTTTGAACGTGCCGAAGATAAAGCCATTAAAGCCATCCAAAAACACGGGATGAATATTGATGGTAAAGAGAAAAACTACCAAATCGATGAGGCCTATTTGTTGTTGGGCAAGTCAAGATACTACGACCAGCGCTTTGTTCCTGCATTGGCAGCCTTCAATAATATTCTCAATAAATATCCAACCAGTGATAAAATAAATCAGGTTAAAATCTGGCGTGAGAAGACCAATATGCGCTTAGATAATAATAGAGTGGCCATAAAGCGTTTAAAGCGACTACTGCAAGAGGAGAAAGGAGAGATAGAAGGTCAAGACCTGGCAGATGCTTCAGCAGCTTTGGCACAAGCTTATATCAACATTAAATCAAAGGATAGTGCGCTGCGCCACCTGGCTATTGCGGCCAACAACACCAAGATAAATCGAGAAAAGGCAAGATACCACTATATCCGTGGACAGTTATTTAACGAATTTGGCCAAAAAGATAGTGCCAATGTAGAGTTTGATGCCATCATAGATATGCATCGCAAAATCCCGAGAGCGTTTTACATCAATGCCCATATAGAAAAGTCCAATAATTTCGACACTATGGACGGAGACCTTCTTGCCTTTGAAGAATACTTAACAGAATTGGAAGAAAATAGGGAAAACAGACCCTTTTTAGACAAAATATATTACCGAATTGCCGAATATCATAAAGGTCAAAGCTCAGATAGTCTTGCAGAAGCCTATTACAACAAATCCTTGCGTAAGATAACGGCAGACAAATACCTTAAAGCCTTAAATTACGAGACTCTTGGCAATATGTATTTTGATAGAAATGTCTATAAAACAGCTGGTCTTTACTATGATAGTACGTTGACGGCAATGGAACCTAGAACCAGACCATACCGTAGAATAAAGAAAAAGCGTGAAAACCTCGAAGATGTTATTTATTACGAAGCAGTAGCACAGGCTAATGATAGCATTCTAAATATTATTGGTTTATCTAAAGAAGAACAATTAGCCATTTATACAGATTATGTAGAGAAGCTAAAAGAACAGGCCATAAAATTGCAGGAATTAAAGGAAAAAGAAGCGCAACGCCAAAAGAATAGTACAGCAAACAGAGCTGCTACGGCCAGTTTTGGTAACGCAGATGCCCAGAAAAATCCTAGTATGATGCCTGGAGGAGGGTTTAATCAAAAAGTGAACAGCGGAAGATTTTATTTTTATAACCCAAGTACTGTGGCTTATGGGAAAAATGAATTTTTAAATATTTGGGGAGACCGAAAGCTCCAGGACAATTGGAGGCTTTCTAAACAAAAAGCCAATACTGTGGTTGCTTCCAAAGAAGCAGGGGAAAAAGAATCGTTTGAGGATAAAATGTACGATCCCAATACCTACATATCCTCCTTACCAAAGGACCAAACCGAGATAGATAGCATAGGCAAAGAACGCAATTTTGCCTATTACCAACTTGGCATAATCTACAGGGAAAAGTTCAAGGAATTAGAATTATCTAAATCTAGATTTGAAACGCTGCTTAAAAACAATCCAGAAGAACGTCTCATCCTACCGTCTAAGTACAACCTTTACAAGGTATATTTAGAATTAGGGCTTAATAGAAAGGCAGAGGCGATGAAGTCTGATATTATTAAAAATCATCCAGATTCTAGATATGCTGAGATTCTATTGAACCCAGAATCAGTGCTGGGCAAGGATGAGAATAGTCCGGAGGCCATCTATAACAATTTATACGAGCTGTTTAACGACCAGAACTATGCAGAGGTCATTGCAGAAGCTGATAAACAAATTAAACGATTGGAGGGCGATGAGTTTGTCCCTAAATTTGAAATCTTAAAAGCTTCGGCCAAAGGACGTCTTTATGGCTTTGAGGCCTACAAGGAAAGCGTCAATTACATCGCTCTAAATTATGTTAATACAGAAGTAGGTGAAAAGGCACAAGAGATTTTAGACAATGCCATTCCAGCACTCGAAAAAAAGGAATTTGTTCCAGATGATAGCGCAGAGAATTTTAATGTTATATATGCATTCGACCTTTCTGCAGATGAAGACATAGACGCTTTTGTAAGCACTTTAGAAGAGGAAGTAGCCAAAATAGAATATTTTGACTTGTCCGTTTCTAGGGACGTTTACAACGAGAATACCATTTTTGTGGTTGTCCATGGGCTAAAGAGTTTGCAAGGAGCTTCTGGTTTTGCCCAGCTTTTACAATCAGAAGAAAAAGACAAAAGAGGCAGACCTGTAAAGCCTAAAATCACCAAAGATTATTTTGCCATTTCATCACCAAATTATGCTATTATTCAACGACACAAAAATTTAGATGCGTATTTAAAATTAGAACAACAATAAACAATACATCATGTTTTCGTCCGATAAAAACACAAAACAAGAACTTATGGAAACAAGCACTCAACAGAATATAATAGCAAAAGGCACAAAAATTGTTGGTGATGTAGCTAGCCAAGGTCCATTTAGAATCGATGGCACCATTGAAGGTAATGTTAAAACATCTGGCAAAGTGGTCATTGGAAAAACAGGGTTTATCAAAGGAACCTTGCAAGGAGAGAATGCCGATTTTGAGGGGAAGTTCTCAGGAAAACTCATTTTATCCGGAACCTTGTCCCTTAAATCCACTGCGCATATCGAGGGTGAAGTTCATACCAGTAAACTAGCTGTAGAACCAGGAGCTACCTTCAATGCAACCTGTAGCATGAAGGGAACCGTAAAGGCCTTACCAAATGAACCAGTCAAACCACAAGCGCAACAAACAACCATCCAAAAAGAAAGGCAAGGGTCTTAAAAACTGGGCTGTATTTTCTAGTATTGGATTGCAAATGGGTTTAATTATCTATTTGGGAAACCTCTTAGGACAATGGTTAGATGAAAAATTTACAACCTCTTATCTAGAAAATACAATTACCTTATTGGCGGTTTTTGGCGCCATGTATTCTGTAATCACCCGATTGAAACACTTTAATTCAGATTAAGTGATGCGCACAAAGCTTCTCGTTGTTCTAATTCTCTTTGTTGTCATTCTAGCACTTTTGTTTGTCTTACAGCCTTACGTTTTACCGCAACAGGATTTAAGACTGGATTTTCCAACAACGAATATTTTCATTTTCAATGCGGTTTTTACACTTATTTTATTGCTTTTACTCACTTATATAGCTCAAAAAGAAACAGTTAAAGATAATCTTGGCTTTTTGTACTTGGCTTCGGTTTTGATTAAGCCTGTTGTATTTATTGTAGTATTTAGAGGCTTGTTTTTTAATGAGAAACCCATTGCCCAAATGGAAGCTATTATAATGCTTTTGCCAATACTAATCTCTCTGTTTTTTGAAGTCTTCTATTGCTCCATATTACTCAAAGCCCGAGCGTCCAAAAAAAAGACAAGTAAAGACTAATTACTCTAAAAAAAATATATACCTTTGCGCCGAATTTTTCGAGCTTCACAAAAAATTAAGAAGTGTAAATGAAGGCAAGTTTAAAGAAAGTATCTTTTCTAAGTATCTGTTTGGTTTGGTCAATTTTCACTTATGCCCTTGGGTCCTCTGAAGGTATTAAAAGCGGCGATAATGACCCTGTAAACACAGAAGAAGAAGTCAACGATTATATTCAACATCACGTTAAGGATTCTCACGATTTTCATTTATTCGACTATTATTCCAATGGCGAAAAGCACGAAGTTGGATTTCCACTTCCAGTAATATTATGGGGAGAGAATGGGCTTACTGCATTTATGTCTTCAGCATTTCATCACGATGACAGTGGTGAGGTTGTTGTAGAAAGAAATGGAAGTCGGTTTGTAAAAAACCATGGTGTTATTTACGAATTGGAAGCCGGTGCGAAAACAGTAGAATTCGACAGTGAACATCATCCTGTAAATGCTACAAAACCATTCGACTGGTCCATCACTAAAAGTGTATTTGGGATTCTTCTAATGGGTCTTCTAATGCTCATTTGGTTTGGCGGTTTGGCAAGGCAATACAAGAAAAAAGCAGTACCAACAGGTTTTGGTCGAATCCTAGAGCCTCTGGTCATTTATGTAAGGGATGAAATCGCAAAGCCAAACATTGGACCAAAATATAGAAAGTTTACAGGATACCTCATGACGGTGTTTTTCTTCGTTTGGTTTTTAAATTTAGTTGGACTTATGCCTTTTGGCTTTAATGTAACAGGACAATTAGCTGTTACTGCCTCCTTAGCAATTATAACATTAATTATATACCTCTTTTCTAGTAATAAACACTTTTGGAGCCACCAATTATGGATGCCTGGAGTACCTTATCTTATCAGGCCTCTATTGGCTGTGATAGAATTGGCAGGGACCTTGCTCATTAAACCTTTTGCCTTAATGGTACGTTTGTTCGCAAACATTACAGCAGGGCACATCGTGGTAATGAGTTTGATTTCTATTGGAATTTTAATGCAAAAAGATATGACGGCATTTGGGTCAACAACCTTGTCGTTAGTGTTGGCGATGTTTATTACTCTTATTGAGGTTTTAGTTGCTTTTCTTCAGGCGTATATCTTTACAATGCTTTCGGCATTATTTATAGGTATGGCCGTTGAGGAAGGAGAGCACCATTAATATTGAATTTTTTGTTTAACTATATATTTTAAAATGATGGCTTTAGCAATTCTACAAGAAGCTACTTCTTTGGTACCAAACTTAGTTGGTGCTGGTTTAATCGTAATCGGTGCTGGTATAGGTCTGGGACAAATTGGTAGAGGTGCAATGGAAGGTATCGCTCGTCAGCCGGAAGCTACTAACAAAATTCAAACTGCGATGATTATTATCGCAGCACTTTTGGAAGGGCTTGCGTTTGCAGCAATCTTCTTAGGAAAGTAATCCTTAAGCAAAACAACTATTTCCCTGTAACGGTTGGTTGCAGGGAATAGTTTAACAACAACAAAAAAGAATAAAACATAAATAATGGAACAGTTATTAGAAAATTTTTCATTAGACCTTTTTGTAAAGCAGACCATCCTATTTGTGGTGCTCATATTTTTAATGGTGGCATTCGCATGGAAACCTATTTTAAAGGCCTTAAACGATAGAGAAGAAGGGATTAAAGATGCATTGGATTCTGCCGAAAAGGCTAAGCTTGAAATGGAAAACCTTCAAGCAGATAATGAAAGATTGTTAAAAGAGGCAAGAGCAGAGAGAGAGAGCATGCTCAAGGAGGCGCGCGACATGAAGAATAAAATGATAGAGGATGCCAAGGAAGAAGCTAGAGAAGAAGCCAATAAAATGATTGCACAGGCTCAGGCCTCTATAGAAAGTGAGAAGAAAGCAGCAATAGCAGATTTAAAATCACAAGTAGCTAACCTGTCTATTGATATAGCGGAGAAAGTGGTAAAAGAAGAGCTGTCTAACAAAGACAAACAAATGAAGCTTGTGGAGTCTATGTTAGGTGAAGCAACCTTAAACTAAGTAGAATGAGTAGAGCGGCAATACGTTACGCAAAAGCGTTATTAAGCTTGGCTTTAGACAAGAAAAAGGCTGATAAGGTTAATGACGATATGTTATCTATAGCCAATGGCATTGCTTCGAGTAATGAATTGAGTGAAGCCCTTAAGAATTCTGTCATTAGAGCAGAAGACAAAAAAAAGGTCATTGAAAAGGTGTTCCCTAAAACAGAAGGTCTTTCCAAAGATTTGTTTGATTTACTTATTCAAAACAACCGTTTTGGGTTGTTAGAAGCTATTGCCAATCAATATACAGTGCTTTATAAGCAGCATAACAATGAAGAAGTGGCGATAGTTACAACGGCAGTGGCAATGACTAAGGAGTTAGAGCAAAAAGTACTTTCTAAAATCAAGGATTTAACAGACAAAAAAGTTACTGTAGAAAATATTGTAGACGAATCTATAATTGGTGGATTTGTTCTTCGAGTAGGCGATATGCAATTTGATTCAAGTATTGCTAATAAACTCAATAATTTAAAAAGAGAATTTACATTAAACTAATAGCTAGCAGCTAATAGCAAAGACTATAAAAAATGGCAGAAGTAAAACCAGCTGAAATATCAGCGATTTTAAAACAACAACTTTCAGGATTTGAAGCCGGTGCTTCATTAGACGAAGTAGGAACTGTATTAACTGTTGGAGATGGTATTGTACGCGCTTACGGTCTATCTAATGCACAGTATGGTGAATTGGTTGAATTCGAAGGAGGATTGGAAGGTATCGTTCTAAACCTAGAAGAAGACAACGTAGGTATCGTACTTTTAGGACCATCCAAAGAAATTAAGGAAGGTGCTACCGTTAAACGTACCAACCGTATTGCCTCAATTAAAGTAGGTGAAGAAATGGTGGGTAGAGTAGTTGATACTCTTGGTAACCCTATCGATGGAAAAGGACCTATAGGTGGCAAGTTGTACGAAATGCCACTAGAGCGCAAAGCACCTGGTGTAATCTTCCGTCAGCCTGTAGATGAACCATTACAAACAGGTATCAAATCTGTTGATGCGATGATACCAGTTGGTAGAGGCCAGCGTGAGTTGGTTATTGGCGACCGTCAGACAGGTAAAACAACGGTTTGTATAGATACGATTATAAACCAAAAAGAATTTTACGATGCAGGTGAGCCTGTATTTTGTGTATACGTAGCTGTTGGCCAAAAGGCTTCAACCGTTGCAAATATCGCCAAGACTTTAGAGGATAAAGGCGCTTTAGATTACACAGTAATTGTAGCGGCAAATGCATCTGACCCTGCGCCAATGCAGGTATACGCCCCATTTGCTGGCGCTGCTATTGGTGAGTACTTTAGAGACACTGGTCGTCCAGCATTAATTGTTTATGATGATTTGTCAAAGCAGGCGGTTGCTTACCGTGAGGTGTCATTATTATTACGTCGTCCTCCAGGACGTGAGGCGTATCCTGGTGACGTATTCTATCTGCATTCAAGATTATTGGAGCGTGCTGCAAAATTGATTGAAGATGATGATATTGCCAAGAATATGAACGATTTGCCAGAATCATTAAAACCAGTGGTAAAAGGTGGAGGTTCTCTAACGGCTTTACCAATCATTGAAACACAAGCAGGAGACGTTTCGGCCTATATCCCAACAAACGTAATTTCTATTACAGACGGACAGATTTTCTTAGAGTCAGATCTATTTAACTCTGGTGTTCGTCCTGCAATTAACGTTGGTATCTCTGTATCACGTGTAGGTGGGTCCGCACAGATTAAATCCATGAAAAAAGTAGCGGGTACCCTTAAGCTAGATCAAGCGCAATTCCGTGAATTGGAAGCATTTGCTAAGTTTGGTTCAGATTTAGATGCAGCAACCCTAAATGTGATTGAAAAGGGTAGACGAAATGTTGAAATTTTAAAACAAGCACAAAACGATCCATTCACAGTAGAAGACCAAATTGCTATAATTTATGCTGGGTCTAAAAATCTACTTAGAGACGTGCCTGTTGAGAAAGTTAAAGAATTTGAGCGTGATTACTTGGAAATGCTGAACGCTAAGCATAGAGATGCATTAGACACGCTAAAATCTGGAAAATTAACTGATGAAGTTACGGATACGCTAACCAAAGTAGCCAAAGATTTATCAGCCAAGTATAAAGCATAAGGATTTACTAAACCTTTGGAGTAAAGCTTCTAAAGGTTTAACGTTATATAAGACGCAATTATAGACAAATGGCAAATTTAAAGGAAATACGTAATAGAATATCTTCAGTGTCTTCAACGATGCAGATAACCAGCGCCATGAAAATGGTTTCTGCTGCCAAGTTAAAGAAGGCGCAAGATGCTATTACGGCAATGCGGCCTTATTCAAATAAACTTACCGAGTTACTTCAGGCATTAAGCGCAACCTTAGATGCAGGAAGTGGTGGAAAATTTGCAGAACAGCGAGAAATAAACAAGGTTCTTATAGTTGCAATAACTTCTAACAGAGGTCTGTGTGGTGCTTTTAATTCTAATATCATCAAGCAGGTTAATGCAATAATAGATGAATCTTACACGGGTAGGCAAGTGTCTATTTTGGCCATTGGCAAGAAAGCTAATGATGCCTTTTCTAAAAAAGGAATTGTCATGTCCAATAAAAGTGATGTTTATGATGACCTTACTTTTGAAAACGTAGCTGACATTGCCCAAACGATTATGGATCAGTTCGTGGCTGGTGATTTTGACAAGGTTGAATTGGTATACAACAGCTTTAAAAATGCAGCGACTCAAATCGTAATGACAGAGCAATACTTACCAATTGAACCAGAAATGGACGAAGGTAATGCTAATCTAGACTATATTTTTGAGCCTAATAAGGAAACCATAGTAGAGACCTTAATACCCAAGTCGTTAAAGACACAACTGTACAAAGCAGTTAGAGATTCCTTCGCTTCAGAACATGGCGCACGTATGACCGCAATGCACAAAGCAACCGATAACGCAAAAGAGTTGAGGGATCAGCTTAAGTTAACATACAATAAGGCACGCCAAGCTGCGATTACCAATGAGATTCTAGAAATTGTTGGAGGTGCTGAGGCACTGAACAATTAGGCGGAGCCACATGTTCCCAAGGGTATTA
>CAZGDG010000078.1:0-7500 GCA_964524415.1 uncultured Flavobacteriaceae bacterium
AAATTTAACCTTTCCTGATAAAGCCACTAGTGCCACTAAAACTCAAACAGCTGTAACTAACGTAACCAATACTACTTCCAAACCTGTCTCGTCCTCCAATTGCAGCGAAATCTTTTTTTACCGTAAAATGTCTATGCTGGAGTACGATGCTCCGGTCTACTTGTACAATCATGGTGAATTAATTGCAAAATTGGAGCCAGGTATGAGATTCAAAACTACAGTTTGTGATCCCGATAGGTCGTATGTGTTTTCAGTAAGAACAAATCCCGACGAAATTGCCTTAGTAAACAGCAAGCCTGTAATTGAAATGGGTAAAAAGTATTATTTAAAAATTAACTGTAATGCAGGAATATCCAGTATTAAATTAATGGATACTAAAAAAGGGAAAAAGGATATCGCCAACAATAGCAAGTTCAAAAGAAGTTTAACTGATTTAACGTTGAATGAATATTAGATGTCTGGGCAATTAGATTGAGCGAAAACCATATGTTATTTCATGTTCTGTTTCATAGGGTTTTAAATTATAAAATCTAAATAAATCCGGCCTCAAGGCTTAGGGTAGCTTTAAGAGCGATAACCAATTGGTCTCCGCGATTCTAGCTGTATGGTTTTAGAAGCGTCAAAATCACTAACATCGTCGAGTGTTACAAGTTCAGTAAGTGCTTTTGAACGTTTGTTTTTAGGGAGGTTAGCCATACGAAGTTCTTGATTGCGTATTGTTTTTTCTATAATCTTTCGAACAGACCGTGCATTACCAAAGTATCGATTACGAGTATTATACAAATGCGAGATGTACGCTTTTAAATGTGCTTCTGCTTCAGCATCTAGTTTAAGTTTTTTATTGTTGAGCATAATAAATGCAATTTCCCATAGTTCGGCTTCTGAGAAATCCTTAAACATGAAAGTTCTGTCAAATCGTGACTTAATACCAGGGTTAGATTCCAAGAACCTTTGCATATTGTGAGTGTAACCTGCCACGATAACGGCAAATTCGCCACGATGGTCTTCCATCTCTTTAATCAGGGCGGCAATGGCTTGACTACCAAAATCGTTAGATGCTGAATTGCCAGTTCCCTCGGAAATGGCATAGGCTTCGTCTATAAACAGAATGCCACCCATAGCTTTGTCAATGACCGCCTTGGTTTTAATGGCTGTTTGCCCTACATAGCCTGCAATAAGATCGCTAGCATCTACTTCCACTAAATGGCCGCGTTCCAAAAGGCCCAAAGCTTTATAGACTTTACCTATGATTCGAGCTACCGTTGTTTTTCCTGTTCCAGGATTTCCCAAAAACACGGAGTGTAATGAGAATACTTTTAAGACATCTCGTTTTAGTTCCTTATAATATTGGGTTAGCTTTATCATATTCTGCACCTCTTCTTTGATGTCTTGAAGTCCTATGAGATTTTCCAATTCAACAAGAGCTTCTTTCAACAGAGGCATATCTATATCTAAATTCAATCGCTTATTGAGATTTTTCTTGGTGATGTCCTCAATATCTTCAGCCTCAATCCGAGTAAGCATAGTTTTAGTGAGTTTGGACGGTTGGTGGTTTCGGACCAACCTGATGCCTAGATTTATTTTGGCTTCATCAATGAGGGCATTTGCAAAGCGTGCATTGCCAAAGGTTTTATCTCGTTTTCTAAAAGCTTCCGTTATTATAGATTTTAGTTTTTGAACGGCCTCTTCACTCAGTGTCACATGTTTTTTATTCGCGGAATAAAGGGCAATGGCGAGTAGCTCGTTAGGGGTGTAGTCGTCAAAATGGTAATGATTTCTCAGTCTCGATTTAAGTCCTGGATTGGAGTTTATAAGCAATTCCATTTCATTAGGGTACCCAGCCATCATTATTGCAATATCTCCAGGTCCGTCACTCATTTCGGTAATGAGAGCTGCTATAGCCTCAGCCCCAAAGTCATTAGTAGAACCGTCCTTATACAGCATGTAGGCTTCATCTATAAACAAGATGCCACCTCTGGCCTTTTCAATAACCTCTTTTGTGTTTTTGCCGGTTTGCCTCACATAACCCGAAACCAAATCGTTACTTTCTACAGTTAATACGCTACCCTTCGATAAAAGTCCAAGGGCCTTAAAAATACCTCCCAATAATTTAACAACCGTTGTTTTTCCTGTTCCTGGATTTCCGGTAAACACACTATGCAGATTGATTTTGCTGTCCTGTTCCAAGCCTTTTTCCTGTCTAATCTTTAGAAATTTAAGGTAATCGACATACTCAGTGATGCGCTCCTTTATAACATCTAGACCTATCAATCCATTGAGCTCTTCAAGAATAGCTTCCAAGGGTCTGTCGTCTGAAGGTGTTATATCAACTTTGGTTTGGGGTACTTCTTCTACATTTTCTTCTGGTTTAGTGTCTGTTTGGTCTTCGGGATTTGGTAGTGGAACGTTATTTGAAGCGTATGAATTGGATAGCTTTTCTGGCCAGTAAATAAAGTCAACCTCATCATTTATAAGCGCATCATAACCAGAAATTCGCTCTACTATTTTATCACCAATTTTAAAAGGAATAAGTGCCACAAGGGTATCCATAAAAACCACTTCTATTCTATAGGTGTCCTTTAACCAATGGCCAGGATCTTCGAAGCCATAACCAGCAACCACTGTAGTAATATCTTCTTGAGGTGTGTAAGGTTCAATTTGATTGAAGATCTTGGAAACTCCTATAAACATGCCAGAATCATCGTAATAATTAAAAAACAATTCGCAAAGCCAGGGTTCTTGCACCAGATTAACGAAGGTTAACTCGGTCATGACGTATCGCGTTATGCTTTGGTCAAATGTCTTGACATAGAATCTATTCTCTTCAGGGTCGTCGTCACCTGGATTTTCGTAGGTTTTTATCGATTCAATCTTAAAATATGGATTGTTTTCCGTTGTTACCTTACCCATATCCTCAACGTAAAATTTTGTAGTAGCGACTAAGTCGTCATCCATGTAGACTTCCCAAATGTAAGACCCCTTAGGCCAATAAGAGCCATGCTCATCATTACCATAGCCATAATCTATAATTACTGTATTTTCATCTTTGCTGATGGTATGTTCTGTGGAGTCGCTACAATGTTCCGTGGTTTTTTCGTCGTTTTCTAATGTAAACGCTTTAAATGTGATAACTGTTTTCCAGTCTTTCTCATCAAACTTCTTATTGTAGAACTCAAAAGCCACACTGAGATAATTGAGTTCTGAACGATCAAATACCGACCTAAATTTTCTTTTGTTATTTATCGTTCTGTCCCAAGCATAGGTTTTTAAACTCACGAACTTGAAATACTCTTCCTTACTAGATGAAAACCACATGGCTAAACCTTCATTTTAAAATGATAGTGAACAATAAAACTATGACTTTAAAATGATGAAGTTGCTGATAATTATCAGTTGATTATAAAAAACAGGGATGGCAAAGCGCGTCAGTTGGTTAAGTGAATAGAATCAAAAACCTATGGGCTTTTAAACTATTGAATTGCACTGAGGCATCGTTAAAAATACACACGCCACACTACATTGGTGGTTAAGCCTAAAGAGAACCTCGAGAATCTATTCGCGGTGTTGTTGTCGCTTACTCTAAAATAATTATTTACAGCATTCTGACGGTCTGAGATGTTCCATACGGATGCTCCTATTTCGGATCGTACCTTACCGCTAAGATTAAATTTATACAAAGCAGAGGCGTCTATTCTTAGATAGTCCAGTAACCGTTCGGAATTTGCAGCATCAAAATTAACTTCGTCATCTATCACCTCATTTCCTGCAAGTGGGACAGAGGTGGGTTTGCCTGTTCTGTAGTTTAGTCCGGCAGAGATGTTCCATGAGTCATTGCTATAGGTCGTACCTAAAGTAATAGAATGTGAAATATCAAAATTGCTGGGAAAACTTTGGTCTTCGAGAGCTTCAAATGTATAGGTGTTGTTCAAATAAGCATAGCTTAGCCAACTATTAAAATTCCCATAATTCTTCCGGCAAAGCAATTCAAATCCATAAGCATCATAGCTGCCTGTTTCTCTTGCAAATTCATATTTAGTTGTAAAACTCTGACTTTGAGTGGTTATACCTTCAACCCTTTTGAAATAGCCTTTAGCATCTAGCAACCAGCCATCTTTTTTTAGCATTATCCCTAAAGAGGCTTGTTTGCTTTGAATGATTGGGATGCTATCATTATCTGTAAGTTGCCAACGCCTCCTTTCAATCCCTAGGAAGTCATTTTGAAAATTTACGATTTGAGAGGTGTTTTGATGTTTAAACTCGCCTTGTGCTTCAACTTCGACAAATTCGCCGAGAGATTTCCTAACGCTAATTCGAGGTTCAATAATGATTTTATCAAATTTTGGGAGGTAATTCACCCTTACACCGCCTCTTACTGAGAAATCATTCGTGGCATTTTTATAAAGAGCTTGGGCAAAAGCAGCATGAGTTCTTAGAATTTCTTCATCGCGCCTTACAAAACGTGGTAAATCAATATCGTTTAGGTTAATCACTTCGGTTTCTGTAAAATGATAGCCTAAGTTGAAGCGCCAAAGGTTTTGGGTGTAACTATTATTAAGTTTAACACTGGTTTCTGAAACTATATTTTCCTGCAAAAATCGCTGCTGAGCTTCTATATCGGCATTTATGGCCTGTAACTTATAATCACTATTGTAAACGCTTAGTTCGGTACTTATTTTATCACTCCATAATCTTTGATAATGAAGGCCAAAACCTAAGCTGTTTTGTGAAACGCTGCTCTCTCGTGTCCTAAGAGTGTTGGCAACAATGGCATTTTCATTGAAGCTCAAGTCGTTATTAATTAGGATAAAATTAAAGCGAATATAATCGTTATCGGTTGGTTGGTATAACCATCGTATGGCGGTATCGTAAAAGTTAAACTCTTGGTCGGTATTAGAGGTGTTGTTATCTACTTCTGTATTTTGGGTTACCCTATCAAAATACACGTCATAGGTAGGTGTTCGCACAAAATCGTCTAACGATTTTCTCGCAGCAATTTGAAGTGAAGAGTTGTTGCCAATTGGTATATTGGAAAACAATTCGGCATTTAAAAAATTAACACCAAAAATGTTGTTGAATTTGGAATCGATTTGTTGTTCGGTTTGCATATGGATTGTACCAGAAACGCCATCGGTTAAGGCCACATCAGAACCATTGTTGATAACACTGGCTTTTTGCGTCATAAGGGGATTAAAGCTAGAAATTAGCCCAAAAAAGTGTCCGGTTTGATACATTTTAATATCGTCCCAAAGGATGAGGTTTTGATCGTGCGACCCACCTCTTATATTAAGGTTTGAAACGGTCTCGTCCACACTTAAAATACTTGGTAAGGCTTGTACGGTTTGAAGAACATCAGATTCTATAAGCCCTGGCAATAGGCTAAAGCGTTCATAATCTATAGAAGTGGTCCAGTCCTCTCGTTTATCAATACCTCTAACAAGGTAGGTCTCAATGAGTACGGGAGCAATGACCTGTTGCTGTACAAGCATAACAATGGTTGCGCAATCCTCTAAATTGAAATATTTGGCTTGGCGTTCAATCGTTTTAAAACCAATATGCCTTAGGGTTAGGATATCTTCTGCAGACCTGAGTTCAATTTCAAAATAACCATTGGAGTCGGTTATGGCATAATTAAAGTTGCTCTTAATGGTAGCGCCTTCCAAAGGGCGCATGAGTTCTGAATCTTTTATGATACCACATAGCCGAAGTCTCTTGGACACCGCGTAGACCAGAGCGGAAACTTTTTCAAAAACCAATCCGGTTTGCTGTTCAAGAGATCTAAGTTGCTCTTTGAGTTTAAGCTGCCCAGAAGGCTTGGAAATTGAGATACCTTTTAAAAGGCTACTTTCATAATTAAATGTAATATTATGAGTGCGTGAAAGTTCTTCAAGAGCACTCGTTAAAGGGATTTTCTTCTCTACAGTTTGGGCTTGCGATGCAAATAGGGCAACAAAGCACAACACGAAAAAAACATAGATTTTACTGTGCTTCATGCCTTATAATGACCTTGTTGTTTTCTAGTATGGCATAGGTCAAATTAAGGGGCTTTGTTATAGATTTAAGGGCATTATCTAAGTTATTATGTTCAAAAGCACCAGTAAATTTCATGCTGATATCTGTTGGGATATCTACCTCAATGTTGTATTGCTTTTCTAGCTCCTTGATGACATCAGGAAAAATGGCACTTTTAAAGACACTCATGTTTTTAAGCCAATACGGTTCTGCTACACTAATATTGGTGGTAATACCAGTTCCAGAGGATAACAAAAATTCGGTACCTGCAGGTAACTTAATAGTTTTATTACCGTAGCTTACCTGCACCAAACCTTCGTAACAAGATACTTTAAATATACTATCCCTTGCCAAGACATTAAATTCGGTTCCCAAAACGCTAACGGTTCCTAAATTGGTATTAACGTCAAAGCGCTTTCCTTTCTCTACATCGAAAAAAGCTTCACCTTTTAAGTTGAGCATACGGTTATCTTGCCATTTAGCACTGTTAAATTCCAATTCTGACAACTCATTAAGATCAACGCGTGAATTATCAGGCAAGGTAATCTGTTCTTTCTGGGCTAAATCTGTTCTAAATGAGGTTGTTTTGTTATAGTTTATCAGCGTAAATAAGGCTAGGCCCACAACGAGAACCGCTGCTATACCAGAAATAATTTTCAGCCACGGCGTCCTTGTGTTTTTATGCTCACTGAGTTTTTTATCAAAAGCTTCGTAAGAGGGTACTTTTGCGTTTGTAGCACCGCTAAATCTTTGGGCTTCTGCAACAATTTCCTTGTAGAGTGCAGCATCTTCCATGGCGTTAAATGCCTCCAACTCTGCCTTGGACAGGTCGTTGTTCAACCATTTTTTTATTAAATCCGCTTTTTCCATAACATGTTGTTATACTATTAAAACAACTTAAAATGCAATTGTCCCAAAATTATTTTTGTTTGAGTTCTTCAAGGTGTTCCTTCAGTGTTTTCATTGCGGCGTATATTCTATGCTCAGCCATTTTTTTGGTGATGCCTAAAATTTCCCCAACTTCTTTATGTGTTTTGCCATCGACTTTATTTAAAAGAAATGCGGTGCGCTCTTCTTCCTTTAATTGTGATAGTACGTTTTGAAACTTTTTCAGGAATTCCTTTTTTCGCAATATAAATTCCGGCGTTTCGTTCGTATAGTCCTTAGGCTTTACCTTTTGGTAATTAAGAACCACTTTTTGATGCTTTACCTCGTTGAGCATCATATTATTGGCCGTGGTATACAAAAATGATTTGGCTGCTTCTGGCGCAACTTTAGCACAGTTTTCCCATAACTTTATAAAGGCTTCCTGTACTTTATCGGCAGGGTTGAGCAGATCTCCATACTTATAATATAAAATATTGCTCAAGGTTTGTGCATACTTCTCGTAGAGTTTGGAGAATCTAAATTTATCGCAAATATCTTTATAAATGGGCTCGGTCACCTTAGAATCAAATTAGTTGGAATGATACAAAATATTTTAATGTCTTT
>CAZGDG010000078.1:7600-12398 GCA_964524415.1 uncultured Flavobacteriaceae bacterium
ACGGAATAAAAACAGATAACAAGAAAATGAAATTTTTTTTGGGACATTTATAAAGTGAGTTGTTTTATTAATAAAGGCACCTTTGAGAATAGGGCCATTCAAAAAACGAACTTAAAATAATTAAACCATTTATTATGAAAACTTTAAAACCGATTTTAGTGGTTATCCTAGGGATTTTTCTTTCAGTAACCGCATGTAGAACTGAAGAGGATTTGTCCATAGATCCACCAGCGCAACAAGCGATTGAAGCCAACTCTGCTGTTGCTAGTTTAATGAGCAGTGTCGCTGCAAATGATGGGTCTGTAGACAATATAGTCTATAATGCTAACTGCTTTACCATTCAGCTTCCCATTACCGTAACGGTGAATAGTATCGTGATTACTATAACTGAAATTGGTGATTACGATGATCTCGAGGAAATTCTTGAAGCCTTTGACGACGATGATGATAACATAGAAATAGATTTTCCTATTACTATAGTTTTAGCAGATTATACAGAAATCGTTATAAATAGTCTAGATGAATTAGAAGATTATGCAGACGATTGCGCTGGAGAAAATGAAGATGATGATGATATAGAGTGTATAGACTTTGAGTATCCGATTACGGCCTCTGTATTCAACGCCAATAACGATTTAATAGAATCCATTGTTATTAACAACGATAACGATATGTACGATTTTATTGATGATTTAGACGAATTTGCAGCAGTAACTATTGATTTCCCAATCACAGTTGTTTTCGCAGATGGCACTACACAAACCATAAATACTATACAAGAACTCGAAGTAGCTATCGAAATAGCAGATGATAGCTGTGATGAGGATGATGACTATGATTATAATGATGACGATTGCGACAATTGCACTACAAACTTACTATCTGATGTGTTAACACAATGCACAGACTGGTACATCGATGAGTTAGAACGAAACGACAATGATTTAGAAGACAATTACGAAGGGTACTTCTTTACCTTTAATTCCGATAATACAATTTCAGTAGCTTGGGATAATGGGTCTCAAACTGAAACAGGAACATGGAATGCCAGTGGTTCTGGGAATAATATTACCGTTGAGATTAGTATTCCAGGCTTCGCCGATGTCAATGACACATGGGTCCTTCATGAAATAGAAAATGACGATGACGATGAGTTGGAAGTAAGCCTAAGAATAGGTGATGACGACGAACTCGAATTTAAGAACAATTGTTCTGGAAATGGAAATGTAGATGATTCAGCTTTGGTTAATGCCTTAACAAATGGTGATTGGTACGTTACCTATTTCTTTGACGATACAGATGAAACAGCAGACTTTGCCGATTACGTCTTCAACTTTGCATCAGACAACACGGCTACGGCAACAGATTCTAACGGTACAGTTAATGGTATTTGGTCAACTTCGTCTGGAGATACGACGCCACTTGCCCTTAATTTGAACTTTGGAAGTACTTTCCCCCTAGAGGAGTTACAAGAAGACTGGGACGTCATTGAAGTGACGGATGATATCATCCGTTTGAGGGATTTTGATGATGACGATGGCTCAGAAGACTTATTAACCTTTGAAAGGAACTAAACAAGTATTTAATTGGTTGACCAAGACCAAATCGGTCTGGATACAATTGAATTAATAGCAAGCCAACCGTAATTATTGCGGTTGGTTTTTTTATAAAAAATTGCTTTGAAAAAGATAAAGTGCAAACTAAAAAAAGGAGCTCTGAATATGAAAAGAGAAGTGTCTAGAATAAGAGATATTTTTATGAATAATAATAGTACCTTTACCGTCCCAAATATCATAAATTATGCTTGAGAATTTTTGGTTCAACGTTCAATACGGCATGAACCATGTTTTAGACCCAAATGGCTATGACCATGTACTGTTCTTAATGGTTTTGGCCGTACCTTATGTCTTTAAGGATTGGAAACGTATTTTGCTTCTGGTATCCATGTTTACCCTAGGCCACACCTTGTCACTTGTACTTGCTGCATATGGTGTAGTTAGCGTAAATGCTGCTTTAGTGGAATTTTTAATTCCCGTAACCATACTTATTACAGCCTTATATAACGTATTCACTGCTGGTAAAAAAGATAAAGCAAATTCTATTGGCTTATTATTTTTTGCAACCCTTTTCTTTGGACTAATACATGGTTTGGGCTTTGCTCGCGAGTTTAAGATGTTTGCGGGTCAATCTGAAAATAAATTGGAATTACTAATTGAGTTTGCTTTAGGAATTGAACTCGCCCAAATCATCGTTGTATTTGTGGTCTTGTTCCTAGGGTTTTTATTTCAGACTTTATTTAGATTCTCTAAACGCGACTGGGTCATGGTACTATCAGCAGTAGTTGTAGGCTTGGTAATCCCTATGATTACAGGTAGCGATTTGTTAAACTAGGACTAAAGTTTGGTAAAACTTTAACTCTAAGCCAATTGTCTATAAAATACTAACCTTTTATCTTCGTTAAATACCTTGTACGTTTGTGCAAACAAAACTTGTAATGTCAGCAAAGAAGCAATTACGATACGATAAGGCCTATTTAAGAATCGCTAAAGAATGGGGTAAATTATCCCATTGCAAACGCAAGCAGGTCGGTGCTTTAATCGTTAAAGATCGTATGATTATTTCTGATGGGTATAATGGCACACCTACAGGTTTTGAAAATTATTGTGAAGACGAAGAAGGCTACACCAAATGGTATGTGCTTCATGCCGAAGCTAATGCTATATTAAAAGTAGCCTCGTCAACCCAATCCTGCAAAGGCGCTACCTTGTATATTACCTTGTCGCCATGTAAGGAATGCAGTAAGCTGATTCATCAAGCAGGAATAATCCGTGTGGTTTATCAACAGGCTTATAAAGATGATTCTGGATTGCAATTTTTAAAGCGCGCTGGGATAACATTAGATCATATTGATGACTTAAATGCCTAATGGCTACGAAAAATAAATATATACCTCTTTTAATTGGCACTGCAATCGCGGTCGGTGTGTTCATTGGCGGAAAGCTGAATTTCACAGACACCTCAGATCGGTTGTTTACTACCAACAGTAAAAAGGATAAACTCAACCGACTTATTGATTACATTGACTATGAATACGTCGATGAGGTAAATACAGATAGCATTGTAGACGTTACTGTTAATGGTATTTTAGATAATCTCGATCCACATTCAACCTACATTCCAAAGGAAGATTTGCAGCGGGTTACGGAAAACATGAAAGGCGATTTTGTGGGTATTGGCATAAATTTCTATCCCTTTAAGGACACTATAGCGGTTATAAAGCCAACGGCAGGAGGACCAAGTGAACGTGCTGGCATCATGCGAGGTGATCGTATTTTAATGGCAGATGGTGACACCCTATTTGGTAAGACCATAACCAATGACTTGATTACCCAAAAATTAAAAGGAGATAAAGGCACTAAAGTTACATTGACCGTTTACAGAAAGAGCGAAAATAAGATTTTTGATGTCGATGTATGGCGCGAAGACATTCCCATAAAAAGTGTTGTGGCCTCTTATATGCTAACGGATAATCTTGGATTCATAAAGATGAACCGCTTTGCAGAATCGTCCTTTAATGAATTTAAAGAAGCCTTGGACGATTTAAAAGCACAGGGCGCAAGCAAATTGGTTTTAGATTTAAGGGATAATCCTGGAGGATTTTTGGGAATTGCGGAGAGGATTGCAGACGAATTTTTAGAAAAAGGCAAGCTCATTCTATTCACACGAGATAAAAATGGAAGGGAAGAACATACCTATGCTACAAAGCGAGGTGATTTTGAACAAGGTGAACTCTACGTTTTAATCAATGAAAATTCCGCATCAGCTAGTGAGGTCATAGCGGGAGCCTTACAAGATAACGATAAGGGTATTATCGTAGGTAGACGATCTTATGGCAAAGGTTTGGTGCAAAGGGAAATGGCCTTAGGTGACGGCAGTGCCATCAGGTTAACCGTCTCTAGGTATTACACACCTACAGGACGCTCTATTCAGAGACCTTATACCAATGGTGATAACAGCGCCTATTACAATGACTATTTTAAGCGCTTGCGCACAGGTGAGCTGGTAGATGAGGACAATATTAAGGTTGAAGATTCATTAAAATTTACAACACCCAAAGGTAAGGTGGTCTATGGCGGAGGTGGTATAATTCCGGATATTTTTGTGCCTGTAGACCGTGATTTTGATAATGAAACTATAAACTTCCTGAGACGCCGTGGTCATTTTGGCCGTTTTGTTTTTGAAACTTTAGATGAACAAAGAGATCTGTTTGCTTCGTATTCTAAATACGATTTCATCAATAACTATAACGTAAGCGATGACATGGTTCTTCAATTTCAAGACTATGTAAATGACAAAGAAGGGACCAACTTTAGTTTTGCGGCTTACTATAACCAATTAAGAAGGCTCATTAAAGCATCTTTGGGCCGTCAGCTCTTTGACGATGACTCCTTTGAAGAAATTCTCAATAAGGACGACGCCATGGTCCAAGAGGTAATTTTGCTCAGTACGGAATACCCTAATTTTAAACAGTAACCTTGTCGTGCACTTTGGTGTGTTTGCCATCATTCCAAAGTGTTAAAATGTCGGTAGCCACTTGAGCACCACTTCCAGCGGCTATAGAAAATTGGCTACGCCATCCTGCTAAAGTTCCTGCCACGTATAAGTTCTCTTTTATTTTATGGTCCGTATTTTTTAGCCAGATGCGTTGTTTTTCGGCTACAGCCTTCGGATGAGGCTCAACAAACGCCTCAAGGCCTTTAATGGTAAACAAGTTGGTATAGCCTACAGCAATCACAAC
>CAZGDG010000079.1:0-12339 GCA_964524415.1 uncultured Flavobacteriaceae bacterium
TAAACGATAAAATGCAAGTCTATATTTCATTAAATCACATGCTATTTTATACTAAATCCCAGTATTATTTGTTTTAAACTTTCACCCAACGTATGCTAAAAAAAGATAATTTTACATGGCCAAAAGTTTAGTAGTTATGAGATTGATATGCTGCATTTTTATATTCATTTCATTTTTTAATAGTGCTGCCCAGAATTCTGCTTTTACTGAAAGAACACTATCTATATCGAACTGGATTGATGGCACCTTACTTCTACCAAATGCTACAACCAAACCCGACCTGGCAATTATTATTGCGGGATCAGGCCCAGTAAATAGAGATGGTAATCAGAATTTTATGAAGAGTAACGCTCTTAAGAAACTGGCTGTGGCACTGGGCGAAAACGGCATAGCATCTTATCGCTACGATAAACGTAGCGTAAAGCAAATTAGGCAAGGACGATTGGACAACGACATAATGTTTGATGATTTTGTTAGTGATGCATCCGATGTGATAGCCTTCTTTCAAGAGAAGGAAGACTTTGGAAAGCTTGTTGTCATTGGACATAGCCAGGGCAGTTTGGTGGGAATATTGGCATGTAATGAATATGTGGACGGTTTTATTTCCTTAGCTGGTGCTGGCCAAAACATTGGTGATGTTATTTTGGAGCAAATATCCAAAACAGCACCAATGCTAGCCGAAGACGCCAAACGAACCATTTCCACATTAAAAAATGGCCAAACCACAGAAGATTATCCACAAGCCTTGAGCTCTGTTTTTAACAGTAGCCTGCAGCCCTTTATGATAAACTGGATGGAGTACAACCCAAATGAAGCCATAAAACAACTTCAAATGCCTGTACTTGTCATAAATGGAACAAAGGACCTACAAGTACCTGTTAGCGAAGCCGAACTGTTGGCAGACAATAGCCCTAATGGACAATTGGCTATAATTGAAGATATGAACCACGTGTTATTTGAAATTAAAGGAGATGATTTAGAAAATTCAAAATCATACAATGAATCCTTTAGGCCAATTTCATCTAAACTTATAGAAACTATAACGCAGTTTATCAAATCTTTATAGAACTCGCTCTTGTCGCGACTGACAAAGCAGCTCTATTTATTGTCAGTTTTCAATTCAACAACCCCTCAATGAAGCACTTTAAGGCTTATTGACACAGCTTAATGGTGCCTTGTATTAATTAGGGTACTTTTCAAGCCTATTTCTGGAGGCTGTTTACACATTTTAAATTCGTTTGTAACAAATAAAGAAATTTGCACACTAACTATTTAAATTATATCTTTATGATATCATTTTAATATCATATTGAATTATTAAATGATTAACTAATTAAATTTCACATCATGACAGAAGAAAAAATTATTGTTCCAGCCAATGGCTATCTCATGCTCTTTGTTTTTTTAATGCTTTTTTTTGGTAGCATTGCAGGCATACCACTTACAAGATCTCCATGGTTTATAGTGGGTATTGTTTTAAGCCTTGTACTGGCGTTTGGTTTTATTATGGTACAACCTAATGGCTCTAGAGTATTGTTGCTTTTTGGGAAGTATATG
The DNA here is from genome assembly GCA_964524415.1 of uncultured Flavobacteriaceae bacterium. Taxonomy (GTDB): domain Bacteria; phylum Bacteroidota; class Bacteroidia; order Flavobacteriales; family Flavobacteriaceae; genus Winogradskyella. Next base: position 1,558 of record CAZGDG010000079.1, read on the forward strand.
GGTACCGTTAAGAAAAATGGCTTTTATTGGGTAAATCCGTTCTACACTAAGAAAAAGATTTCGCTTAGAGCTAGTAATTTTGACAGTGAGCGCTTAAAGGTCAATGATAAACTTGGCAACCCTGTAATGATAAGTACAATTTTGGTGTGGCGTGTACAAAACACGTACAAGGCTGCCTTTGATGTTGACAACTACGAGAATTTCGTACGTGTGCAAACAGATGCCGCAGTAAGAAAACTTGCATCCATGTATCCCTATGATAATTTTGCGGATGAGGGCCATGATGAGGATATCACATTACGTTCTAGTGTGAACGAAGTAAGCAATGCGCTAGAAAAAGAAATTGATGAGCGACTATCTATTGCAGGAATAGAAGTGCTAGAAGCTCGCATAGGATACTTAGCTTACGCACAAGAAATTGCAAACGCCATGCTTAAAAGGCAACAAGCTACAGCTATTGTTGCAGCAAGACACAAAATTGTAGAAGGTGCCGTAAGTATGGTTGAAATGGCTATAGAAGAACTAAACAAAAAGCAGGTTGTGGATTTAGACGAAGAACGTAAAGCTGCCATGGTAAGCAACTTAATGGTTGTACTCTGTGGAGATAAAGATGCTGCGCCAGTGGTTAACACAGGAACACTCAGCCACTAAGAATGTCTAAAGAACAAATATACAGTATAGCTATTGGCACTTCGCTTGGCACAAGTATTGGAGTCACAATTGGAGCGGTAGTCGGTGCCGTAGCTTTGGGTACGGCATATGGGTCTTTAATCGGAATATTTATTGGTGTTGTTGTTGCTCTGGTATTTTTTAATGACAAAACTAAATTATAGACTATGAAAGAATACAAAGTTGTTCAGCCTAAACTAGGTTGGCGGAACCGAGCCCAAAATTTTGAAGACTTTCTCAATCAATATGCAAGAGAAGGCTGGCAGGTAATAGATATTAATCCTAATTGGTACTCTATAGTTTTTGAACGAGATAAAAATAGGTAATGCGCATTTTTAAAGAGGAGCAACGCTTTAATCAAGTATGGATTATTGTACTCTTGGCAGTGAGTACCTTAGTTCCACTTGTCGCTATTGTCAGTGATTATCAAAAGAACCCTGACAGCTTTACCCTGCCAAATCTTTTATTAATCTTGGCCATTATATTAATAGCTCCAGCATTAATTTTTACAATTAAACTCAGTACGAGGATTGATGAAAAAGGCATCTACTATAAGTTCTTTCCTTTTCATTTAAAATACAAACAGATTCCTTGGGAAGACATCGAATCGGCTCATTTAAGAACTTATGACGCTATAAGCGAATACGGAGGATGGGGTCTTAAAGGTGGCTTTTTCTGGAGAAAATCTAAAGGAACCGCAATTAACGTTTCTGGAGATAAGGGTCTTCAATTAGAACTCAAAAATGGAAAAAAACTTCTTATAGGTACGCAGAGAACAAACGAAATTCAACAAATCTTAGATACCTACAAGTCCAAATTAGAAAAACGCTCTTATGAAAACAATTAGAATAATCGGAGTGCTTATGGCCTACCTCTCATTGACTTGTTTCTGCATAGGCCAAGGTGAGGTTAAGTCTGAGACTTATAAACTCATGAATGACAGCATCCAAATTCCTGGAACGCTCTCCTATAGGACCAACCTCAAAAAACAGCCTCTAGTCATTTTCGTCCATGGTTCGGGAAATGTTGATAGAAACGGCAATCAGCAAGGTGCAAATATCAATGCCAGCTACATCAAACAACTTGCTGAAGCACTCAATAAAAACGGAATTGCATTTTACAGATACGACAAGCGCACTTCTACAAGTGCTAACATGAAATTCCTCTTAAATGGTATAAGTCTAGAGGACTTTGTGGACGATGTAAAAGTTGCTATATCTAATTTTGAAGACGACCCTCGGTTCTCGAGCATTACCCTTATCGGTCACAGCCAAGGATCCCTTGTTGCCATGTTAGCCCTTAATGATACTGTTGAAAAATACATCTCAATTGCTGGACCTTCTAAATCAATAGACAAAACCATTATTGAACAAATTAGAACTCAAAATGGCGATTCTATTGCCAATATTTTTGGTGCTCACTTTAAAGAGTTGAAATCTAACGGCTCCATAGCAAAGGTTGACCCCATAGCCTTTTCTCTGCTCAACCCAATGAACCAATCATTTTTTAAGTCGTGGATGCTCTACGAACCTACTGAAGTAATTGCTGCTCTAAATACACCTGCTTTAATTATAAATGGTACGAAAGACCTTCAAGTTAGCGTAGAGGAAGCCAAAGACCTGCATCGGGCTTACCCAAATTCACAATTGATTATCATAGACCAAATGAACCATGTGTTAAAAACAATATCTCAGGAAGAGGACAATTTAAAATCATATTATAACGAAGAATTTCCATTATCTGAAAATCTTGTAACAGCCATAACGGAATTCATCAAAAAATAAACCATGCCTAAGAAAAAAGCCTTTGCGTTACGACTTAATGAAGATATGCTTAAAGCTATTGAAAAGTGGGCTTCAGATGAATTTAGAAGTACTAACGGACAGATTGAGTGGATGCTTAACAAATGTCTGAAGGAAAACAATAGACAGCCCAAAAAAAAGGAAGACTGAATCCATAGCATACCTTAAGACTTTTTTTAGATTGTAATTTTTGTATTTTGCGGTTTAAACCGTTGTTATGACCAATCAACCTGTTTTTACAGACGACACCATAATTTTTGGAATTTTAATGCTAGCCTTAGGTTTTGTATTCTACACAGAATCCTTAAAAGGAGGCTTTTGGGAAAAATTTTATAAAATTGTCCCTGGACTTTTTATGGCCTACATGGTACCTGCATTACTAACTACCTCTGGTTTAATTGCTGCAGAATGGACAGAAATCTCAACCACTGGAGAAACCATTGATAAAAGTTCCAACCTATACTATATGGCCAGTAGGTACCTCTTGCCTGCAGCTTTGGTTCTTATGACCCTTAGTATTGATCTAAAGGCGGTTTTTAATCTGGGATGGAAAGCGTTAATTATGTTTTTTACTGGTACCGTAGGTATTGTAATTGGTGGACCCATAGCTATCCTAGCCGTATCTGCAGTTGCACCAGATGTTGTTGGAGGTGCAGGACCAGATGCAGTATGGAGAGGTTTATCAACATTAGCAGGAAGCTGGATTGGCGGTGGTGCCAACCAAACGGCAATGTTAGAAATATACGGTTATAACCAATCTGAATATGGTAAAATGGTCTTCGTTGATATTTTTGTGGCTAATGTTTGGATGGCCATAATACTTATAGGTATTGGTCGTAGAAAAATACTCAACAAGTGGTTAAAAGCAGACACCTCTTCTATTGAAGAATTAAAGGAAAAAGTATCCACTTTTGCAGAAAGTGTTAAACGCAATCCATCACTTACAGACCTAATGATAATTGGAGCTATTGCCTTTGGAGCGGTAAGTTTTGCACACATTGGAGCTTCGTATTTAGGGCCATTTTTTGATGGTGTTGTCGCCAATATAGAATCGGTACAGACCAAAAATATGCTTACTTTTTTAGGTTCAAAATTTTTCTGGATGATAAGCATTGCCACAGTAACGGCAATATTGCTTTCCTATACCAGAATAAAAAATTACGAAGGAGCTGGTGCGAGCAAATTTGGAAGTGTTTTTATCTATATTCTCGTGGCAACTATAGGAATGAAAATAGATATTCGTTCTGTTTTTGAATCGCCTGGCTTAATTGTCGTTGGTTTAATCTGGATGTCTATTCACGCACTAATGCTTATCGGTGTTGCTAAATTAATTAAAGCTCCTTATTTCTTCTTAGCAGTTGGCAGCCAAGCCAACGTGGGAGGTGCCGCTTCTGCACCGATAGTAGCTTCAGCCTTTCACCCATCCTTAGCCACTGTTGGGGTTTTACTGGCTGTTCTAGGTTATGCCGTGGGAACAATTGCCGCCATTGGATGTACTATTTTAATGCAATTAGCGGCCGGAGGTTAGCATTTCTCTATCAATATTAAGATATTTGCCACCTTTAAATTTTTCAACTTATTTAAATACCATGAAAAACGTATTAGGATTCATTCTCCTTATTTTTGTTTTAAGCGCTTGCAAAGAACAAAAATCTTCAAATTTCAAACTAACGGGCTCTATTAAAGGTCTTAAAAAAGGTACGGTTTACCTTCAAAAAGAGTTGGACTCAGTACGAATTAACTTAGATTCTATGGTGATAACAGGTGAGCCAGAATATCTGTTGCAAGCCAATATTGAAGACCCTATACTATTATACTTAAAACTGTATAAAAACGATGGTGAAGAGCACTATATTCCCTTCTTTGCCGATAAGGGTGAAACAGTAATAAACACAACACTTAAAAACTTCTACTTTGACGCTAAAATCCAAGGTTCCGAGCAGCAAAAATTACTGGAAGAGTATCTTGAGGTTATGACCAAATTCAACGATCAAAACCTAGAACTTATTGAAGCTTCCTTTCTTGCCCAGAAGGATAATGACAGTATTAAACTAGATTCGTTAAACAAAGTCTCTAATGCCTTGTTTAAACGAAAATACACCTATACGATACAGTATGCATTAAACCATAACAACAGTGAAGTTGCTCCCTACTTAGCATTATATGAAATACCAAATGCTAACCCTGTATATGTAGATTCTATTTATAAAGGCCTTACTGAAAAGGTTAAGCAATCTTATTATGGAAACAAACTAAAGGAACGTCTAAAGACTGGCGAAGAAATGCCCTAGGCAATTATAAAAAAAGCCAACCTTTTTGGGTTGGCTTTTTTATTTTAGAATTTTTAAAGTTTATTAATGCGGTCCACGAGATCTCGCCCTTTGGATTCCAAATCTGCATTAATGGATTTAAAATGTGCTTTTACATCTTCAATATTTCTCTCGTTTACTCTTGCAATTAATTCATCAAAATGTGTTATCGCATCCTCTATAATTGCGTCACCTTCCTTAGACTGTTTTTCGTCTTTGTCTAAAACAGTTTCAATAATTTCGCCAAAAACGTAATTAATATCTTTTTTTAAATCTCTTTTGTTCGCCATAATCTATCAAATTAATAGTTATACAAATTTAAGCATTCCAATTATTTTATTGGTATAGCCATGGTTTAAATGTATACCTCCAAAAGTTTTGCGTTTGCTCCAATAAGGCTATAGTCGGCTATTGCAGCTGGCAAAAGCACAGTTTCGCCTTTGGATAAAACTTCACTATGGTTTTTACAAGTAATTTGGCAGTGACCATCCACACAAATGTAAATTATAAAGGAATCTTGGGTGTTTTTCTTATCAATATCATGAGACAACTCTATGAAATTGGTCGTAAAAAAAGGACAGCTTACCATATTATTGGAAGTATTGGTTTTTCTGTCGTAGCTAATCCTAAAATTATTTTGCAAATCAAATTTAAAGGCATCTAGAGCAATATCATTGTGTAGCTCTCTTTTGTTTCCTTTATCATCTACCCTATCCCAATCGTACACCCTGTATGTTATATCACTTGTCTGCTGGATTTCTGCCAGTAACACTCCTGCGCCAATGGCATGTATTCTTCCTGCTTCAATAAAATAGGTATCTCCAGCAGAAACCTTATCAAAATTTAATATTTCCGCCAGTGATTTATTTTCTAAATGTTTCAGATAAAGATTTTTAGTCATTGGTCTATTAAACCCTACCATGAGCTTGGCATCCTCGTCTGCCTGCATCACATACCACATTTCTGTCTTTCCGAATGAATCATGGCGTTCCTTGGCCAAATTGTCGTCAGGATGTAATTGAATGCTTAAGTCCTTTTTGGCATCGATAAACTTTATGAGCAAAGGAAAATTAGTTCCAAATCGTTGGTAGTTCTTATGTCCAAGAACTTCTGAAGGATAAGTTTCCAACAAGCTTTGTAATGATTGTCCTCTAAGAGGTCCATTGGCTACAACTGAGACATTGTTTTTTACTCCGCTTATCTCCCAACTCTCACCTATACCATCGGCATTGGATTTTTTATTTAACAAACGGTTAAGCTTGTTACCTCCCCATATTTTTTCCATTAATATAGGTTGGAATTTCAAGGGATAAAGCGTTGACATAATAAGTACAAGATTCTGTTATAGGTCTAAGAGCCTGAATAAGTCACAAAATTACGAGGAGTTTCGTAAAGGGTAATTTCTAAATCAAACTTTGGGTCTAATTTTGCCTTAACCTTATTGTAAATGACCACAGCAATATTCTCAGCAGTAGGATTGAGGTTTTCAAACTCTGGCACTTCAATGTTTAAGTTTTTATGATCAAAGGCGTCTTCAACCTCTGATTTGATAATGTCCTTTAAAATTTTAACGTCAATGACGTAACCGGTTTCAGGGTCAATTTCTCCTGTAACGCTAGCAATTAATTCATAGTTATGGCCATGAAAATTTGGATTGTTGCACTTACCAAAAATTTCATCATTTTTTTCAAAGTCCCAATCTTTTCGGTAAAGCCTGTGGGCTGCATTAAAGTGTGCTTTTCTGTGTACGGTGACTTTCATTATTGATTTACGTTTATAAATTCGTAAAACTTCTCAAAAATAATTTTGAACCAAGCGGTATATAGGTTTGGATTAATGGCCATATCGGTTTTCACTTCTTCCAATGACATCCATTTCCAGTCCGCAACTTCATCCTCATTTAGGTTAGGCGTACCATCGAAGTACCCTATTAAAATATGATCCAACTCGTGTTCCGTAAGTCCGTTGTCAAAAGGTGCTTTGTAAATGAATGATGTGGTTTCTTCCAAATCGGTGACAAATCCCATTTCCTCTTGCAGTCTGCGTTTTCCTGCTTCAATGTTACTTTCACCTTGTCGTTGATGACTGCAACAGGTATTGGTCCATAACCCAGGTGAATGGTATTTATGTAATGCACGCTGTTGTAACATCAATTGATTTTTAGAATTAAATACAAATACCGAAAACGCTCGATGCAAAAGCGCTTTTTCATGCGCTTCCATCTTAGGCATTAAACCTAAAACATTATCGTTTTCATCCACAAGGATTACCTGTTCTTCTTTCATGTAACAAAATTAATACCTTAGATTTTAAATAAAGTAAAGGAATTCATAAAAAAAAAGCCGCTTAAAAAAGCGGCTTTAGTAATTGTTTCTAATTATCGTTACATCGTTCTCCCTTGATACTGGTGATAATAAATTCTGAACGTCGATTGAGTTGATGTTCCTCTTCGCTACACTGTTGTGCGTTGGCCATGTCGCATCCACAATCATTTACCAATTGAGATTCACCATAACCTTTAGCGACCAATCGGCCTGCATCGATACCATTATCTATAAGATATTGTTTGGTTGATTGCGCTCTGCGATCGGATAACTTCTGGTTGTAAGAAGCTTCACCACGGCAATCGGTATGGCTTTTAATATCTATTGTCATAGTTGGATACTGGTTGAGTACTGCAATTACTTTTTGCAATTCTATTTCAGCATCGTATCTAATGTCACTCTTGTCGAAATCAAAATAAATGATTGGAATATCCAAAATCTTAGCCAAGTCATCACAAGGACCAATGGACTGAACATCTTTGGTTAACATTAACTGTAACAGTAATTCTTGACTTTTCTTAGGTGTAGTGAATCGTGTTTCATAAGCCGTGTAATCTGCCTTTTCTCCTCTGATTAGATACTCTTTTTCACATTCCAGTTCAAACTTAAATGCACCATCAGCATCCACAGTTGTTTGCTCGATTTCGTTCCCTTCACCATCATATAACCTTACGGTTGCTCCAGAAATTAATTCGCGAGTATCAAGATCTATTACAGTACCTGCAACAAATTGCTCGCAATCAGGAATTTCGAAAGTATAAATATCGTCACTGCCTTTACCACCATCCCTGTTTGAACTAAAGTAAGCTCTTTTAGTAACTAGATTCTCGTAATAAGCAAAGTCGTCTGCAGGGCTATTTATAGGCTGTCCAACATTTTCAATAGGAAAGTTTCTATTAGAACCCTCGCTTACTTTCTTATCCAATTCTTCTGAAATAAAGATATCCAAGCCACCAAGACCAGGATAACCGTTTGATGAATAGTATAAATCACCATCGGTGTTTATAAAAGGAAAAGATTCCTGTCCTTCTGTATTGATGGAGGAGCCTAAATTTTCTGGTTCTCCTAAAGTTCCGTCATCGTTTACGTCGACTACAAAAATATCCGACTGACCAAATGTTCCAGGCATATCTGAAGCAAAATATAATTTTGTTCCTGTTAAGTTCAATGCTGGATGCGCAACACTATAAGCCTCACTATTAAAGTGAACTTTATGAATTTCATCCCATGTTCCATCTTCGCTACGTGTTGCTCTGTATAATTGAAGCCTATTTACACCATCATCATCTTCCTTATACTTCAAACGGTAAAAGTTATTTCTCGTAAAAAATACATATTTACCATTTGGGGAAAATACAGCGCTAGATTCGTGATATTTGGTATTGACCTTTCCGTCAAGAGCTTTAACTTCTCCATAACCCTGAGATGTTTTTTCCACACTATAAAGATCTAAATAGGGTTGGTCATTCCAACGATACTTTCTCCCTCCACCTCTTGAAGATGCAAAAACCAAACTATTTTCATATTCGGTAATACCAAAGTCTGAAAACTCTGTATTAAATTCGACATTCTCAACAGATATATCATCGCGGCTTACTTCTTCTATAACAGATTTATAGTCTTCTTTGGATTTAAATGCCTTCCCTCTTAAATCATCTGGCTTTAATTGATGAAATTTTGCCATCCATTTATCGGAGTTATCATAATCCTCAATGCCTTTTAGGGCGAGAGCATATCTAAAGTAATATTCTGGATCTATTACCTCTTCTAGGGCCATTAATTCTCCATACCATCTCGCCGCTTCCTCCATCTCATTTCTAAAATAGAAAGAGTTGGCCAATTGCTGTAATAATTCAACAGACCTGTAACCCTTGTTTGCAACCTCAAGTAAAACCTCACTGGTTTTAACATAGGCAAAATCTCTATAATCGTCTTGCACACTTTGAATCTTTCCTGTTTGGGAAAAACTTGCTGTAAAGCAACTAACAAATGTTATTAAAATATATTTTGAAAGTGTTCTCATATTCATAAATTTAGAAGAAACGCGGTGATAAAATTCGTCCAATTTTCTTGACTTCAAATCTTAACGTAATCTCGTGTGAACCACTGTTGTAATTATTGAGTCCTGTTGTTGTCAGGTCGTAACCATATCCTATAAACATACCTTGAGTTACTTGAAAACCAACTAGGGCGCTTATAGAGTCATCCCATCGCCACGCCAAGCCAGCCGTTAATTTCTTCTGAAACCAGAAGTTAGCTGAAAAGTCGGCAATAATAGGTGCTCCTGCTGTAGCTTTTACTAAGAAAGCGGGTTTGAATTCAGTTGTTTCACTCAGGTTAAACACATAACCACCAATGGCATAAAAGTGCATTCGCTCCGTGGCCACTGACTCCTGAAAATCATCGTAATGGTCTGTTTCCAAAAAATTAGGCACCGCTACACCCAAATACCATTTGCGTGTATGCATGTATAATCCAGCACCTACCATTGGCGATATGAGATTTAAATTCTCATTAAAAGCTACATCAGGATCTCTGAATATACCTTTACTCCAATCGGTATCCAACATATGTAACCCTCCTTTTACTCCAAATGAAAGCTTCAAGTCGTTTTCATTTAAGGGTATGGTGTATGAAAAATTGGCATCGACAAAAGTCTCTCTTGCTGGCCCCAAGGCATCACTTACAATATTCAATCCTAATCCTACACGCTCATTGCGCAAAGGTGAATGAATAGAGAATGTTTGAGTTTGAGGGGCACCATCAACACCAACCCATTGAGACCTGTGAAGACCTACAACACTTAATGTTTCACGCTGTCCGGCATAAGCAGGGTTTACACTCAATGTATTATACATATAATGCGTAAACTGTGGATCTTGTTGAGCCAAACCAATAGCACTAAAAACTGTGAATACTATGGCTACTAATCCTTTTTGAAATTGTGATTTATGTATCATGATATTGTATTTCATTTTTCGGTGACTATTAGTTTCTTCTGTTTATATATAACCATCCTACTCTCGGTTCTGAATCGTCACCTAAATCAAGTACGTAATAATATGTACCTACTGGCAATTCATTGGATTGAGCTACAACTGCTCTTCCATTAGAGGTACCGCCCCAGTCGTTTTGATATCCTCGTTTTGAATAAACCAGGTTACCCCATCTGTTGTAAACTTCTAACTTGTTATTAGGGAAACGTTCCAAACAATCTATAATGAAGGTCTCATTAACACCATCACCATCTGGAGAAAACTCATTGTAAATGGTCAAACAAATTGGGTCAACCGAAGCTGAAGATTCGTCATTTCCAGGATTGATATCCGTACCACCTGTAGCATTTTCAACAAAGGCTGTATTTTGATAATCTCCAATTCCTAAGACTTCAACTGTTATCTCTAAAATCTCAACTTGGTCTGGATTCAACTGTCCTACAACCCATTCACCACTAACATCAGAGTAGGTTCCAGTAGTTGAAATGAATGACACGAAACTATATCCATCTGGAATTTGGTCACTTATAACAACATCTGTCGCTGTAACATTTCCAATATTGGCTACTTCTATCGTAAAGACTATGTCATCTCCTACAACAGGTTCCAACTCATTCACCACTTTAGTAACCTCAATATCAAAAATTGAATTTACTGGAGTCACCGTTGGATCATCTGGATT